>CAYPXJ010000008.1:41635-55208 GCA_964414595.1 uncultured Rickettsiales bacterium
CAACCAATGTTGGAGCTTGCCGCGAAATGATCGAAGGTGCGGATGATGAAGATCCTTATCTGGGTGTGGGTGGCACGATTGTACCGCTTTCCAACCCAAGTAAAACCGCGCGCGCGATTTACCGCCTATTGAGCGACCAAGCCTATTACAACCGGGCGAGCAGTTCTATGCGTATGCGCGTGGAAAAGCTTTATCACAAGCAGCGCCAATTTACGGCGTATCAAAATCTCTATAATTCATTAAACGCAGGGTAACCCTATGGCTGGTATTGGTTTTAAATTACGCAAGCTGGTCCGCGAAGATAATCTAAGCGGCGTGGTTTCAGCCTATACGCACGCGGCCCTTGTTTCCACGGGCCCTTGGATTTTTACCATTCTTGCTATTGGCGGTATTACGGCTTTTGCAGGAGAGGCGTTTTCGTTCCGCGAATATGTAAATTTCCACGTTATTTTAGCTTACAACTTTGCTTTTACACTCATATTCAACTCTCCGATTGCTATGATAGCCACGCGCTATCTTGCGGATGCGATTTTCAATAAGAATGTAACAAAAACGCCAGGCATGCTTGTGGGCACGTTACTCTTTTCGCTCACAATTCAGGCGCCGATAGCGGCCTTCTTTTATTTCTTCGTTTTTGATTTATCGGCGGGTATGGCGTTAATTGCTTTCGCCAACTACATATTAGTAGCCATTTTGTGGCATCTTGCCGTATTCCTGACCGCGCTTAAAGATTACATGTCTATAACCGTAGCATTCCTTATCGGCATGATTGCCGCTTTCGTCGTGGCGGTATGGCTTAAGGCAGATTACGGTGAAGCAGGAATGCTTCTAGGTTTTACGATTGGTTTAGCATTGATTTGCTTCCTCACGCTGGCTGAGATTCTAGCGGAATATAATTATCGCCTTGCGGATTTATTCGATTTTGCAGGCTATGTTCGTAAATACTGGGATATCGCGCTTGGTGGGCTTCTTTATGCGGGCGCCATCTGGATTGATAAAATCATTATGTGCTTTGCTCCGCAGGCTGAAATCCTGCCAAGTGGTATGCGCATCTATTTCGATTATGGTCAGGCGCTTTTCCTCGCGTACCTCGTTATTATTCCGGCGATGGCAATGTTTGTGTTGATAGTAGAAACGGATTTCTTTGAGCGCTATCACGCGTTTTATCGCAACATTCTTAACCATGTGCCGCTTGCCCGTATTCGTAAAGATCATGAAAACATCATGACCTCGATTCTGACTTCCGCGCGCACGATTATCATTATTCAGGGCGTAATATGCTTTATTGCCATCGTGCTTGCTCACAAGCTTTTTGATGTACTTAACGTGAACTTTATTCAGATCGCGATGTACCGTTTCGGCGTTCTGGGCGCATTCTTCCACGTGCTTTCGCTCTTCGGGATTATTCTGCTTAACTATTTCGAGCACCGTAAGGCGGCCCTCTGGATTCAGCTTTTCTTCGTACTCACGAACGGCATATTCACGCTGGTGACCATTTTCATGGGCATGCCTTATTATGGCTATGGATACTTCCTATCCTCGCTGCTGACCTTCTTTCTGGTGGGTTGGGTACTGTTTAGTTATGTGAAGCGTTTGCCTTATCATGCCTTCATCACCAGCAACACGTCGCTTAAGCAAAAGTCGCCGGAAGCGGTACAACTGCAGGGCTGAACCCCTCAATATTAACGATTTAAGGACGCGCTCTTAATCATTTATTAAGAAGCTTGCAATTTTGCTAAAAATACGTATAGTGCCAAAACCCTAGAGAATCCTAGGGGTTTCACGGGTGTGGAACCCGATTGTCACAAAACTGTAACAAATATCCGGTGGTGGCAATCGTTAAAGTGTGTTAAAAAAATAAATATTAGATAAAATTTGAACTAATTTTGCATCAAATAGTTAACCATTAGCTAACCAAAACGGCCCTTAAACAGCCGTTTTTATATTAGGAGAAGGAGAATCCTTATGGCGAATATCAATCTTACCACGGGCAATGATACATTTGGTGATGACGACAATAGTAACCAGATATTCGGTCTGGGTGGTAATGATGTGATTTACGCCAACGGCGGTGCGGATTCCGTCAACGCCGACGAAGGTAACGATACGGTCTATGGTTGGACTGGTAATGATTCGCTCTCCGGCGGTCAGGGCAATGACCAGCTTTTTGGTGACCAAGATAATGATACGCTGCGCGGCGGCCAAAACGAGGATACGATTTACGCAGGTATCGGCAATGACTCCATCAATGGCGACGAAGGCAACGACATTATTTTTGCCGATGATGGCAACGATACGATCGCAACCGGTCGCGGTAACGATACCGTTACGGGCGGTGCAGGCGACGATATGTTTGTTATTGAGCGCGCACCTGGCACCACGACTCTCATCAATGACTTCTCTTTTGAATTTAACAAGAAAATCGATCTGCGTGCATTCGATAGCAATTTTGCAAACTTTGATGCACTGCGTCCTTTCATCGTAGGCGGCCAGAACGGCAATCAAATTTTCACCACGATTAATCTGCCCGATGGTCAGAAAGTCGTTTTAAACGGCGTATTCGAATTCGATCTCAACACATTCTATTTCATCGGCAACACAGGTATCGGCAAAGGCAACGACTATATTATCACCTTTGCAAACCGCGATGACCTTATTAATGCTGACGCAAACCAAAACAACCCGGCGGATGGCGGTAACGATACCGTATTCGCAAACGACGGTAACGATACGATCAACGGCGAAGGCGGCAACGATCTGCTTTATGGTGGCAACGGCCGCGATCTGCTTAACGCAGGCTTTGGTAATGATTTTGCAACCGGTGACGCAGGCGACGATACCGTAACTGGCGGCGCTGGTACCGATAGTATTTATGGCGGCGCGGATAATGACTCCGTAGACGGCGGTGACGATGTGGATTTCGTCGGCGGTGACGCGGGTAACGATACGCTTACCGGTGGTGCAGGCAATGACAGTATTTTCGGTTGGACTGGTGATGACAGCATTCTTGGTGGTTCCGGCAACGATGTCGCAAACGGTGAAGACGGTAACGATACGGTTACGGGCGAAGCGGGCGACGACAGCCTGTATGGCTCCGACGGCAATGATAAATTCATCGGCGGCACAGGTGCGGATTACGTAGATGGCGGCAATGGCCGCGACATTATCAGCTATGCGACTTCTTCGCAGGCGGTGAATGTGGATCTCGAAGCAGCAAGCGGCTCTGGCGGCGATGCTGAAGGCGATGTGATGATTGATGTGGAAGATATCGAAGGCTCTGCATTTGCAGATACGCTGCGCGGTAACTCGATCACGAACACGGTATATGGTTTGGGCGGTAATGATACGATTCGTACGGCACAAGGTGTAGACACACTGGTTGGCGGCGCGGATAACGATCGCCTTGAAGGTGGCACGGAGAAAGATGATTACGTTTTCACATTCGATGGTACGAACGGCAACGATACGATCGGCAATGATAACGATGGCCGAATCCTCATTGATAACAACCTTGTTGCAGGTCAAGCACAACAAACAGGCACTCCGAATCTCTTCCGCATTGTTTCCAGCGGCGTCACTTATTTGCTGGCGTATAACGCTACGGCAAAAACACTGACAATTACGGAGCAGGGCAATATCGCAAACGAAAGCGTCACGATTGATGACTTCCAAAGCGGTGATTTTGATATTGATATTAATCCTTCCGACGGCATCGTCGACGGTACGCCGGGCAATGACGACATGGACGAAAACTATGTCGATCCGGAAGGTGACAAATTTACGCCGGGCGATGATATCGGTGAAGGTTACGACGGTAACGACACCATGGAATCGCAAGATGGCGATGACACGCTGCAAGGCGGCGGTGGCGATGATTCTATCGATGCGGGCCCGGGCGACGACACAGCATGCGGCACGGAAGGTAACGATACAGTTATCGGCGGCGCGGGTGATGATACACTTTGCGGCAACGTAGGCGATGATTCGCTCTCCGGTGAAGATGGTAATGATTCTATCGGCGGTGGCGACGGCAATGATACGGGCCTCGGCGGCAACGGCAACGACACGATCTTTGGCGATGCAGGCAATGATTCGCTCTCTGGCGGCACAGGCACGGATACGCTCGACGGCGGCGCAGATAATGACACGATCGATGCAGGCGATGGCAACGATACGGCATGCGGTGGCATAGGCAATGACCTCGTCATTGGCGGTGCTGGCAATGATAATCTCTGCGGCAATCTCGGTAACGATACGCTGCAAGGCAATGCAGGCAATGATACGCTCGGTGGCGGTGAAGGCAATGATCGCCTGGATGGTGGTGCGGATGCAGATCGCTTCAATTTCACATTCGATGGTACGAACGGTAACGATACCGTAACGCGCGGCACGACTGGCGATCAGCTGGTTGTTACCAATGGTCCAAGCGTGGATACGATTTCCGGCGCGGCAACACAAACCAGCCCGACGACTTACGAACTGACAGTAAATGGCAATACCTACATCTTCACATGGAGTGGTGTGCCTGGTTCTTCCGCTGTTATTACGGAGAAAAATGGCAATGCAAACGAATCCATCACAATCGAAGAATATTTCGATGGTGATTACGATATTGATACACCGAATCCGGATGGCATCGTAGACGGCACTGCAGGCAATGACCTGATGGATGCGGTATATATCGATCCGCAAGGCGATCGTTTCACGACAGGCAATGACCGCGGTATCGGTTACGCTGGTAATGACACGATGACGGGTCTTGCTGGTAATGATACGCTTGAAGGCCGCGAAGGCGATGACTCCATCCAAGGTAACGATGGTAATGACTCGCTGATTGGCGGTGCTGGTAATGACCGTGAAAATGGTCAAGCGGGTAATGACGATTACCGTTTCACTTTCGACGGCACAAATGGTCATGATACGGTTGCGGGCGCGCTTGGTTCTGATCGTCTGATGGTGCAGAAGGGTGCACAAATCGACGTCCTGCAAGGTACTGCAGTTGTGGTTGCTCCGAATCTCTATGAGCTCGCGGTGAATGGCCGCGTCTACCAACTGGCTTGGAATGGCGTGAATGGGACGACTGCCGTTATCACTGAGAAAAATGGTAACGCAAACGAGTCGATCACCATCGAGCAATATAACGGTGGCGATTTCGACATCGATCCGAATACTCCGGACGGTATTGTCGATGGTACGGCTGGCAACGATCTGATGGATGCAGCCTACATCGATCCGCAAGGCGACCGCTTCACGACTGGCAATGACCGCGGTATCGGTTATGCCGGTAACGATACGATGACGGGCCTCGCTGGTAATGACACGCTTGAAGGTCGCGAAGGCAATGATTCGATCCAAGGTAACGAAGGCAACGATACAATTATCGGTGGCATCGGCAACGACCGTATGAACGGCCAAGCTGGCAACGATGATTATGGTTTTGCATTTGATGGCACGAATGGCCACGATACAGTGGCAGGCGCGCTCGGCTCCGATCGTCTGATTGTACAGAACGGTGCAAGTATCGATGTTCTGCAAGGTCAGGCTGTTGTTGTTGCTCCGAACCTCTATGAATTAACTGTAAACGGTAACGTGTATCAAATTGCTTGGAACGGCGTGAATGGTACGACCGCCGTCATCACCGAGAAAAATGGTAACGCAAACGAGTCGATCACGATCGAGCAATATAACGGTGGCGATTTCGACATCGATCCAAATACACCGGACGGCATCGTCGATGGTACAGCAGGCAATGACCTGATGGATGCAGCCTACATCGATCCGCAAGGCGACCGCTTCACGACTGGCAATGACCGCGGTATCGGTTACGCTGGTAATGACACGATGACGGGCCTTGCAGGTAATGACACGCTTGAAGGTCGCGAAGGCAATGACGTACTCATCGGCGGAACCGGTGGTGACGAATTCCGCTTCAACTTCAGCGGCACGAATGGCAATGATACCATTAGTGGCGCAGCAAACATTGGCGATAAGATTTTAGTGCAGAATGGCGCTATGACGGATCTGATCGCGGGTCAGCCGATTAAAATTCAGCCGAATGTCTATCTGCTAACGGTGAATGGTAATAACTACCTGTTTACCTGGAGCGGTGTGAACGGCACAACCGCTGTTATTACGGAACAAAATGGTAACCTGAACGAGTCGATCACGATTGAGCAATTCAATGGTGGTGATTACGACATCGATCCGAGAGATCCAACGCCGCAAGCCGATGGCACGGTAGATGGTACGGCAGGTAATGATCTGATGGATGTAAATTACGTCGATCCGCAAACTGATCGTTTCACAGATAGCAATAATTACGGTATCGGTTACGCTGGTAACGACACCATGACCGGCCTCAACGGTAACGATACGCTGGAAGGCCGTGGTGGTAATGACCTTATTTACGGTGAGCGTCCAGTTGACCAAAATGATTTTGGTCACGATTCTATCTCTGGCGGTGATGGTAATGATACATTAGATGGCGGTGTTGGTGACGATACCGTTTTTGGTGATGCTGGCGATGATTCGATTATCGCAGGTCGTGGTAATAACAACATTAACGGCGGCGATGGTAACGATACAATTTTGTCCGGCAAAGGCTTGGATATGCTGACTGGTGGTACAGGCGATGATACATACCACGTAACGATTGATGACAATGGTCACGATACGATTATCGATAATGATGGTGATCTGAGCGTGTTTAACAACACATCAAGCCTTGGCGGTTTATTACAAGGGGACGCAGAATTCGTTTCCGGTACGTTGTATAAAATTACGGTTGGAGGTCTTGAGCTGAACCTTAACTGGGCAGGTCAGGGAAGCGATCTTGTAATTTCGCGTACAAATTGGAACAACGATAGCGTGACCATTAAAAACTACACAAATGGCACATTTAACCTGAATCTGCGTCAAGGTGACGGTATCGTGAATGGTACGACAGGTAATGATCTGATGGATGTGAATTACATCGATCCGCAGGGCGATCGTTTCACTACGGGCAATGATGTCGGTGTCGGTTACGAAGGTAACGATACGATGACGGGTCTAGCTGGTAACGATACAATTTTCGGTTCGGAAGGTCGCGATTCTATTATTGGTGGCGCAGGTAACGATGAACTTTCCGGTGATCGTGGTCAGGAAAGACGCGGCAGCCTGCTAATCAATGGCGGCTTCGAAGCAGACCAAATCGCGCAAAATACGTATAACCTGCTTAACAATCTCACAGGTTGGAAAGTCACATCTCCGAATGGTTACGGTGTGGAACTCCAGCGCTTTACTCCGGCAGCAGCGGCACAAACTGGAACAGTTGCTGCAGTAGAGGGTGCACAGTTGCTCGAGTTGGATCAAGCAGCGCCGTATCGCAACAGCGTGTATCAGGATGTGCAGACATTAGGCGTTGCAGATTTTGTACTGCAATTCGCGTATGCACAACGTCCGGGTATCCCGTCTGACCAAAGCAAGATTCAAGTGCTTTGGAACGGTCAGGTGATTGATACCATCAGTAGCGGTACAACCAACTGGACCAACTTTACCTACCATGTGAAAGGTGCCGGCGACATTACACGTTTGGAATTCCGTTCCGATAAAACGGCACTTCCGGGTGCGGGCGGTCTCATTGATAACGTGACACTGAGCTACGATATCAACCAACTGGGCGATACGATTGACGCCGGTGAAGGTAATGATGTTGTGCGCGGCGGTATGGGCAGCGATCTGATCTATGGTAGCGATGGTAACGACACCGTTTACGGCGATGAAAACGAAGATACCATTTATGGAAACGCGGGTAGCGATGCACTCGTAGGTGATTTCGGTAATGATGTTCTCAGTGGCGGCGGCGGCGATGATTCGCTACGCGGTGGCGAGGGCAACGACCAACTCTATGGCGACCAGGAAAATGACTATATACTTGGCAGCGCGGGTAACGATACGCTTATTGGCGGTTCAGGTAACGATACAATTGGCGGCGAAGCCGGTAATGATCTGCTCGGCGGCCAAGATGGTATCGATACGTATGGCTTTATGCTCACCAGCTCGGAAGGCCAGGACACGATTCATGATGATGATGGTAATGGTAATATTTTCGAAAATACCATGCTTTTAAGCGGTACGGCGACAGCAACAGGTACGCCTGGTTTTTATAGCCTCACTGCAAATGGCGCAGCCTACACGCTGAAATGGACTGGCGGCGATCTCGTCATCACGAAAAATGGTGTGGCTAATGACAGCATAACAGTGAAAAACTATGTCAATGGCACGTTTAACCTTAATTTGGGTGCAGCCGCTCAGGTTGTTGATCCAGATAATCAGCAGGGCGCTACAATCAACGGTACTGAGGATGATGATTGGCTTACTGGCACTGGTGGTCGAGATTATATCTGGGGTAACGACGACGAAGATACCATCTACGGCGGCTCTGGCCATGATACGGTATTGGGTGGTGACGATGAAGACATCATCTACGGCGGTAACGGTAATGATATCTTGCATGGCGACAACGGAGAAGATTATCTCTACGGCGAAAACGGAAACGATACGCTTTATGGTGATCGCGATGATGATACGGTAGAAGGTGGCGCGGGCAATGATCAGCTCTGGGGCTTCTCAGGTGAAGATCTTTTTATTTTGCAAGCTGGCTCCTATGACGTCATCAAGGATTGGAGTGGTAACGATGACGAGATTCGTGTTGTCGGCGCTTCTTCCATGAATCAAATTCAGCTGGTGGATACGGCAAATGGTATTGAAGTTCGCTTCAATGGCGGAGCAGTAGGCCTTGTAGAAGGTATCCATGGCGGTATCGGAAGCCAACATTTTGACTTCTAGTTTTTCTTAGTGGTTAAGAAGAAAAAAGGGGCGTATAAAAATACGCCCCTTTTTATGCTGCAAGTGCTCAAAATTTCCATCGCGATCGAAGCAAATAAATTTTCTATTATGAGTTGTTGCCGCTAACCAACTATTAATAAAAAGAATTCCAAAATTGATGAGGAAAAAACCTACTTGACAGGTAGAGTTTTATCTACTATATAGGGTGCACTTCGACCACGGGGGTGGGCTCAAAGCTTCAGCTTGTGCCAATATGTATAGTGGTCATAGAAAGCGGTTCACGTAGACCGCAGAAGTGTAAGGAATAAAGGACAACCTTTAGCCTGTAGGCCAGTGAGGCCTGAAGGGCATTCCTGGAAGTGTAAAACGCTACAAGAACGCAACAAAGGAGAACAATGATGCGTATGATGAGCAACTACGTGCAGAAGACTGCAGGTCTTGCCGTATTGCTGATGTTGGCAGCGGTAGCACCGGTATCTGCTTTTGCACAGGACGGATCTTCAGATCGTGATCGCGCGGCAAATAATGTTTATAATGACAACGCGCGTAACGCTGTGAATTATCCGTTCGTCTACGATCTCTATCGCTATTAAGTCATAGAAGATCTCAAAAAGGAGGGGCTTACCCCTCCTTTTTTGTTAGTCAGGAAAAAATGCATGTTAAAAAAAGTAAAAGTTAGGTTCGCGCGGCTTAAAAAATTATCCAAAAGTCCGGAAAATGCGAACATGCGGCATAAATTGGCGTCTTCCCAAAAAAGAAGTGTGCGTGCGCTCACATCTATCAGTCAGAAAACCGGTTTGCCGGTTAGCAATTTCCAAGGGGGTTATAGTCAGGTTGCAGAGATATTTCTGACCCGTAATCTATTGCAGATGGGGAAGCCTGTCACCTTGCACAACCGAATAGTTCTAAAAGAGCATTTTAACAGCTATTCAGGGACCCTTCATTAGCTCCCGGCTTAGAATAAGCGTGGATTTCTCTTGCTTTTTTTTACAAAACCGTTAGGAATCGCCCATATCAGGGTAAAACGTTAGCAAAAAGCGCTATTTCCTAGATAAAAATAGAAAATAGCACTAGCCAAAACGTTAAAAATATGTTAATAATTACATATTGATTAAAATTTTATGAAAATTGCTGGGGTGGGGGCAAGACGCTATCACCGCAGATGCGAGCGGAAGCTCTAAAAAAGGAATTTTAGGTTACCCACTCAGGCAAGTAGTCGTGGGGTGTGTAAATGGGGCGCATCACTCTATTCTGACATCCTCCTCCTCCTCCCTGACGGTCAGGTGGTGCGTCTCACTCAAATAACAAAAACGCCGGTGAAAAATCACCGGCGTTTCTTTTTTCAACTGCGGATTAATGACGAACTTCGTGTTCGCTGTCTTCCACCGTATCACCGTTCACAACTTTTTTACGTTCATGAATGGTTTTGTCTTTCGTATTTTTTACTTTTTCTTTTACGGTCGTTTTTTGTTTGTTAAAAAGTCCTTTAGGATCATCAACGACTTCTTTTTTGACCGTTTTTTCCGTGGCATCATCATCCACATCAACTTCTACATTAGTTTCTGTTTTGTGTTTTCCTTTACTATCCTTAGATTCTGCTTTGACATTGCTTTCGTAGCTACCATCATCATGACGATCAACTTTGCTCTCAGATTTATAGCTGCTATCAGCGGCGTAAGCGTTGGCTACAAGAGCAATCGTGGCGCTTGCTGCCAGTAGAGAAAGATAATTTTTCATAAAACCTCCGAGTTAATGTTTGTGGCGTATAGCCAGAATTAACGATAGGAGGAGCGTTATAAAAAAACGATATGCAGGTGATAAAGAGGATATAAAGAAATGAGATGGCTCCCCGGGTAGGATTCGAACCTACGACCAATTGATTAACAGTCAACTGCGCTACCACTGCGCCACCGGGGAATAAAGGCCAAAATAACGAGCGCGGATTCTGCAAACTATGAAGCGGGCCGTCAAGTGAAAACGCAAGAATTAATCGCGTACGACTAAGCAGGAAACGCCTTGATCGCGTAAACCCTGGCAAATATCCATTGCATCAGCTTGCTGAGCGAATGGCCCCGCCCGTAAACGGAAGATATCACCAAAGTGGCTTCCTTGTTTAGGGCGAGAAATATCAGGCCGCGCCAATTTAGCCAACTCTGGATGTACTGCCGTGAGGTCTTTCCATTTTTCCACGGCGTTTTCTTGGCTACGATACGAACCGAGCTGAATCCAATACACCAGTTGCTGCTCTAGGTAATTACTGTGACCTTTCACAACATAGTTGGAGTCAATCGCAGCACGGTTAAGTTCAGAAGTGCTGCGACGTGTAGTGTCGGCCGGAATGCTGCTGGCATCGCGTACCATACGGCAGGAAAGGCGGCTTCCCGCACGGAAGACGTCACAGAGGCTCTGCGATACTTGTGTTTTATCAAATGGCCCTACGCGAATCGCTACAGATTTGAACGGCGTATTTTGTAAACCATGTTTCACCAGGCGCATGCGCAGCGGCGGTGTATTGCCTGAGCGCATCACAGCTTCGAAATGAGAAACAGCAGCTTCCTCACTGGGGAATATGCCAACCTCAAGCCAGAATTGCTCGGTTGAAAGCGGGGCACTCGGTTGGAACACATAAGCCGGTCGGTAAGGTGCTGGCTGAACCATATTTTCTTGCGGCACAGTAGGTTGGGTTTCTGTAACAACATTAGTAGACGGCACGTAAGTAAGTGGCACTTGCACAGCTTCTGAAACTTCTACAGTTCCTTGTGAAGCTTCCGGCGGTGTAGTCGGGGTTATGACTTCGATAGGCTTCTCTATGGATTTTACCGCAGGCTTTTCGATTACTGGCAACTCTTTCACTTCTGTAAGTGGTTTTTCTGCTGGCTTGGACGCAGGTGCGGCATCTTTCTTGGGCGCCTCTTTAACTTCAGCTACAGGCTTTGCGTCTTCACTTACAGCAAGTTCCTGTGCAGGTGGTGTGAAAGGTTTTGCAAGCTCAAGAGGTGGCTCTGTATTAAAATTAGTTACGGGCAATTCTTTTTTCTTAGGTGCTTCAGCATTCTCAGGGGATAGCGTGGACGGAAGATTATTCTGTGCAACTTCTATGGGTGCATTTTGGGTTTCTTTTTCCTGCTGCACTGCAGGTTTAACTTCCGCGACTTTTTCTTCTGCGGGCGCCGCCATTTTTTCTGATGTTTCCGCTGCAGTGGATGTAATTTCTACTGTCTTGGAAATTTTTGCTTTTGCAGGGTCTGTCTGTGTGAGTTCCGGTGGCGCTGTCAAATCCGTACCTGCAGCTGGAGCGAGTGCAGATAATTTTTGTGGGCTGGATTTTTTATCGTCAAGCCACGGAACATCAATGGCAGCAAAATCCACTGGCTTGTCCAATTTGCTTTCTTCTTTTTGACCCGGCAGGACAGGAAGTTCAAAAATAGTTTCAGGCGCGCCGGCGGTGAAAAGTTTGCTGTTCTCTTTATCGGCATCACTGCTTTCCGGTTTTTGAGGAGCTTCCACAGGCTTGTTTTCAATTGCAGGAGTTGGTGCTGCCTCAGCCGGTTTTGTATCAGTAGGCAGTGGCTTAAGCGGTGCAATTTTTGATGCGGGATCTTCAAAATTCAGAGGAACGCGCTGGCGCTCATTAAAATGCTCAGACGTAGTCGGAATCACTTTTTCGCTTTCTGCAACAGGCTCAGCCGGTTGCGGTAAAGGATCAGCTTGGGATTCTGATTCCGTGCCAGCAGCGGGAGCAAGTTGCGCAAGTTCTTGCGGCGAAGGAGATTGTGCTAATTCTTCGCGTGCTTCAACTTGCGCCTGCGTTACTGGTTTCTGCGCAAGTGCTAGAGGTCGTTCATTGAGAGGAAGTTCTTCTGGTAAAGTTTCAACTGCTGGAACTTTTACAGATTTTTTCGCGGCAATTTCCGCTTGCTTATCTTTTTGATTTGTCCGCGCCGCTTCCAGCATCAGCATGGCTTCGTTTTTATTTTTCAAATTATTTGCAAGAGCAAACGCATTATCGCCCCAGGCATTACGGTGATCAACATCCGCGCCGAATTTAATAAGTTCTTGTGCAATGTCAGTGTGACCAAAAAGCATTGCACGCATGAGTGGTGTCCAGCCTTCATCATCCTCTACATCGACAAAGGCATCGTATTTAAGAAGTTGTTTAACGGTTTCTACATTACCCTGCCGTGCCGCCAGATGAAGTGCAGTAGCACCACCTAAATCGCGCGCATTTACATCTGCGCCTAATTGAATAAGAAGTTCGACAATATCGTTATGACCTCGGTAGGAGGCGCGCATAAGTGGCGTAACTTCAAAATCGCCACGACTATTGACATCATTACCTTGGCGGATAAGGCCTGTGACCAAGGCTTCGATTCCTTGATCTGCCGCATCGACAAGGGCATTATCAAAACTCACCGCGGTTAATTTTGGCACATTTACAGCGCCTGCGACATGCGGCATGAATAATAGTAACAATAGCAAAAGAGCGCTACGCCGCATGCGGAACTCCCTTAGTTGTTGAATATTCAAAATGCAGAGCCTGATCGGGGTGCACACGTGCATACATTGCGTGTGCCGCCATTGCCGCTTCTGAAAATCCGCAAGCAATCAGTTTTAATTTGCCCGGATAAGTTGAAATATCGCCGATGGCGTAAATCCCTTTTTTATTCGTTTCATTTGTGGCGTGATTCACGGCAATCAGATTGCGCTCCAGATTCAAACCCCACTCTGCAATCGGGCCTAATTC
>CAYPXJ010000009.1:0-17006 GCA_964414595.1 uncultured Rickettsiales bacterium
GTGCTATCACGGTTGACCGAGTAGAGACGGATGAGTTCCGTCATCACCTGCGAAAGGCTTGATGAAGCCAGTACTGTGACCGATTTGATATCACCAACGTCGGTGGTGAAACCTTGCGCACGCGCCGAAAAAGAGAAAAGACAAAGTAGTACAAATGCGAAAAGCCTACTCATACAGCTTTTTCGGATCGATAAGCGGGGCCTGATTTTCAGTCCAGACGCCATTTTGTGCGGTAAAATAAAAGCAGGATTTGCGGCCTGTGTGGCAGGCAACCCCTGGCTTGCCCTGTTGATCGACGAGCGCAAGCAGCGCATCGCCATCACAATCCAGGCGCATTTCTTTGAGGATTTGCGCTTGGCCGGAAGTTTCGCCCTTTTTCCACAAACTATTCCTCGAACGCGAAAAATAGACCATTTCGCCGGTTTGAAGCGTTTTTTCCAACGCTTCCGCATTCATCCAGGCAAAGGTGAGCACTTCGCCCGTATCAAATTGCTGGGTGATAACCGGTATCAGGCCATTTTTATCAAATTTAGGGTTCATCCCCTAAGATTCGTTCAATTTCCGCGCTTCGTCAATCAACATCACGGGAATACCATCGCGAATCGGGTACGCAAGGCCAGCTTTACGGCTGATAAGTTCCTGCGCGGAACGGTTATATTCCAACGGGCCCTTGGTGAGGGGGCAAACAAGCATTTCCAGCAATTCTGGAGCGACTTCAGGTATGTTTTTCTTGGATTTTTCAGCCATGGGGAACCTTCAGCCTTCCTGGAGCGGGTGATGAGAATCGAACTCACGACATCAACCTTGGCAAGGTTGCGCTCTACCCCTGAGCTACACCCGCGCATCCAGGCTTTAGAGCGGTCTTTATAGAAATATGAATAGGTATTTGCAAGCGCTTTTGTGTAATTCCATCCGACCATATGAAAAGGGGATACTGACGTATCCCCTTTCCCTTCATCGTTTGTGACGTGGAGGTTTACCTCGGTCTTCCTCGATAGTCCAGGGCTCCCAGGACTAATGCGACAACCAATAGTGCCACAAAGATGAAGAAGATGAATTTTGCTATTTCTGCAGAAGTTGCCGCAATGCCAGTAAAGCCAAACAGCGCGGCAACAACAGCCACCACCAAAAACATTAATGCTAGGCGTAACATAGGAACCTCCTATTTGCCGTAGTTGTTATTGTCTTCGGCTGAGCGCTCCAATTTACCACCAGCCTGCTTCACATCTTCGCCTACACCTTCCATGGTGTTGCATGCGGAGAGGGAGCCAACCATGAGCGCGGCTGCGGTCAGGCCGTAAATGTGACTGCGTTTAATAAAAAGAAAACGTGGATCGGGTAACATAAAAACCTCCTTTTAGTTGTCGGTTAACCCAGATTCAGATTGGCGTAACCCAGTTCAGTTCTCGATAGGTGAGATGAGATGGAGATATAAAAAACCTGTCAGTATCGTTTTTATGCGGCATTATCGTTTGCACGCTGGATACGCTGCGAAAGGTTTTTAATCCGCTCCTCGATTTCGCTTACGGCTTTGTTTTCGGCTTCCGGAGATGATTTTATCCCTTCCAAAAAACCTTGTATTGCCGCATTAAGCGCATCACTGACAAAATCGCCGTGCCCGGAAAATAAGCGCGTAGGTTCGCTTACCGACACGGCTTTATCGAGAAGGAATTTAGCTAACCACATTGCCGCTGCTGCTAATAAAACGCTAAGCAATGCAATCAGCGCCAATGAAGATGCAGTATCCAGCCCTTCTGAGACAAGATATTGATGTAAAGCAATCAACCCTATGCCCAGGCCTAAAGCCAGCATAACGCCACCCACCGCCGCAACTGCGACACCGAATAATGCTTTACGTAGATGTGGGCCCAGGGCAGACGCTTCTGGAAGCGCTTGTCCCAAGGCCCACAAAGCGAACCTCCGTTGCAGAAGGTTCAGGGAGAGCCCTTCGTGCATAAAGACTATCTGCGCTTGAGGAGTGCACCTAAGAGCAGACCACCCGCAAGGGCGATTGCCACAGAGGTAAAGGGACGCGCACTAATTGTTTCCTCAGCTTGATGGCGCAGCTCTTCGGCCTGGTCCGCTTTTTCCGAGAAGTAGGAGCGAACACCTTTGCCCGCTTTTTTAGCCATACGGCGAATGTCGGTGGCATCAAAGCCAATCACATTACCTACACCATTACCTACATGTTCTTTGACATTATCCTGAACAAATTGGCTGAGTTGTTGCAGCTCTTTTTTCAGTTCACGAATGTCGGTAGTCTCTTTTGCTTGTTTCATAGTTTTCTCCTATTGGTTGGTTGCAGTTCTTGGATCATTGATGGAGGTGTTTTGTGCCGCATCAATATATTCAATCTCCACCTCAACTCGGCGATCCGGCTGTAGGCAGGAAATTTGCGATGCGCGCGATCCTTCACCTTCGCAATTACTTACAGGACGGCGTTCGCCAAGGCCGCGCACCTCAGCAAGATTGGTATTTAAATAACCTTCACGATGCAGAAAATTCTGTACGGCTTCGGCACGTTTTTCCGAGAGTGCATCATTATAAGGCGTGGTGCCGATACGATCCGCAAAACCAACAATCGTTGCGCTACGTACATCTTCCGCGGTACGCAATTCACGTGCGATGGTGCTCAAGCGTGCTTTAGCTTGCGGTGTCAGCTCTGCTTTATCAAAAGCAAAGTAGACGGTTTTTTCCGCGGTTTCGAGTGTGCGTGGTGCAGACACTGCTTGATGATGCACTTTACGCGCGCATTCATCGTAACCTGCCGCCCAGTTTGTACGCGTGCATGTGCCATGTGCAAGCGAACGTACAGGATTGCCATAGGAATCACGCACCACACTATTGTTAGAAAGAGAGGCCGCCTGGGCTGTGGAAAAAACCATACCCACGCAAGCCGTTGCTAAAAGTGACCGAAGTGTAATTGTCATGGTAAAGCTCCTTATTGATTAAATCGGTCTTAAGCATGACAAGGAGTGCATTAAATTGCGATAGGCAGAGCTTTAGCCTACATAAAGAGACTATAAAGAATCGGCGGTTCATTTATGTGCGCCTTATGTATTGTTTGGTTTTCGCATACAGCGATTTAATTTTTGGCGGGTTACTTTTTTTAGGAAGCCGGCACACACCGGCTCATAACCAAAGGAGGTTACCATGTCACATTTGATTCTGGATGATTTCTTATTGCCGGACAGCGAAACTTTGGGTGAATTTAGCTTTTTTGATGAAGCGGTTTTATCGGATAAGGAGCGCTTTATGCCCATGCAGGAACGTTATGCTGACGCATCGCAAAAAGCAGCTTCATCCAAGTGGCGCATTCCTTCTCATTCGATGAGCGTTATGTAACGTTTGTGTAATTAGGTTTAGTGAATTCATTGTAACGAAGGAGAGTGTGATGCGTAGATCCCCGAATACTATCATTTTAGTAATTGTAATTGCTGTATTAGTTATCGTAACTCTTGCCTATTTCGATCGTCAGAATGAGCCTTCAACTCGTGTTGGCAAAGCCGCAGAAGAAGTGGGTGAAGGGCTTGAAGATGCGGCGCGTAAACTAAAGCCAGAAAGCGAACGCACGGTTGGCGAACGCATCGGCGATAGGGTCGAAAAACTTGGTGAGAATATTAAAGAAAGTTCTGAGAAGTAACTTTCATTTCCATTATTCACATGAAAAAATCACACCTTGCATTATGGGCGCTGGCGCTCTGCGCGTCAGCGCACGTGGTCTATGCGCAAACGGTTAAATCACCAGAAGAATTATTGCGTGATTTACGGCTTCCACAAACAGAAATAACACAAACAGAAACTGCGCCACGCGCCACCGCAAAAAAAATTATCGATCATGTAAGCGGCGCGAGGCTGAGCTTAGGTGTGCAGGAAAATAATTTGGCCCTCAAGCATATATCACGCGCGGAGCAGCTAAATAATAACCTGCAAAAAGCAGCTGATGATATTGTGAAGCAACAGGATATTACACCGACACGTCAGCAAAGTTTTTTCTACGACGAAAAGTTTGGCGAGTATTATTTTCCAGCGAGTACTGAAGTGGTTGAGTGGCCTGAGCTAAGTTGGGGGCCGTTATGGTCAGAAGCAAATGGGGTGGTGATTGATAATGTGTATTTGGTCTATCTCACCTTAGCGCTTAACAATAAAGATATTGCGGAGAAGCTACAAAATGCACGTATGGCTTTGCAGCGTCATAACCGCAGCGAGGCGGATAAAGAGTTAAAGGCGCTTGTAAATGAAGCCGTAGCGCTTGAAAAAATAGATTCTCTACCGCTTACCAAAGCGCACGATAACATCACCTTGGCACAAATATACTTAGGTTTTAATGACAAAGAAACGGCCAAACTTGCTTTAGCCAAAGCAGAAGAGGGGCTGACATCTGCTAAAACGGATGAGCGTTATGTAGCTAGCCAACCTTCGATTGAAACGCTAGAAAAGGCTGTTCAGCTATACCAGAAAGAGGGAGAGCTTCTAGCAAGCCCGCGTTCAGAAAAAACCTTTGCGAGTTGGCGGCGCAATATTAGAAAGATAACAAAAACAAGATCTTAACCTTATTTTGTGGATTTTATAGGTTGCGTCTACTTATGGAAAATTTATACGGAACTAGGGATAATTCTTTAATGCGACATTACATGTGATTTTATGCTGCAACCCGAAGGGTCATTCATTTTTGGTGCAGGTCCAACTTTTCCGGATGGACGCATGCATGATGTAAAAGCTGCGGTTCCACTCGGCCATGGCCAGGGCGTAGTCGTTGTTTGTGTTGGCGTGCATCCTAAAACTCCAACTTTGCTTCGTACCGCAAAACGCCGCGCGAGAGAGTTAGGTGTTCCTTGGATAGCGGTGTATGTCGAAAAGCGACATGCGTCGCGCAATCCTTATCGTTTTCTTGTTTGGCAAATGATGACACTTGCAGGGCAAATGGGCGCCGAGACACTGCATGTGCAGGCTAATAGTGCGTATGAGGGCATAGCGAATTTACTCAAGGACAAGCAGGCAAAAGGCGAAAAAATCGCCTACCTTGTGGTGGGTAGTACGGCCAATCAAAGTTTCTGGGATAAGATTCGGTCTTCTCTTTCCGATAAGTTGGTGAAATTAGGCCGGGAATACGGACCCGTAGAAGTGGTTCCTCTCGAAACGGTGATTAATGTGAAGCTGCCGTGGAAAGTGAGGGTTGGGCTTGCGGATGTACGCGTCCGTGAAATTTTCTATGCGCTGCTTTCGGTGGCGGCGGCCTATTTTTGTGCAGAGTTGCTACGTGCTTTCTTGCCGCGTGCCATTTTCCGCATCAACGACGATAATGTTGCGCTTTTGTTTATGATTGCATGCGCATTTACGGCAGGCCGATGGGGATTATGGCCCGGTCTTCTCGCTTCGATCACAAGTTTCGCTACGCTGAATTTTTTCTATGTAGTGCCTTATTACCATTTTGTTATTGATGATGTGCGCGATATTTTGAGCCTCATTTTGTTTGTGAGCGTATCAGTGGTGATTTCTTTTTTTGTCAGCCATCGTCGTACCTTTACCGAAATGGCGCTACGCCGAGAGCGCAAAACTCAAGCACTGCTTTATTTACACCGTATTACACAGCGTACCAACACGCGCCATAAAGTGCTCGAGGCTTTGAACAAGGAATTGGCGCATTTGCTGGAAACGGAAGTGGCATTATTTTTACCTTCGGCTGAAAATCCGGATGCGCTAGAGCCGCTAAACAAAAACCCCATTCAACTCTCCTTTGATGACAAAATCGCGCTTGAAACAGCGTGGGAAGAAGGAAAAACAACGGGCCTTGCATCCTCATATCATTCCGAATCACACTGGCGGTTTGAGCCTATTTTTACTTCGGAAGGCCAAATAGCAGTGCTGGGTGTGCACCTGCCGCCGAAAGTACGTATTGATGTGGGATTCGGCATGCTTGTTTCAACCATTGCTGAACAAGTAGGATTAATTATCGAACGTGTCGATATGAGTTCGCTGATGGAATCCACGCGTGTGAGCGAAGAACGCGAAAAACTGCGCTCGATGCTGCTATCCAGCGTTTCGCATGATTTGAAAACGCCGCTCGCGTCGATTATCGGATCGCTGAGTGTATATCGCAGCATGGGAAAAAATCTGCCGGAACACCAAAAAAATACCCTTATGGAAACAGCGCTCGAGGAAGCGCAGCGTCTGGATAGTTTTATTACTAATATTTTAGATATGACACGCATTGAAAGCGGCGAAATTAAATTCAAGCAAGATTGGCATAATCCGCGCGAGTTGATGGAACGAATTCAACGGCGCATGCGTGATCGCTTACATCGCCATCAATTTACAGCGCATCCCAGCACTCTCCCTGTTGAGGTGTGGATGGATGCGATGATGACGGAACAAGTCTTACAAAACGTGTTGGATAACGCGGCGAAATATACGCCTTTAGGCACGGCTATTGAACTCAGTTGCCATATGCGTGATGGTAATTTCGTCTATGAAATTCGCGATCATGGAAAAGGTATTCCAGAAGATAAAATCGAAACTATTTTTGATAAATATTCACGGCTTCATCATGAAGATAGCAAAATTGCAGGTACGGGATTGGGGTTGGCTATTTCGCGTTCTGTCATGCACGCGCAGGAGGGCGCCATTAAAGCCATGAATCACCCTGATGGCGGTGCTGTTTTCTTGATCAGTTTTAGCAAATGGCGCGATTTGCCAGCAGCAAAGGCGGCTTGATATGTTTCATAATACAAAAATATTGGTCATAGACGATACTGCCGCCATTCGCACGTTCTTGCGGATTTCTCTGGAGCTAAATGGCGCTCAAGTTTTAGAAGCCGAAACTGGCGAAGAAGGTGAAAAAATTTATAAGGATATTTTACCCGATGCCGTGATCTTAGATCTGGGTTTGCCCGATAAAGATGGCCTGGAAGTTTTAGAAGAATTAAAAGCATTGCCGCAAGATATGCAAAGGCCGGTGATAATTTTAACGGTGCGCAAAGATCACTCCGTGCATGAGAAAGTGCTTTCACTTGGTGCGGATGCCTATCTTTCCAAACCTTTTATTATGGATGATTTAATCGAAATCATTCAGCAAAATATAGTGCATCAAAAACATGTGTAAATTTATGTCTTCTTTATAGAAAGAGGCTTTCTCCCTATCGTTTTATAAGCTCTAAGGCTTTAGTTTTATAGTTGCTGTTACCCGCAGCGATAACCTTAGGAGGTAATTATGCTTTACAGAAAAACTTTACTCACGACTGCATGCGCTTTTGTTTTTGCAACTAACGCTTATGCAGAAGGCACACAGACAATTCGTACGCTGCCGGATAAAGGCACCGTTACACTTCATGGCATTGTCGATAAAGTAAAAAACGAACACGAGTTTACGCTGCGCGATGATACCGGCACAATCAATGTTGATATGCTGTCACAGGATTCGGTAATGCTGAAAAAAGGTGCAGAAATAAGTGTTACAGGAGAGGTTGATAAAAATCTTTTCGGCAAAGATATTAACGCCAGCAAAGTGGTTGTGAATGAAACAGTAGGTCAGAGTATTGGCAAAGCACTTGAAAGCGCGACGGGCGTTTCCATCAAGAATGCACAAACATCCACTATTCAGGCTTTGCCGGATGAAGGCTTGGTCAAAATTTCTGGCACGGTGGATAGCATTTCCAACGAAAAGGAATTTACACTGAAAGACTCAACCGGCAGCATTGATGTGGATATTACATCCGAAGAGGCTGCTGCACTTCAGGAAGGCACACATGTTACTGTGATTGGCTATGTAGATAAGGGTGCTCTCGGTAAGGATATTAACGCAACAAGCGTTATCGCCGAAGCGAATCATCCAGACCGAAAAGCTTATTAAGAAATTGGGCACTCCATCTCGGGGCCATGCAGTAACAACGGCGGGTGTAATGCCCGCCGTTTTTTATTGCTGAATGTAGAATTTTGCTTTGAATTTCGGGCAATAAAAAAGGGAGTTCGATTGAACTCCCTTTTTTAAGCTTTATAAAATTATCACAGTGGTGGCGATGCTTCGCGACCGGTGATCATCGAATAAATCAAACTTGCGATGAATAAGATCACAAACAATATGGCAAGAAATTTCGCAATGGCTGCGAAGGTTCCTGCAAGTCCACCAAAGCCAAATATTGCGGCAAGAACCGCAAGTATGAAAAATGTAATTGCCCATCCTATCATGGTAACCTCCTTGTTAATGTTAACGGCGCCAGACAGGTGTGCCGAGATTGACATCTTTTTCTTTTGTAAATCCTCCGGCAGCGGCACCCACTGCACCACCCACGACAGCTCCAGTTACGGGATTTCCACCCGCGATACCTGAACCTAATGCGCCTACCCCTGCGCCGATTCCGGCACCGGATAAAGCGCGATCTTCTGTTGTGTTTCCGCACGCAGAAAGTAAAGCAATTATTCCTGCTACTGCGAATGTAGATACGATGTGTTTTTGCATGGCAAACCTCTCTTTTTTCATGTCGGTTTAATCCGACAATTAAAAATGTGAAGTATCCGAAATCAGAATGCGATAGGGGCGCCGACCAAAACTATAAAAAATAGATCAATCAGGCCGCTTCTTGTTTTGAATGGTTGATAAATTCCATGCGGTAACCAATGCCAGGTTCAGTGACAATGTAGGTTGGCTCTGCGGGACTATCTTCAATTTTTTCACGCAACTGGCTGACATAGACACGCAAATATTGCATATCTTCCGCATGTGCAGGACCCCATACATCTTTGAGGAGTTGTTTATGCGTGAGCATACGACCGCGATGCACGAGGAAGTAGCGCAGCAAATCATATTCTTTCGGCGTGAAAACGGTTTTTTCGTTATTGATGAAAACTTCATGACGCACTAAATCCATGCGGATTTTTCCGTTCGCCAATTCCGGTTCGCCCGCTTCTTGCGTAGCGGCCTTGCGTAAATTCGCATGAATACGCGCAATTAAAATATCCGGATTAAATGGCTTGGTAACATAATCATCTGCGCCAAGTTCTAATGCTTTAATCACTTCATCATCACCGCTACGCACGGAGCAAACAATGATGGGAACCTGAGACCATTCGCGCACAGTTTTAATCACATCTTTGCCATCAATATCGGGCAATCCCAGATCCAGCAGCACCAAATCCGGCTTTACGGAACCCACCAGACGAGCGCCTTCACGACCGTTATCACACTCAATGGATTTATATCCTTTGATATCCAGAGTAATATTTAAAAGCTTACGAATAGGCGGCTCATCTTCAATGATGAGGATCGTATTCTTCTTCTGATTCATGGGAGGCCTCTCTAGGTTGCTTATCTTAAAAAGCTAGAGTTGCGGGTATAAAGAATCCATAAGTTTTTCATCAATACCAATAATCTTTAACCCAGCCTCCAACTTGGTGAGGTTTAGGATATCCGTGAAAAACAACAATTTTCGCTTCAGGCGGTAGTGCTTCTTCACAACGATCATGTTTGTAGCTTACGACTTCCGTGGGATTAAAATAGAGTGTTTCCGGCTTAATTTTCTTTGCGAGCCAATCCTGATCCGTGCCGTAAATTCCTTGGTCCTGCCATGTAAAACGCGGCCAAAAATCACGTGTTTCTTCGGCTGAAAAAAGTATGACACTCGAATTGTATGTAGCGGGATTTAGCCAATCCCGAATAATCCAAAACCCCTTATCTGCGATGAGCGAATCGATATTGCGAACGAGTACGAGATCTTCGTCGAGATATAATACGCGACCCGAAAGGGCGCTTTCGGGGTGAAAGAGATAGAGCTTTGACCACCAACCGGGAAGCCCTGTCGGTTCTTGGCGAACCTCAAACGGTGCGCCACGGAATTTGTGCACATCATCGGTAAAAACGATGAAATCATGGGGCAAAGTGAGATGCCGCGACACCATACGGTGCAAAATATACAGATATTCGGGCGGATATTTATCGCCCACATTGACGGCAGTTACGGTGAGTTTCATGCACAAATAAATAACCCGCGCGTTACATTGGTGTCACCAATTTCTCCGCGCGGGTTACCCAAGATAGGATTTCTTATGACGCTTGTTTTAATGGGGCAAGCAAACCCAGTCCGGAAGGATTAGGGACGAATCACCCTCCCTTCCAATGCTCGGGTTTTCTGCTCCGTAAAACTGTCAAAATACTTGGTAGACACTGGATTACCTCCTTCCGGTTAATTTCAGACTGTGTTTGCAAAAGGGGCGGCTGGCGTTCTTTTTTAACGCTCTGGTTCTCGTAATTTTTTGGATAGGCCAGAGGGTTTTCTAAGATTTTTGCTGCCTTCGATGCACACCCTCCTTTGAAAAACACAGCCCTTATTTCTTACATAGCAAAATTTTGTGTGAATTAAAATAAAAATCACAAGATGTGGTGGTAGGTCGAATGGGAATTTTTACTAAAAATTAATAAATGATTGATTTGTATAAAAAATAACTTTTATGGAAATGTTCATAAAACTGTCACAATTAGGGCGTAACGGTGGGGCTGAAGGGATAATTCACAACAGGAGTTTAAGGATGCAACCCCTACATAAAATCGAAGAAAACCTAAGCAATATACTTTTTTCCATTACCGATTACGGCCATGCGCCTATGCCGGGCTATTCGCCCTCGATACTGATTAATGACATGGCGTATGTCAGCGTGCTGTTTTTCGGCCAGAATGAACATGTGGAGGCATTTGCCCAGGTGACTCGCGCGAATACTCAACATATTCAGGTGACGGACGAATACCATAAAATGCTGACGGCGCGTATGCCGGTGCACCAGCTTTGCCGACGCTTGAGCGAATATCTGGAAACGCGACCCGAACGCGATAAAAGCGGCACGGTACGCAAATATCTGGCCAAGGCGCGGGCTGAGTTTGAGACCTATTTCACCATGCGGCACCAATTCAAACTGCATAATTATTCCGCCGGCATGATCTGACTTCACCTTGCATTTGCTTGATATTTCGCTATGGTGGCGCTTCTTAAAAAAAGAAGCGTTATTTAAGGAAATACTATGGCAAAACATATTCTCATCATCCCGGGCGATGGCATTGGCCCTGAAGTTTGCGCGGAAGCAGAAAAAATTCTTAACTGGCTGAACCAACATGCAGGCACCGATTTTACGACAGATCACGCGCTGGCAGGTGGTAACGCCTATGACGTTACAGGCAAACCGCTGCCGGATGTGACGCTGGAAAAAGCGCACGCGGCGGATGCGATTCTGCTCGGTGCAGTCGGTGGCCCGAAATGGGAAAAACTCGAATATGATTTGCGCCCCGAGCGCGCGCTTTTGGGTCTGCGCAAAGAGCTTGGCTTGTTTGCGAATTTGCGCCCGGCAAAAGTATTTGACGCGTTGGTGGATGCTTCCAGTCTGAAGCGAGAAGTTATTGAAGGTTTGGATATTATGATCGTGCGCGAACTGACGGGCGATTTATATTTCGGTACGCCGCGCGGCATCAAACAGTTAGAAGGCGACAATCGCCGTGGCGTGAACACCATGACCTATACGACGGAAGAAATTCATCGCGTTGCGGCCGTTGCGCTGGAACTGGCGAAGCAACGTAGCGGACGCTTGTGTTCGGTGGATAAAGCGAATGTGCTTGAGACGATGGAATTATGGCGCGAAGAAGTGATTCGTTATGCGAATTTCCGCGCGCCGAATATCGTGGTTTCACATATGTATGTGGATAACGCCGCGATGCAGCTTGTGCGCACACCAAAGCAATTTGATGTGATTGTCACCGGAAATATGTTTGGCGATATTCTTTCTGATATCGCGGCGATGCTAACAGGTTCGCTCGGTATGTTGCCTTCCGCATCGCTGGGTGCGAAGGATAAAAATGGCAAGCAACCGGCGATGTATGAGCCGGTGCATGGCAGCGCACCGGATATTGCGGGCAAAGGTATCGCCAATCCGATTGCGACGATCATGAGCCTTTCGATGATGTTGCGTTATTCGTTCCATATGAACCGCGAAGCCGATGCGATTGATAATGCTATTGATGCCGTGCTTAAATCCGGTTTGCGTACCGGCGATATTATGCAGCCGGGCATGAAGCAAGTCGGCACTACGGAAATGGGCGAAGCGATTCTCAAGGAAATTTCTAAGTCTTATAAAAAGCAGGCGGCGTGAAAATTCTACTAGGCTTGGTATCTTGCTTGAATTTTCTGCGCGCCGATGCGCACGTACACAAAGAGTACGCTTGCGCTTCGGTGCTTAAAAATCCTGCGCATCTGCAGCAAGCCTAGCGAATTTGGAAGTAAAAAAGTGAAAGAAATAAAATCAGGAAATCAGAAGAAATTCGCAGCGCGGTTATGCGCGGTGCAAGGGCTTTATGAAATTTCTATGGGAGATGTGCCGCAGGATGTAGAAGCGTTTATTGCCGATATACGTGTGCGCGCAAAAGATTATACCGCGGACGCAGATATTAAAGGTGCGCCGCACCCTACGTTGCTCGGGCAGTTGGTGCAGGGCGTATTGTTTCGTACTGCGGATCTCGATGCGAAAATCGATGCGTGCCTCAGCGATAAATGGAATAAGGACCGCGTGTTGCCGCTTGTGCGTATGATTTTGCGCTGCGGTGTCTTTGAACTGATGGTGCTGATGGAAACGCCGACGCCGGTCGTTATTAGCGAATACGTTAAATTGGCGGAATTATTTTTCGACGAGCCGGAGAAGAAGCTCGTGCATGCGCTGCTGGATAAAATTGCGAAAGAAATTCGCGCTTAAGCGGTAACGATATTTTTCGCCAGCAGCGATTTCAGGCCTTCGGTCAGCGGTGCGCGGCAATAATTCAAAATAAAATCAACTGCGCTTACCGTCGGCACGAAAATATCGCGCGGCTGCAAATGGAATTTGCCAGCTGTATAGAGCGTGATTTCTGCATCGTTTTCATCTGACCAGAAAAGCACGGCGCGAATGCGATTATTTTCATCAAACGCGACGCCCGCAATATGATCAGCGCCAACCGGAGCAGATGTATCCCAATACAAAGTATCGCCTTCAATCGTCATCGAACCCATCGTATCGTAACCTGCAATGCGCCAATTATTATCATTGCTGCTTTGCATGGCGGGGTTGCTCATGACAAAAAGAGCGCCCATCGAAGTTGCTTGTGTTTGAATCTGAGTCATATATTTCCTCGTTTCTGCTAGGTTTCGCCGCATTCCTTGCGACACACTCCCTTTCTAGCAGCTGTTCCTTAATAAAACGTTAAGGCAGAGAGACGAAATAAAAATCGTATTATTTTTCTATATATAGGGTGCATATCGCATGTCACCTACGACATATATGCAACACACATTGTAATGTTCTGGCCGTGTTAGCGAGTTGTTAATCAAAATCATCTAAGATAAGGGCATGAAAGAACCTTATAAACGCAAACCAGAGGATATCGCACAACGCACAGAGGATGCTCTGAGAGATGATGTTTTTGCGATTTGCTTTTTCTTAGACAGGCTTATTTTTGAATTAATGCTTAGCCGGTATGAGGCTTTTTTTGAGACGGGACATACAAACGCACCATTACCAACGGATTTGCGTAAAAGCTTTTATGATTTTGGGCAGAGATTGAGTCTTGCCAATTTAATTAACGCACCGGAGTTACGAAAGACACTTGCTGATACAAAAGTTGTATTTCATCTGGAGCAGGCATGTGGTGCGCTGAAGAACTGGCTTAAAAATACAGGCGAAATAACTGACGACGAACAGGCGTTGCAACAACGTCAGTGGCGTGGTGCATATGATTTTTTTGATATGCAAATTTTGCTTCATCTGAATCGTTTGGAAAATATATGCCAAGGAATTCCAGTTGGAGACAGGATTGGGATTGGTCGGGGTGAACTTCATCCTGAACTTGCGGTTTTGCGCGCAACCTTTCTTGCAAATCTGCATGATGAATTTTTGGATGCGTATCGCGCGTGCGCTCATATTACAAAAAATCAAATCGAAATGTTGGAAGCAACCTTGAAAACGATTGATACAACATTGGTGGAATATGAAAAAACCCCAACGTTCGAGCAGGTAAAAAAAGTGCAGCAAATATTGCGTGGAAATCGCCCTACCATGCTTGCTGCCATGGCAACCGTATTAAATGCATTAAAAGAAGGCAAACTTGATGAAGAGCGCTTTGGCTTTCTCGGAAAGCTTATTGAAGCGGCGCGCGAAACATACAACCGCGCTGCGAATACCTATCAAGACAGACCAAGATAGATTAATCCACCCATTGTGGTTTTTTGGCAAAATGGTGTTCGGCGTGAATCGTACGAATCGTGCCGGTGCGCGAACGCATCACGATCGATTCGGTGAACGCGCCGCCCGGAAAGCGATGTACGCCTTTGAGCATGGTGCCGTCCGTCACGCCGGTGGCGGCAAACATCACATCGCCCTTGGCCATATCTTCCATGCGATAAATTTTATGGAGGTCGGTAATACCCATGCGACCGGCGCGTGTAATTTGTTCCTTATCGTTATTGAAAACAAGGCGGCCTTGCATTTGTCCACCGACCGAACGCAGCGCGGCTGCTGCAAGCACACCTTCCGGCGCGCCGCCAATGCCCATATAAATATCCACAAAAGAATCTTTGTTGGTGGTAGCGATTACGCCTGCCACATCGCCATCGCCGATAAGCTGAATACGCGCGCCGGCTTCGCGCACTTTTGCGATCAGTTCTTCATGGCGCGAACGATTTAATATACACACGACGAGATCAGCGATTTCGCATTTTTTCGCTTTCGCCAAATTTTGCAGATTTTTTTTCGGGTTATCGTCCAGATTCACGACATTTTCCGGCAAACCACCGCCAACCGCGATTTTTTCCATATACACATCGGGCGCGTTTAAGAACCCGCCTTTTTCAGCAATGGCGAGCACGGCCATTGCGTTTGGGCCGCCGGTTGCGCAAATCGTGGTGCCTTCAAGCGGGTCGAGGGCGATATCGACCTGCGGGCCGGAGCCGGAGCCGACTTTTTCGCCGATATAGAGCATGGGGGCTTTGTCGCGTTCGCCTTCGCCAATCACGACTGTGCCCTGAATATCGAGGCCGTTGAGCGCGGTACGCATGGCATCCACGGCTGCCTGGTCCGCGGCTTTTTCATCGCCTTTGCCCATCCAGCGGGAAGCGGCGAGCGCAGCGGCTTCGGTCACGCGCGCGGCGTCGAGCGCCAGATTACGGCCGAGGGTGAAATCTTCAACGTAGGCGGAAGAGGCGGTTTTTGTGGCGGTTTTGGTCATATAGACTCCAAGTCATTCGTCAATAGTCGTTAGTCGATAGCAGTTTTCCAGGTTTTTGCAACAAACGACTATCGATTAAGAACTTTTGACTATACTTCTTCAATGCGAATCACGACGGGTTTTGCGAGCACTTCCGTCAGCCCGCTGATTTCCGTCAGCGCTTTGTGCAGCGTTTTTTCCGAGGTCGCATGCGTGGTGAACACAATATCCACCGGCGCGCCGGGTTCTTTCGCCTTCTGCACCAGATTCGCAATCGAGATTTTCGCCGCTTCAAACACGCGCGTGATATGCGCCATCACGCCGGGTTTATCGGTGACGTTGAGGCGCAGATAATACGCGCCCTGATGATCTTCCAGGCGTGCGGCCGGCAGTGATTCCAGCGCTGCAACAGGGACGCCAAACGGGTAGGTGAAACGGCCAGCGGCGATATCCACAATATCCGCGACGACGGCGGACGCAGTCGGCCCTTGGCCCGCGCCGGGGCCTTCGAGGAATAAGGCGCCGACGGTATCGCCCTGCATTTCCACCGCGTTAATCACGCCATCGACAGAAGCGAGCGGCGAATGTTCCGGTACGAGTGTTGGGTGGACGCGTTGCTCCAAACCTTTCGGCGAAAGTGCTGCGATGCCGAGCAGTTTGATACGGTAGCCGAGCGCCTTGGCGTGCAGAATATCTTCGCGTGCGATAGGGCGAATGCCTTCGATGGAAATCGCCGGCAGATTCACCGGCGTGCCAAAGGCGAGCGAGGCGAGAATGGCGAGTTTATGCGCGGTATCAGTGCCGTCGATATCGAAGCTTGGTTCGGCCTCGGCATAGCCCAGGCGCTGTGCTTCTTTGAGTGCGGTTTCCATCGCCACGCCATCTTTATCCATGGCGGTGAGGATGTAATTGCAGGTGCCGTTCAAAATGCCGGCGATTTTGGTGAATTGGTTTGCGGCGAGTCCTTCGCGAATCGTTTTTATCACCGGAATACCGCCAGCGACGGAGGCTTCGAATTTCAGCGCGGCATTTTTCGCTTCGGCGAGTTTGGCGAGTTCGACGCCGTGTTTGGCAATCAGCGCTTTATTGGCGGTAACGAAATGTTTGCCCGCGCCGAGGGTTTTTTTGGCGAGTTCGTAGGCGGTGCCGTCTGCCCCGCCGATCAATTCAACGACGATGTCGGCTTTTTCGACGAGATCGAGCGAATTTTGTACCCAATCGATTTTGCTGAGATCGACGCCGCGGTCTTTTTTCGTGTCGCGCGCAGAAACGGCGGCCAGACGCAATTTTCGCCCGGACCGGTTTGCAAGCAATTTTTCCTTATGAAGCAGTATCTTAGCAACGCCAGCGCCGACGGTGCCTAAGCCTGCAATTGCAATATTCAGTGTTTTTTCCATTCCGCGGAATATAGGCAAAATTTCAGGCTTGTCATCATTTTGTCATATTGAGGTGGTAGGATACATGAAACAAAGGAGAGGGTTATGCCAGCAGAAATCAAAAATTTAAAAACCGGTGAGCAAAATTGTATCGTGATGGAAAGCAAGGATGTGCGTTTTTTACAAACATCTCTTGGTAACAATACTTCCGCAGTGAATTGGACACATCCTATTACGCTTATTGCGTCCGACAAAACAACGCCGGATTCGGTGGGTTACCAAATTACCAATCTTGCTAAGCTGTCACAAATTCAAGTGTCGATAAGAACGCTGAATCTCAATTCTTCTTCAAGAAGCTCTTAATATTGCGAATTGCCTGGCGGCAGCGATGCTGATTTTCAATCAGCGAAATACGCACGCAGCTATCA
>CAYPXJ010000009.1:17016-37401 GCA_964414595.1 uncultured Rickettsiales bacterium
CAGCTATCACCATATTGGCCGAAACCAATGCCCGGCGAAACGGCAACTTCTGCCTGCTGCATCAGCATTTTTGAAAATTCCAGCGAGCCGAGCGCGCGGTATTTTTCCGGAATCACCGCCCAGATAAACATCGAGGCCTCCGGCGAATCCACTTTCCAACCTGCTTCATTGAGGCCGCTCACCATAATATCGCGGCGGCGCTTATAACGCTGGCGCGTTTCTTCCACGCAATCCTGCGGGCCGTTGAGCGCCGCGGTGGAAGCAACTTGAATCGGCAAAAACGTGCCGTAATCGAGATAGGATTTGATGCGTTTGAGCGCGCCGACCAATTCCGGATTGCCAACGCAGAAACCCATGCGCCATCCCGCCATCTGATAGGTTTTCGAAAGTGTGGTGAATTCGCAGGCGATATCTTTTGCGCCTTTCACTTCGAAAATCGATGGCGGTTTTTTATTTTCGTCGAAATAAATTTCGCAGTAAGCGAGATCCGAAATCACCCAGATATTATGGAATTTGCAGAAATCGACAATTTGTTCGTAAAGATCCAGCGTGGCGACTTCCGCCGTCGGATTGCAGGGATAATTGACGACAAGAATCGACGGTTTCGGGTTGCTATCTTTCACCGCGCGATGCAATTCGGCCATTAAGTCGAACGGTTGGTCGGCGAGAAAATCTTTTTTCAAATACCACACGGCGCATTCGGAAAGAATGAAACCGTACTCGTGGATCGGATAGCTGGGATTGGGCACCGCGATGACGTCACCGGGCTTGGTGATGGAACGCGCAAGCGACGCAAGGCCTTCTTTCGAGCCGATGCAGGAGGTGATTTCTTTTTCCGGATCTAACTCCACACCAAAGCGGCGCTGGTAATAGGCGGCCACGGCGCGGCGCAGGCCGATAATGCCTTCGGAGGAGGAATAGCGGTGGCTATGCGGATCCATCACAGTTTCTTTGAGTTTTTCGACAATATGAGCCGGCGTCGGCGCATCGGGATTGCCCATGCCGAAATCGATAATATCACGCCCTTCTTTGCGCGCTTTGGCCTTCACCGTATTTACTTCTTTGAAGACGTAAGGTGGGAGGCGGTTAATTCTGTAAAAATCTCTGTTCATAATATGTTTCTATAGCGATTTCTGCGTCGCTTTGGCACGCTCTATAAACAAATTTTAAGAAAAGCGCCAGCGAGCGTTGCGATTATTGATAGCTTCGCGCTCGGTAAATACGGCGCTCATTGGGGCTGAGAGGCTCCTGCGCGTTCATACGGCGTGCCGCATAACGCGATGGCTCAAGCAACCGGACTTCCGGCATTTTTGGCGCTTTCAGCGTCGGCGCGCTGAGTGGTGGCGTTTGGGGTGCTGGTGCCGTGAGAACCGGCGCCGCTCCTTGCGGCGAAGACGTTTCTAGGGGTGCGAAGGCTACGGGAGCCTGTGCAGCCACGCGCTCTTGTTTGACGGGTTTTAATACCGGCAATTCTTCCTGATGCGCGATTTTTTCGACGGGTTCCTGCGCGGCTTTAGGCTCTTCATGTGCAAGCACTACAGGCGCTGGAGATGTTTCTGCTGGTTTTGCAACTTCTGATGGTTCTTCGCCGATAGTTTTTTGCGTGGCCAAGGCTTTTTCGCGCTCCGCGATCAGATTTTCACGTTCCGTATTAAACTGGGTTTTATATCGTTCGTACTGTGGTGTGGCAGGGATTTCACCCAGGTTAGGGTAACTTTCTTCCACCGGCACATTGCTGGTCAAAGCAGGGGCTGTATCAACTGTATCTTCTTCCCAGAAAGCGATGCTTTTCCATACATCCGAAAACCAGTTGGATTCCTTCGCGGCAGGTTGCTCCGGAAGTTTTTCTGCTGGAAGGGCGATAGGTTCAATGGGCAGGTTTTCCGGCAGGGATTGGCTTTCCGAAGCAGGCGTGCCCGCTGGTTCGCTCACCACTTTATTTACGTACGTTTTAGAGCTATCGCCTTTTGGTAAATCTTCCTCGAAGGATACTTCCTCGCCCGGCGCGTCATATCCGTCGATATGCGCGGCCTGCTGTTCGTATTCAACGTAACCGCCCTGATTCTGCGGCTGGCCTGGATAAGGATAATAATAAGATTGGGTGTTTGGTTGTTGAGGCTGCTGCATCTGCGGCTGGCCATAACCTTGGGGCGCGTAAGGCTGAATTTGTTGCTGCGAACCCTGATAATTTTGCTGCATTTGCTGCTGGTAAGAACGCTCGTAAGCTTCCATCGGCGATGGCGGCGGCGTACCGGCTTCATAAGGTGGTTGAGCGGGCATTTGCTGGCTTTGCTGTTGTTCTGCCGCTGCTTTTTCATCCTTATCATCGCCGAACCAATCTTCGTAAACCGGCATATGTGAACCGACACGATTTGCCCAGTTCATATAGCCTTGGCAACCGCTTAAGGTGAAAGTAAGGGCAATAGCGCTGCACATAAGAAGGGATGTTTTTTTCATAGGAATCTCTTAGATTTTACTGTTGTAGGGCGGAATGCGCTTCGGCCCGTTTTGCTGAATGGCATCCCTCTGCACATCGACTTTGCTCTTGCCGAACCATTGCTGGTAACAGGGTATGCCGCTTGGATCCAAATTGCCGCAGCAGCCGCTCAAAGCAAATGCGATGAAGGCGAGGGCCAGATAGTTTTTGTTGCGTTGCTGTAAAAAGCTAAACATACTGCCAGTCCGTGGAGGATAATCAGTGGTAACACAAGCAGCGCGTATGGGCAATCCGAATATCGGTAATGCACAGGATTCGGCAAAAGAATTTGCAAAAAACCTCACCAAAATCAGTGAGCGCATGCAGCTTATTGCACAGGAATTTTGGAGCAAGCAGGCAACGGAATTCAAGCCTGCGCTCGCCACACCTGCTGAAATCGGCAATGCGTTTTTCGAAATGTGGGTGAACTGGGCTAAAGAGCCCGAAAAGCTCATGGAAGCGCAGCTGAATTACATGGAAGAATATACCAAGCTGCTCGACAATATGCACGATCGCTATGTGGATGAGGAAAGCAAGCAGCCGATGTTCAAACCTGATCTTAAAGATAAGCGATTTAAAGATGAGGTGTGGCACCATCATCCTGTGTTCGATTTCATTAAGCAGAACTATCTTTTTAATGGCGCGTGGCTGCAAAAAATGGTGGAGCAGACAGATAATCTGGATGACAAAAAACGCCAAAAATTGCGTTTCTTCACGCAGCAATTTATCGATGCGATGTCCCCGACGAATTTCTTGCTGACCAACCCCGAAGTGCTGCGCGAAACGGTGGAAAGCAAGGGCGAGAATCTGATCAAAGGCCTTGAAAATCTGCTTAAAGATTTGGAAAGCAGCAAGGGCGCATTCCAAGTCAGCATGACGGATTATAAGGCGTTTGAAGTAGGCAAAAACCTTGCCGTTACGCCGGGCAAAGTGATTTTTCGCAACAGCATGATGGAGCTGATTCAATATACGCCGACGACAAAAGAAGTCGCGGAATTGCCGCTGCTCATCATCCCGCCATGGATCAATAAATATTATATTCTCGATTTGCAGGCGCATAATTCTTTTGTGAAATGGGCGGTGGATCAGGGGCTCACCGTTTTCATGATCTCCTGGGTGAATCCAGACCGTGAACATGCGGGCAAAGGTTTTGAAGATTATATGCTGGAAGGGCCTTTGGCGGCGCTTGATGCCATCGAAAAAGCCACGGGCGCAAAGCAAATAAGCATGATTGGCTATTGTTTAGGTGGTACGCTCGCGGCTTCCATGCTTGCGTATATGCAAAACAAAAAAGATGAACGCATTAAAGCGGTCACGTTCCTAACAACGCTTCTGGATTTTGCCCAAGCGGGGGATATTACGGTTTTCATTGATGAGACCCAGCTGGAAGAGCTGGAAAGGCGGATGCAGGAAACCGGCTATTTCGACGGCACCGAAATGGCGGCGATATTTTCGATGTTGCGCGCCAATGATTTGATTTGGTCGTTCGTGGTGAATAATTATCTGCTCGGCAAAGAGCCTTTTCCATTTGATCTTTTGTATTGGAATTCGGACGCAACGCGCTTGCCGGCGAAGATGCATTCCTTCTATTTACGCCGTATGTATTTGCAAAATCAGTTGGCCAAGCCGGGTGGAATTTCGCTTTGCGATGTGCCGATTGATTTGACAAAAATCAAAACGCCTTCGCTTTTTGTTTCTACGCGCGAAGATCATATTGCGCCGTGGAAATCGACCTACACGGGCAGTCAGTTTTTTTCAGGGCCATGTGAATTTGTGCTAGCGGGTTCGGGACACGTAGCGGGTGTGATTAACCCGCCGGTGAAAATAAAATACGAATATTGGACCAATGGTTCGCCGCGCGATAAATCGGCTGAAAAATGGTTGGATGCCGCGAAGCGTCATGAAGGTTCCTGGTGGCCGTATTGGGAAAAATGGAACCGGAAGTTTTCTGAAAAATCTGTGCCCGCGCGCGCGATCACAAACGCGCTTGAAGATGCGCCCGGCAGCTACGTAAAAAAACGGATTGTTTAAGGCGTTTTATAATTAAGCGCTTTTCTTATCGCGTCTGAAATTTCCCGGGTTTCTTCCAGACCTAATAACCGAACGCTACCATCACTAAAACCTATAACTGTAACCCCATTGTGGCGTTTAAAATCAAAACCAGCAAATGTATTTGCAGCATCATTCGCTATTGAATCGACAGGATTAATGCCCTGATTATTTAAGAACCAGGCGCGCCAAGTAGGGTCGTTGAAGGGACTGTTAGGATCGACTGGAGGATTGGTCGAATCCGTATTTGTTTCGATTGTAGCAAAAAGAGGCGTATGCTGGCGCCCAACTTCTTTAACTCCATCGATAGGTGAGAATTTATCTTTTTCCCACATAAATACACCAATTCCCCCATGACGGGATGCGAGCGCTTCTGTTGGAACAGCGCTATCGAGGAACAGATCGTCGCGTCCGGTATCGGAATTAGTACTGGGGATTCTTAATCCGTAGCCACGCGCAGTTGGATAGTGACGCATATTCGGCAACGCATCTTCAGCGTTGTCTGGCCACGCATAATTGGATTGATTTGCACGCAGAATATCGTGGTATGAAATAATGCTGGGTTCTGTGGCAGAAGGGCCATAACCGCCCACATTTTCCTCATGTGTTTTTGCAAACATAGTGAGTTGCCGAATTTTATTGCTGGTATCCATAGTAGTCGCTGAGCGGCGCGCGGCCATGACGGCGGGTATGGTAATAGCAACCAGAACCCCAACGATCGCAGTTGTTACCAAAAGCTCTGTTACAGTGAATGCGCTTCGCGTCTGATGAGGCAATTTCATCGTGACTTATCTCCGCCAAAGCCCGCGCGAACGCGGTTTGCGTTTTCATGCATGGACTTTTTCCAATCCTCCGTTGCTGCAACTTTTGCAAAAGGGCAAGATGTGCCTTCCATTAATTGGGCAGGTGTTGCTGTAGCTTTTTCTTCTTCGGTGAGACTATCGCCAATCATCGCAATATGATCAGCGCCGCCTTTGTCGCGGAGTGTCTCTAGCATGTTGCGCGCGGATTTGCCTTCACGATGCATACGCCGGATAATGTCCTCTAAAGATTTTTTTTGCTCTGGATCTTTGAGGCGTGGATCAAATTTTACAGCGTTTAGAATTGTGCTAAAATCTTCCATTGTCACTACAGGTTGCACAACGGCTGAGGCAATCGGTGATGGTTTTTCGCAACCACGCAAAGCCGCCAAGCCGCCACCTAAACCCATCGCAGATAGTGCCATCGCGGCCCATGTAACAGGTTGTTTCAACCAACGTGAAAGCAGGCTTGTCTTTTTTGTTTCTTGTGGGGCTGGTGAGGCAGCAGCTTCTTCAATTTCTTTTTTCTCAGATGGTGGATGAGAATCTTTAACTGGCTTCTTCAGTTCGGTAGGAGAAGGGATAATACTTTCAAAATCGTCTTCGAGAATCGAGGCAGCAGACTTATTTTCTGAGGGCTGGCCATGAAATTTCTTAAACTCTGCATAGTCTTTAAGTTGCGGCGGTCGCTTTGCGGCTACTACTGTTTCGTATTCCACCGCACCATTTTTGTTGAGAAAGTCAGTCAATTTTTTAAGCTGAGTTGGATCAGAATGGCTTACGCACAAAGATACATAATGTTTGCTGTGCTCTTTATCTGTCCATTTTGCAATTTCTCTCCCATCCGAAGATTCGGAATGCAAAGAAAAACCTTTTTGTTGAAGTTGTCGGCCCAACGATTGCACAACGGATTCTGATGCGGCAAGGAGCCTTAATTTTCCGTCCTCAAGTTCACAATATGTAAGCTTGTTTTCTAGTTTTTTTGTTGCAGTAGCCGGCACGCCCAAACTCCCATTTTGTTATACTGTAACACGGGTTTGTGACAAAATTATGACAGCCAGAGATTTTAAAATCTCTTATAAAACATGTGGTTATCGGTGCGCCGGCGATTAGGGAGAGATGCGGTTTAAGCCGACGCACCGAATAAAGATAAGCTTAGGCCGCGATCACGCGGTCTTTACCTAATTGGGAGTATTCCTCAATTACGAGCGCTTGCGCGGCGGCATTAATGACCGCAGCTATTCGCACGGCGGATTGAATCGCTTGTTTGGAAGTACCGTGGCTTTCCAGCGTTTTGGCATGCGATTCCATGCACATGCCGCAACCGTTAATCGCAGAAACTGCGAGCGAATAAAGCTCAAAATCCTGTTTCCCAACACCCGGTTTGCCAATCACATTCATGCGAAGATTCGCCGGCATTTGTTTGTAATCGCCATCATTAGAAAGATGCAGAAAGCGATAGTAAATATTATTCATGCCCATAATCGTGGCGGCTGCTTTTGCCGCGACAATATCTTCCGCCTGAATGCGACCTGTGGCTTCTGCTTCTATCGCATCAATGAGCGCGGAATTGCGCGTAGCATAAGCAGATGCAAGCGCCGCCGTTACAATTTGCGTGTCAGAGAGACCGGGTGCACCTTCCGCAGTTAATACGGTGCCCAGATTCAATTTTATATCCCGCGCGTAATCGGGAAGGTGGTCGCGTATTGTTTCTATGCTCATATAAACCTCCAAGGGAGGTGCCGGCCGAAGCCAGCACCGTTTTGTTTACGCTACTTTCAATGTATCTTTGCCTTTTTCCCAATTACAGGGGCAAAGCTCATCGGTTTGCAGTGCATCGAGGACGCGCAGCACCTCTTTTGGATTACGGCCTACGCTCAAATCCGTGACATAGGCAAAACGAATAATGCCATCCGGGTCCACGATATAAGCCGCACGCTGCGCCACACCTTCCTGTGGATCAAGGATATCCAGTGCCGCCGTAAGCTCACGCTTCACATCCGCAAGCATGGGGATTGGAAGATTGTTCAGATCTTTGTGATTTTGTTTCCACGCCAAATGCACAAATTCGGAATCTGTGCTTGCACCGAGAACAACGGCATCGCGCGCCGCAAATTCTTTATTCAAGCGACCGAATTCTGCAATTTCTGTCGGGCATACAAAGGTGAAATCCTTAGGCCAGAAGAAAACGACGAGCCATTTGCCTTTGTAATCTTTATTGGATACTTCTTGGAAAGCATTTTTAACATCCATGCCAACGGTTGCTTTCAGTTTAAATTGTGGAAAAGCTTGACCTACACCTAACATAGTTAACTCCTTTTTACGTTGTTTATACTTTTCGGTATAAAATTGAGATAAGGTTTATCAATCTCGTGATTGATGGTTGTAAATTAGGCGAAACATAGCTATAAATGAAATATATTGTTTATATGATAATAATAGTTTTTAGTTATGAATCTGCGTGACATGGAATATGTGGTTGCGGTAGCGGAAACCCTGCATTTCGGGCGCGCCGCGGAGCGTTGCCATGTGAGCCAGCCCTCCCTTTCAATGCAAATAAAGAAGGCGGAAGATATGCTTGGCGTGCAAATTTTTGAACGCACGAATAAGCAAGTGCTGGTGACGGCGGCGGGTAAAGAAATTGTGACGCGCGCGCGCGTTATACTTAAAGAATTCGAAGCCATGAAACATATGGCCGATATTGCACGTGACCCTATGGGCGGCCCTGTGCGGTTGGGCGTTATTCCTACTATGGCGCCGTATTTGTTGCCAAAAACGCTTCCTAAATTACGCAAAGCACTTCCGCGTGTGAAATTGACCCTACTGGAAGGTCAGACCCACATCATGGTGCAGCAGTTAAACGAAGGCGCGCTGGATATTGTATTGCTTGCATTGCCGATTCATGACGATCGCTTGCATGAAGCCCCTATTTTTGAAGAGGCCTTTCTTCTTGCTGTGCCGCACGAGCACGCGCTTGCGGCAAAGAAACAGGTGCAGATTTCGGATTTGGAAGAAGTGGAGTTAATGTTGCTGGAAGACGGGCACTGCCTGCGCGATCAGGCTCTGGAAGTGTGCCATAAGGCAGGTGCAATGGAGCAGCAGAATTTTCGGGCAACAAGTTTAGAGACGCTACGGCAAATGGTGGCAAGCGGTGCCGGCATCACGCTTATTCCCGAACAGGCGAGCGGCATTGATACGAAGCATGTGACGTATATTCCTTTTGCAAAAGCAAAGCCGCATCGCACGGTGGGTTTTTTGTGGCGAAAATCCACACCACGCACCGCGCTTTTTGAAGCGATGCAAAAATTATTTAAGGATGTTTTTGCCGGTTAATTACTGCCGGCGATGGTCATACCATCGATGCGGAGTGTTGGCGCGTTGGTGCCGTATTTCATTTCCAAATCGTTAGCCGGTGTCAGATTTTTAAATATTTCCGTTAAATGGCCCGCGATAGTGATTTCGCTGACGGGGTAGGTTAGCTGGCCGTTTTCGATCCATATGCCGCCAGCGCCTTGGCTATAATCGCCCGTAACCAGATTAACACCCATGCCAAAAGCATCGGTAACATAGAGGCCCTGTTTGATATCCTTAATGAGTGAAGCGGGAGATTCTTTGCCCGCGGCCAGATGTACGTTTGTGCTGCTGGGCGAAGGGGGCGAACTCACGCCGCGTGCGGCGTGGCCGGTTGTCTGCAAACCCAGTTGATTTGCACTACGCATATCTAAAAGCCAGGTTTTAAGTACACCATTTTCTACGAGTGCGCGTTTTTTTCCGCCCACACCTTCGCCATCAAACGGGCGCGAGCCCAAGCCGGAAATTTCAAACGGGTCGTCGATAATTTGTACTGATGCCGGGAAAAGTTGTTCGCCCATCTTTTCACGCAAGAAGGTGGTTTTACGTGCTACGGCAGGGCCGTTAATCGCACTTATAAAACTGCCCAATAAGCCGCGCGCGATACGCGGTTCAAAAATGAGTGGCAGTTGTGCGGTTTTTATTTTTCGTGGATTGAGACGTTTCACCGCGCGTTCGGCGGCGCGTGTACCGACAGTGGCCGGATTTTCCAGATGCGTGCTCAAACGGGCGTAAGAATAATCATAGTCGGTTTCCATGGCATCACCTTCACCGGCGATAACGGAAACAGAAACACTGGAAGAAGAACTTTGATAAGATTTTGCGAAGCCATGAGACGTTGCAAGCGCAATAAGACCTGAGCTGTAGCTGGCGTCCGCGCCTTCTGAATTGGTGATAGATGGGTTTGCACGTGCCGCATCTTCTGCTTGCTTCGCACGGGAAAGCAGTGTTTCGGCTGAGGGCTCTTTTGCATCATAAATATCAAGTTTTGGCACCTCTTGCTGCAGCAATGCTTTCGGCGCGAGATCCGCGTAAGGGTCAGCCGGAGAGAGTTTCGCCATTGCTACGGCCCGAGTAATCATTTCATTCAAGGATTTTTCAGAAAGATCGTTTGTGGAAACGATTGCCTGTTGGTAACCGCCCGGCTTACCGATGAGGACGCGTAGGCCAAGTGTGCCTGCTTCATCGCGCTCTACCGTCTCCGTCGCACCCATGCGTACACGAACATAAAGACGGGTACTTTCACCTGCCACACCATCGGCGGCGTCCGCGCCCGCACGTTTGGCGCGCGCAATCACATCTTCTAAAATATGCAGAGGGTTTGTCATGGTGGGAGTAGGTTGTAAGGCTAACGGTTGACGTTGTCGAGTGCATCCTTACGCTGCTGTTCAAGCTGGTTGTGCAGCTCTGTCGCGCGGTGCAAATTTTCCTTCATATTGGTGGTGGGCTGATTGGCGGGTGTCGGCGTGCCGTCTTTTTTATTCCAGCCATCAAATAGGAAAGCGGCGATGAGGCCAATGATAACAATAACGACGGCAAATTGGATCATGGCGAGAGTTTACCCTCTTCCCGCCAAGAAAGCCATACGCTTTATGATTGAAATATCAAAGTTTATTCGTTAAAAACACGCCCCTATGGCCAAATATATATCACCTTTCGCACCGGAAAAATTTCCGCAATTACCGCCCATCGATGGCGTAGAGTTTGCTACGGGCGCAGCGGTTATTCGTTATCGCGGGCGGGACGATCTTCTGTTCATGATATTTCCGGACGGTGCGCAGGTTGCGGGCGTTTTTACCAAAAACCAGATGCCTGGCGCGCCCATTGACTGGTGCCGCAAAATTTTACCGCGTGGTGTTGCCAAAGCACTCGTCGTGAATGCCGGTATCTCCAATGTGTTTACAGGTAAAGCCGGTTACGATGTTGTTGTGAAAACGGCGGAGAAGGCAGCAGAAATTGTGGGTTGTTCGCCGGAGGAAGTGTTTATTTCCTCCACGGGTGTAATTGGGATTCCGATTCCGGTGGAGCGTATTGAAACGGCATTGCCGACTCTGTATGCGAAACGGGGCGAACAAAACTGGGAATTGGCCGCGCGCGCTATTGCGACCACCGATACTTTTCCGAAAGGCGTTACGCGCACGGCTGAAATTGGCGGTGTAAAAGTTACGTTGAATGGGTTTATCAAAGGTTCGGGCATGGTGGCGCCGGATATGGCGACGATGCTGGGTTATGTGGTAACGGATGCCCATATTCCTTCCGCCATTTTGCAACAATTTTTAAGCGAAAGTGTGGAGACGACATTTAATTGCTCCACGGTTGATAGCGATACATCCACAAGCGATACGGTGCTTGTTTTTGCTACAGGCAAAGCAAAGCATGCAAAAATTTCTTCAGCCTCAGACGCGGCGGCACAAAATTTTAAAGCGGCATTGCATGATCTGCTGCTTGAACTCACACACTTGGTTATCAAAGACGGGGAAGGTATTTCCAAATTCGTGACGATTAAAGTGGAGGGTGCGGCTACGGATATTTCGGCGCGCACAATCGGTTTAGCGATTGCGAATTCCCCGCTTGTGAAAACAGCGCTTGCGGCATCGGATGCGAACTGGGGCCGTATTGTGGCGGCGATTGGTAAAGCGGGTGAAAAAGCCGACCGCGATAAAACCAATATCTGGATTGGCAGTGCCCATGTGGCGAAAGACGGATTTTTACATCCCGATTATATTGAATCACCCACGGCACAATATATGAAGAATAAAGAAATCGAAATTCGGGTGGATGTCGGCGTAGGTAAAGGCCATGCAACCGTCTGGACATGCGATCTGACGCACGAATATGTAAGCATCAACGCGGATTACCGTAGTTAGCGCGCGTTACCGTTACCGTTTTTGCCTTTAAGTGGCGCCACGGCTTTTTGATAGAGCGCATCACTGATTTCGATTTTCCCAACTAAAACAGAAGATTGGAAATGAACCCCGCCGGTTTCCGGCGTTGCATTATCAAAAAGATATTTGCGAAGCTCGTCGGAAATTCCACGCGCTTCTTTAAGCCCAAAAGATAGTTCTAATGACCAAAATAAAGGCTCATTTTTCTTTTTTGGCAATTTTACCCACTCGCCAACATATTCTGTTGCGAGTTTTAATCTTGCCTCGTCATCTAAATCCATGCCGCGTTTTTGTATGCTGCCATCTTCGCCCATAAAATCTCCACTCTTCCTTGAATTCTAGCAAAAAAACATTAAAAGAACGTTAATGGAAATTTCGCAGAAATCCGCCCAAGAAACCGCCGTTGCGGCGATCATCATGCAGGGTAATGAGGTTCTTATCCAGGAACGTCCAGAGGGTAAAATCATGGCGGGTTACTGGGAGTTTCCGGGCGGAAAAATAGAAGCCGGAGAATTGCCCGAAGCGGCGCTTATACGCGAAATGGAGGAAGAATTAGGCATTCGGATTGAAGCGCCTAAAGCGTATAGCTTTCTTTCTTACCTGCGCGATGAGAAGCATATTTTGGTGCTCGTATATATGTGCACGAAATGGCAAGGAAATCCTGAAGGACGCGATGGGCAAAAATGGGTGTGGTGCGAAAAAGATAAACTAGCCGATTACCGCTTGTTGCCGCCGAATTACGCGCTGGCAGAGAGATTGCGAGCTGGTGTATAGTAACCTGCATGCAGGCATGGACATACTTAAAGCCCGGGGATGTGATTGATATTGTGGCGCCAGGTTATGGCGGTACGATGGAAGATTTGAAGGTGGCAGAAAAAATCGTGCGAACGCTGGGTTTTACGCCGCGTATCAAGAAGGGCATGTTTGCGAAACACCCTTTGCATGCAAGCGAAGATGCTTTCCGTTTGCAACATTTTAAAGAAGCGCTTCTGGCGAAAGATTCGAAGGCGATCTGGTGTTACAAAGGCGGTTACGGCACGGCGAAATTGTTGCCCGATTTGCTTAAGATGTCTAAACCGCGGCAGCCAAAAATTCTTATCGGTTTTAGCGATATCACCGCGCTGCATTTGCTGTGTAATCAGCATTGGCATTGGCCTTCGCTTCATGCGCCGGTGCTATGGCAATTAGTGAAGAAAAAAGTGGACGCAGCGTCAATTCAGAAATTGAAACAAACATTGTTGGGGAAACAGCACACCGAATATTTTTCTCTCAAAGCAATGAACAAAGCGGCGCGTATTAAACGCTATTACACCGGCATTGTGCGAGGCGGAAATCTTGGGCTTTTGCAATGTTCGTTGGGAACAGACTGGCAAGTAAAAGCCGAAAATACATTTCTCGTGATTGAAGATATTGATGAAAAGGCATACCGCATTGATCGGGAATTGCTGCATCTCAAACAAGCGGGTGTGTTTGAGAAAGTCAAAGTCGTATTATTTGGCGATTTTACCTATGACGACAAAGAGGAAGAAGAGAAAATCGCACGCGTGGTGCATGCATTTGCAGAGAGTTTGAAAATTCCTGCCGTGTATATTGAGGGCGTGGGACATGGAAAGAAAAATTATCCTCTGCCACTGGGTACGCCAGCAATTCTGCATCTGACCGATCGTGCCGATCTCGAAGTACAGCATGGTGCAATATCGTAATATTGTGGTTCTTACCGGCTCCGGTATTTCGGCGGAATCGGGTCTTAAAACATTTCGTGGCGGTGATGGTTTATGGGAAGGACATCGTGTGGAAGATGTCGCCACGCCGGAAGCTTTTATACGCGATCCGGGAGTGGTGCAGGCTTTTTATAATGCGCGTCGCAAACAACTTCAAACCGCCATGCCAAATGCCGCGCACCTTGCGCTTGCAGAGCTTGAAAAAAACTGGCCCGGCAATTTTCTGCTTGTAACGCAAAACGTAGATGATTTGCATGAGCGCGGCGGCAGCAAAAATATTTTGCATATGCATGGTGAACTTAAAAAAGCACGCCACATGGATACGGAGGAAGTGGTGGATTGGCACGATGATATTCGTGATGGTGATCCTTATCGGCCCCACATTGTTTGGTTTGGCGAAATGCCACTTTATATGGAAGAGATTTACCGCGCGCTTCACGCGGCGGATTTATTTGTATCGATTGGCACTTCCGGCACGGTTTATCCAGCGGCAGGTTTTGTACAGCAGGTTCGTTTTTACGGCCTGGCTGATACCGTGCAGTTGAATCTCGACCCTGCAGAAAATAGCCCTATGTTTGAGCGCACATTATTAGGCCAAGCAACCGAGATCGTACCGCAATTCGTGCAAGAGTTATTACATTCCAAGCGCTAGATGCAGTGTAGTGCGTGCTGAGTTAAGTTTGAGCGGCTTGGTGAAAATATCATTATCATTCCGGCGCAGTTTTTTTAGATAGAGCCGCGCCAGAAGAATATGCAAACGCAGCCATTTTATATCGCCACGCAGGGACGAAGTTTTGATTCCCGAAAGGATATGATCCACACGTTCTGCCATGGTGCGTGCAACATGTTTCGAGCCTTGCAGAAACGCCTTGCCACCATAATGATCCGGAGAGATAGAGGCTTGCTGCATCAGATCGGCGGGCAATAAACATTGCTGGCGGGAAAAGGCATGCGGTGCGGATTTTAAGGTGAGAATCAAACCATAGGCTGTGCCGATTTCCTCAGCGGCGCGCAGGTTTTCAGGTGTGGCCGTGCTGGTTGCCAGTAAACAGGCCTGATAAAGCGCGCCAGACGTTTGACGCAGAGAATTTTCCAGCTCCTGAAATGTGGGTGGCGTAGTTTTTTCCACTTCATTTTGCATAGCATCGATTATGCCCTGCATGGTGCTGATGGGCAGGGGGCGCTTGTGGTGCACAGCCGCCAGGCCCGCCACGACTTCGTGTTGGCGCACTCTGCCAGCTTCTATTTCTGCCAGCGCTTCACGCCACCACGTTAAACGAATAAGGCCCGTGACGGGATCGGAAATGCGATCATAGATTTTTGTCAGTTCCTGAAACCATGCGAAAAGGGCAAAAAGTATTTCGCGGTGGGCAGGTGGCGCAAAAAGCGTGAGTAAAAAACGCTCATGGTGCTGCTCACGCACTAAGCGCGCGCAGGGCGAAAGCTCAGCCATGTTATTCCGTGTATTGCTTGTAACGCAAAGCGCCCAAAATGGCGACAACCTGATTATCATCATCCGCAAGTGGAACCATACCCTGGCGGAATTTTACTTTTTTGCTACGTTCGACTTTGAGTTCCGATTCTTCTTGCAGCGGTGCTTTTTTCTTAAGCACTTTCATGAAATTTTCATGCAAATATTCTAAATTATTGGCCGAGGTTTTTTGCGATTTTGTATCAGCATAAATAGCATCATGCGCTTCTTTCACGCTGCTACCAAGAAAAGTGCATTCAAAATGTGGGCCGCCGGGTTGGCTTTTTACCTTCACCAAATAGCAGCTATCAATGATATCGCGCAGCGCGAACCAATCCACAGCATCTTCGCTGGCGAGCGCACGCTCACCGCGGATACTGTTCCAATAACTCACAATACGTTCAGAAATACGACGAGAAATATCCATGCGTGTAAATTAATCTTTCTTGTAGCCTGCCGCAAGTAACATATTGCGTGTTTCGTATAAGGGCAGGCCTAAAATATTGGAAAAAGAACCATGAATACCCGAGATAAATGCGCCGGCACGGCCCATTAAGGTGTAGCAGCCGGATTTGCCCACCCATTCCTGAGAAGCTAGATAATCTGCTATTTCACGGGGTGTAAGACGTTTCATATTCACGGTGGAAAGCACCCGGCGCGTTTCTATTTTACCGTTAGGGGCGACAACGGTTACGCCTGTATAAACACGGTGTTTGCGGCCCGAGAGTAACAGCATTGTCTCTTTTGCCGCATTTTCATTTTCAGCTTTGCCGATAATGCGCGTGCCCGCGGCGGCAATCGTATCCGCTGTAACGATAAAATCGCCGGGAAATTTTTTCTGCGCTGCCCGCGCTTTTTCACGCGCGATGCGCAGCACGTAAGTTTCGGGCCGCTCTTTTTTATGTGGCGTTTCGTCGATATCCATCGGCGCAATGATATCTGCAGACCAGCCGATACTTTCCAGAAGCTGTTTGCGTGCCGCCGAAGCCGAAGCGAGAATGAGACGCGGCATTGCTACGCAGCAGGAGCGGCGCCGGGTTTAGATTCTTTGTGGCGATGCGTAATACGCCCTTTGGTGAGATCGTACGGTGTCATTTCCACCGTCACTTCATCATGCAGCAGAATACGAATGCGGTTTTTACGCATCTTGCCGGAGGTGTGCGCAAGGATAATGTGGCCGTTTTCCAACTGCACGCGAAACATCGTGTTCGGCAGTACTTCGACGACTTTTCCTTTAAACTCTAATAACTCTTCTTTTGCCATAGGGCGGCTGTGGTAGCATGGGCGATGGCGAGTGGCAAGGGGCTATTTCATATGCAGGGCGCAGATAAGCGTGAAGAATTTGCGCGCGGTTTCGTGATCCATGGTGATTTTTTCTTCCAAGAGCTCACGTAGAACATCGGCGGCCTCGTTGTGCAGGCCTCGCCTTCCCATATCAATCGCCTCAATGCGTGCAACCTGACCTTGTTTAACCGCCTCATGGTAACTTTCGCAAATGAGGAAGTAATCCTTCACATGCCCACGAAATGAATTAATAGGTAAAAACACGCGCTCCTCAAACTCATCACCGGTAATATCAAAGCAAATACGGTTTTCGAGAATCGATAAATGCAGCGCGTATTTTTCGTTTTCGGAGCGGCCAATCAGCCGGAAACTATGTTCCTGTGTGAGGTCTCGCAGCGCCGCCTCCTGCTCGCGGGCGAATTCGTCCGAACGGCCAGTATGCGCACTTTGATCGAGGGTGATGGAGATCAGTTGAGTCATGCCCTACCTTGACATTTTTTATAGATAGCGCAAGAGTGCTTGCTATGACGAAGCAAGACGAATGGCAGCAGATGGCCCGTCAATATCTGGATTTCTGGCAAGCGCAACTCGCGGACGCCATGAAAGACCCGGAGCTTGTGGCCAAAAATATGGCGCTGATGCAATCGATGCAGCGTCATTATATGCAATCCTTCTCCAGCGGTAAAAAGGAAACCGACCATGTATCCGCAACTTCCGCTACCGGCGTATCTAAGCATGGCGATGATGAATTACACGAGCTCCGTACACGCATCGCCGCATTGGAAGCGCGCGTCGCCAGACTCGAATCCGGAACTGCTCAAGGCAATCGAAAGCGCCGCGACTGAACGTTTCGATATGTTCTTAAAAGGCCTGCTGGCGTACCAGCAGGCTTCACGTGCCATAAAACATGCCAAAAGGCCTAAGGCCTGCTTCAAAAAAGGCGCGGCACGATTGCATGATTATGCACCGCAATCCAAAGGTACGCCTATTCTTGCAATCCCTTCGCTTATTAACCGCGCCTATATTTTAGATTTGCAGGAAAAGAATAGCTTGATGCGCTATCTGGCCACGCAGAAATTTCATCCGTATCTTTTGGATTGGGGTGAAGCAGAGGAGGAAAAATCGCCGCTTTCGCTAGAAGACTATGTGGTGAAGCGCTTACTGCCCGCACTTGAGCATATTTACAAAAAAACTGGAAAACCCGTAGCTTTATTGGGTTATTGCATGGGAGGATTATTCGCGCTGGCGGCGGCGCGGTTAAAACCAAACTACGTGAATGCGCTCGCGCTGCTTGCAACGCCGTGGGATTTTCATGCCGAAGAAACGGGCAATAAAGCGCTTGCCGCATGCGATCCCAAAATGCTCAAAAAATGGGTGATGTCACAAGACTATGTGCCTAAAGAGCAAATACAAATGTGGTTTTACATGCTGCATCCCTGGGCGATTCACCGGAAATTTTCGCGCTTCGGAAAATGGAGTCTGAGTAGCGAGGAAGCGCAGGAATTTATCACCGTGGAAGACTGGTTAAACGACGGTGTTTCGATGAGTAGCCGCGCGGCATGGGATGCGCTTGATAATTGGGCGCTGTCTAATCGTGTCATGGAGGGAAAATGGCATGTTGCTGGAAAGGCGATAGATCCCACGCAAATCACTCAGCCCTGTTGGCTGGCTATACCAAAGCATGATGTGGTGGTGCCGCCAGCATCAGCACGCGCTTTAAGCAAAAAGTTGCCGCATGTGACGGCGCATTCTCTTTCCGCCGGTCACATCAGCATGGTGGTTGGCAGGGATGCAAAAAAAGCTATGTGGCAGCCGCTGGCGAAGTGGTTGCGAACTATCGCGGCCGAGTAATTTGCGGTGTGTTTTGAACGGACGAAACGGGAGTAGTAGCAGGCTTTAGAGTATTGAAATTTGCCTGCCCAATATCTTGCCCTTGTGTAGGCTCATCTTGTTTATCAAAACCAAAAACTATGCTTAAGAATTTTATAATATCCGCAAAAATATTGACGCTTTGGGTTGCAGATTCTTGCATGCCAGCAATAGGCAGAGGTGATTTACGTTTACTGCGTTCCAATTCTTCTAACGCTTTTTTACCTTCCGCATCGTTTTCGAGAAAAGCCATAAGTTCATTGGTAAAAACAGTTGCCTTTTCTTCATTAACGAGGGGATCAGGGCGCGTGGCTTTCATGTAAGTGGAAAGTGTCATCCCGGCTTTTAACGCATCGGCATTTGAGAAGTTACCGTCTGCAGAGTATTTTAGTGCTAGATCGTCGCTTTTTTTAATCGAATCATGCGCCCATGTTTCAAATTGGGGAGTGAATATTCCAACATGCTCTTCAAGTTTGCCAGGTTGTAGTAAAAATTCTTGTACTTTTCTATTGATGACCACTTCCGGATTGCTTGAGTCATACGGTTCCCGCAACTGCATTTCCATGCGTTTACGTATGCTCGCTGCCCGTTCTGGCGTGAGAGTCAGTTGTTGTGGATGGAGATTCATGATTGCTCCTTGTTTATCTTTATTCTGTACCCCAAATATGACAATATTGTGACATTCGGAATTCCCACAATTTTTTAACATATTGATATAAAAGGATTATTATGGATTCGATTGTAATTGTTTCTGCGCGGCGCACGGCGATTGGTAATTTTATGGGCGGGCTTTCTGCGCTTCCTGCGCACAAGCTGGGTGCTGTTGTGGTGAAGCAAATTCTTGCCGATACCAAAATAAAACCGGAAGAAATTTCGGAAGTGATTTTAGGCCAGGTTCTCACCGCGGCTTCTGGTCAAAACCCGGCGCGTCAAACCGTGATTGAAGCGGGTTTACCCAAAGAAGTGCCGGCGATGACTATCAACCAGGTTTGCGGTTCGGGTTTGCGTGCCGTTGGTCTTGGTTTGCAGGCGATTGCGAATGGCGATAGCGCTATCGTGCTTGCGGGCGGGCAGGAAAATATGAGCCTTGCGCCGCATGCTGTTTATGCGCGCAGCGGCATTAAAATGGGCGATGGGAAACTCATCGATACGATGATTCATGATGGTTTGTGGGATATTTTTAATTCCTATCACATGGGCATCACGGCGGAAAATGTGGCGAAGAAATTTTCCATTTCGCGCGAAGAACAGGATAATTTTTCTGTCGGATCGCAGCAGAAAGCGGAGGCCGCGCAAAAATCCGATCGCTTTAAAAATGAAATCGTGCCGGTGCCGGTTTCGGTGAAAAAAGAAACGGTGAATTTTGATAAAGATGAATTTCCGCGTCATGGCACAACGCTGGAAACGCTTTCGCGTTTGCGCCCGGCATTCGATAAAGAGGGCACGGTAACGGCGGGCAATGCTTCCGGCATTAATGATGGCGCGGCGGCGGTATTGCTGATGAAAAAATCGGAAGCAGAGAAGCGCGGCCTCAAACCGCTCGCGACGATTAAAGCGTGGGCGCATGCGGGTTTAGACCCGGCAGTCATGGGGCTGGGACCGATTTACGCGACGAAAAAAGTGCTCGAAAAAGCGAAGTGGAATGTGAAGGATTTGGATTTGATTGAAGCGAACGAAGCGTTTGCCGCACAGGCGATCGCGGTGAATAAAGAGCTCGGTTGGGATACGGCAAAAGTGAATGTGAATGGCGGGGCGATTGCGCTCGGCCATCCTATCGGTGCGTCGGGCTGCCGCGTTTTGGTAACGCTGCTGCATGAGATGCAGAAACGCGATGCGAAAAAAGGCCTCGCAACATTATGTATCGGTGGCGGTATGGGCGTGGCGCTGGCGGTAGAGCGAAATTAGAGAGAAGGCTTAAAATCCATAGTGCCCATCTCATCGCCGCGTAGACCGCTGAGCGAGAGTTTTTTATCGACAATTTCCTGCAAAATTTTGTCGCAACGGTCGAATAAAGAAGGATTGGCCGGGCCCTTATAAAGGATTGTTAGGCCTTTATTTGCATCCGGAATAAATTCGGGAGATGGCGATAAATCTTTGAGGTGACGCTTGAGCGCCTCGCGTAGCGCAACTTCGGTTGAATAGTAGCGCCTATCTGAAACGGCTACGTTACAAATTTGCGCGCCAGCCTCTACAGGTTGCGAAGTTAATGTTGCTTTAACATTATGTGTAATATCGAATTCTTTTTGCATAACGGCCCCTCGTCATTGCGATTATTCTAAAAATATCAAATTTTCGTGAAGAAATCATGACAATTTGAAAGTCTTATTAAGAATCTGGGGCTGCTACCCTGGGTTTAGTAACCGGCATTTGCTGTTGCCTGCTTAAAAGAAAAACGCTAGAAGCTTTCGCCAAATCATTATCTTAAAGAGGATCTATGCCACCGAAAAAGGGAAGAATCGCTATTGTTACCGGCGGAACG
>CAYPXJ010000009.1:37411-52261 GCA_964414595.1 uncultured Rickettsiales bacterium
CGGTATTGGCGCCACAATTTCAAAAGAGCTCAAACGCGTCGGCTATAAAGTTGCAGCAAATTACGCGCGCAACGACGAGGCGGCCAAAAAATTCGCCGCTGATACGGGCGTGAAAGCCTATAAGTGGAATGTTGCCGTACTGGAAGAATGTTTGACGGGCGTGCAGCAGGTGGAAAAAGATTTCGGTGGGCCGGTGGAAGTTCTCGTCAATAATGCGGGTATTACGTCGGATGCGATGTTGCATAAAATGGGCGAAGATAGCTGGCACCGCGTGATTGAAACGAATCTCACCAGTTGCTTCAATATGTGCAAAGCGGTGATTAACCAGATGCGCGAAAATAATTTTGGCCGCGTGGTGAATATCAGTTCTATCAATGCGCAAGCGGGGCAGATGGGCCAGACGAATTATTCTGCAGCAAAAGCAGGGATTCTCGGTTTTACCAAAGCACTCAGTCGCGAAACAGCACGTAAAGGGATTACGGTGAATACGGTTGCACCAGGGTATATTAATACGGAAATGGTGGCGGCGGTGCCGAAAGAAGTTTTGGCAAAAATCGTCGAACAGATTCCTGTAGGGCGTTTGGGTGAGCCAGAAGAAATCGCGCGTGCGATATTATTTTTGGTGAGCGACGAGGCCGGATTCATCACCGGAGAGACGCTCTCGGTAAACGGTGGCCACCATATGGAATAATGCCAAGCTTTGGCATTTTCTTTCTTTGAGGAGGATGAATGAAAAAATTTGTTGCCGCGATTTTTTTCCTTCTTATCGCCTGTACGCCGACGATGCGGACGCCGCAATACAGCCAAGCGGAAATCGATCGCGAATTATTTCTCCAACAAGAATATGCGCTCGATCAAGCGGGCGTAACAATTGAAGGTATACGCCGTAAAAAAATTCATATTGAGCGCGTAGAAGAAGTTGCGCCGCGTATACGCCGCGGTGCGGCAGCGCTGTGCCGCGAATATAGGATGAAGCCCCGTAATTGCCTTTTTGAAATCGTGCTGAAAACAAAAGGTGAGGTAAATGCCTTCGCTGACGGAGACAAAATCTATATTACACCAGCAATCGTAGAGCTGACGAAAACAGACGCGGAACTGGGTTTCGTCATCGCGCATGAGTACGCACATAATATTTTAAGTCACTCTACTGCTGATTTGGGCAACCTATTGCTGGGTGCTTTGGTTGGCGTGGCAATAGAGGGCGGAGGCGGTAGTGGTGAAGGCATGGCAAGAGGTGCAAAAGTAGGAGCAGAAGCCTTCAGTCCTGAATTTGAACGCGAGGCAGATTACATGGGGCTTTATATTCTCGCGCGCGCCGGTTACGATTTGCAGGATACTCCGAATATATGGCGTCGCTTATCCGCCATGAAGCCGGACGGCATGTATCGGAATTATTTCTCTTACACACATCCTGTATTCCCCGAACGCGTTATTGGTATGCAAAAAGCTATCGCCGAGATCGAACGGAAAAAGCAGCAGGGCTTGCCCTTACTACCCAATGGTGCGCCCAATGAAGCGCTTCATGCGATACGCACCTTGCAGTTTCCGTAAAGACCGGTAAATTAGCCATTCCCAAAGGCCCGGTGGCAGAATGGTGATGCAGAGGATTGCAAATCCTTGTATAGGGGTTCGATTCCCTTCCGGGCCTCCACTTATGTTGGAGGTTGCTATGCGCTACTTATTATTGTCCCTTAGCCTGTTTTTTTTGATCTCGAATGTTGCCGCCGCCGATCGCGCGCCCGCTATCGCTACGGACCAAACGGTTATTATTGATGGGTTGAAAATTGATTTTCCGTCGTGGGCTCATGCTTCTGACGAAGAGCTTGTGAATGTAGATGGGCAGTGGTGGCTTTATTTTACGTCTATCAATTTACAGGATGGCGGAACATTAAATACGATTGCCGCGTATTTACCTAAAGGCCAAGGTTTGGATGCGCCTCCTTCCAAATGGCAATTCTACAAAGAGAACGGAAAAATTGTTCCCATTATTAAGCAGAGCGCGAATCAATGGGATTCACACGCGATTGAAACCGTGAAGTTTGTGCGCGGTTATGACGCAACGGCAAAACGTTGGGTGAATCGTATTTACTATACGGGCTGGCAAAAGCCGGGTGAAGGCATAAAGTATAATTACAGCGTTGGCTTTGCCGAAGAAAAAAACAAAAAGTGGGTGAAGCATGGTCAGCCGGTTTTGGTGGGTAAAGAAGCTTGGGAGACACTCGAAATGGGAACGATTCTTGGCGATCAAACGGTGATTTACCAGCCAGGAAATGGGCCCAAAGGCGCGAATGGCATCTGGCATATGTGGTATCAGGCTGGCGGAAAAGATGCGGCTGGAGGAAATGACACGGTTATTATGGCGTATGCCAACAGCAAAGATGGCGTGAAGTGGGAAAATAAAAAACCTATTTATATCACAAGTCCATTTGGCAAAAAAAATCGCGGGCCATTCCACTCTTATGTATTTACCTTTAATGGGCGATTTGCCGTTATTGGCTGGGTTGGTAATCCGGAAGATGTTTCCAAGCAGGGGCTATATATGGTTTCTTCTTCCACTCCGGACGGTTCGAAGCCCGGCGATTTTACAGATTGGGTGCCGGTGATTTATGAAGATGACGGTACGGATTGGCATTATTCGGGCAAAAAGGCTTCAGAGTGTCATAGCACGGGGCTTTTCTCATCGATTATCCAATATGACAAAGGCAGTTTCTGGGTATTCTTTACCGGTATTCATAACCGCAATCCAAAAGCAGATCCGTGTAAGGAACAGGGGGATAATATTGCCAGCATAGGCCGTGCGCGCATCGCTGTTGAAAAGATGCAAAATTTTGGTTTGCGTAAGTAATGAAATACCGTGTGCGCGTGGTGATTTATGGCCGTGTGCAGGGCGTAGGATTTCGCGCCTGGACGGTTGCCACAGCGCAGCGCCACAGTGTGGATGGCTGGGTGCGTAACCGTATTGATGGCACGGTGGAGGCTGTATTTGTCGGCACACGCAATACTGTGGAGGCAATGGTTGCTGCCTGTCGCGAGGGGCCAGTGGCTGCCGAAGTCGCGCACATCATGGTGGAAGAAACGCAGGAGTCTGTGTCGCAGGGATTTATCAGCAAACCCACGGTGTGATTGCAGTTCGCACCTGAAAAAGGTACAACGTACCTATGGCTCCCAAGAAAAAAGCAAAGCTTAAAGCGCCTAAACCCAAGCGGAAAATTCAGCTCAAGCATGTTGCGGTTGTTGCCGATAACAGCGCGCGTGCGCGGCGCGGCCTTGAAGATTTGTGCATGCGTTACGGACTCATGAACCTCGAGGATCACGACATTGCGCGCGCGCGCAAAGAAATTGATGCGCTGGTCGTATTAGGCGGTGATGGTTTCATGCTGCATACGATGCACGAGTTTATGGCGGATCGCATTCCGCTTTATGGCATGAATTGTGGAACGGTCGGATTTTTGCTCAACGATTATGATGAAGAAAAATTATTAGCGCGTCTTGAGCACGCCAACGCCACCACCATTCGTCCACTTAAAATGGTGGCTATGGGTGAAGATAATGTGAAACATCACGCGATTGCGTTCAATGAAGTTTCGCTGCTGCGCCAAACACGGCAAACGGCGCATATTAAAGTTCGCGTGGACGGCGCAACGCAGCTTAAGCAAGTGGTATGCGATGGCATTTTGATTGCAACGCCGGCGGGAAGCTCTGCCTATAATTTTTCAGCAGGCGGACCAGTTCTGCCTTTGAATTCGCAGGCATTGGCGCTTACGCCGATCAGTCCATTTCGTCCGCGGCGCTGGCGCGGTGCGGTATTACCGCACACCGCAAATATGCGCTTTGATATTGCGGATTTCAAAAAACGCCCGGTGAGTGCGGTTGCGGATTCTACCGAAGTGCGGCATGTGAAGTGGGTGGAAGTTTCCGAAGCGCGGGATATTGCCATCACGCTTTTATTTGACCCTGGTCATGGGTTGGAAGAACGCATAATCAAGGAACAGTTCCTTGCCTAGTTCTTATATAATTCTTTGGGCCAGCGTTTGTGCATCCAGAACCATTGATCGGGATGTTCGCGTATCCAATTTTCAGCCAGCGTGTGAATTTGCGTCATCGTGTTCATAATATCTTTTTTGCGATTGCCCGTGCTCGCAATAGTGAGCGGTTTGTGAAAGATCATTTTAAATTTCGCGCCTTTTTTGCGGATGATTTGGAAAGGCACGAGCAACAAATTATAATTTAGTGCAAGCTCCGCAATGGCGGAGGCCGTCATCGCGTCATGGCCGAAAAATTTCACCGGAATGCCATCATTCATTTTTTGATCAATCAACATGGCGATCGATTCGTGATTTTTGATGGCGCGCAAAATATTTTTTGCACCGCTGCGGCCTTTGGGGGATAAACCTAGCGCCGTTTTTGAACGGCTATAACGCACCAGCCAATCGAAATAAGGATTATTCGCGCGGCGATACACCACATGAACCGGCATGCCCTGCTCATAAAGCGCTTTGGGAATAATTTCCCAATTCGCCAGATGCAGGCCAAAAAAAATGGCTGTCTGGTTTTTGCTTTTTACTTTTGTCCAGTCAGCGTGACCGCTTACTTCGATACAACGCTTGAAGGAGGCGCTGCTCAGATGCTGTATATGCGGTAATTCGCCAGCGACGCGGCCAATATTTTCCCATATGCGCGGAATGAGCGCATGGCGTTTTTCTTCCGACATTTCCGGTAGCGCAAGCGCCAGATTTTTTTTGATAACGCGCGTTACACCAAGGCGTGGGCCCACGATGCGAGCCAACATGCCGAATAACCAGGAACTGAAAGCAAAAGGCAGAAGGCAGACGAAAGCATAGACGCTGATCGCCGCCGCGCCTTCCAGGAGATATTTGATATGTCTAAAAGGGCGCATTAGAGATAGGTTTTAAGGATATCGAGGATTTTTTCCTCTTCTTTGAATTGCAGACGCACAGGCATGGCGAGCACGTCTTTACGCGAGGCGGGGGGGATGCGCAGAAAATCTTTTTCCGTCGTAATAAGTTGCGCCTCAATTTTTTGCGCCGCGGCATACATCATATCAATATCCGTTTCGGTGTAAGGAAAATGATCGGGATAATCTTTTTGAGCGGCGATGGTGAAACCGAGTGCAGAAAGCGAATCGTAAAATTTTTGCGGGCGGCCAATGCCGGCAAAAGCATATAATTTTTTAGTTTTCAGATAATCGTAATCGCGCAGCCAATTTTCATCTACATTCAGCGATGCTTCGATAAGCGGTGGCTTCGGCATCAATTTTTCAAGATGCCTTTTCTGATCCTTACCGATTTGGATAATCGCCTGCACACGCTTCGCGGCCTGATGGGCCGGCTCGCGCAAGGGGCCGGCGGGAAAAATACCCTTATTACCGAAACCAACCGCACCATCCACCACCATGAAACTGACATCCTTCACGATTGTATTATTTTGCAGCCCATCATCCATCAAAAGAATTTCGGCGCCGTCTGCTATCGCTTTTTTGCCCGCTTCCATGCGGTTCGGCGAAACATAGGTGGGCGCAACGCGTGCGAGTAACAACGGCTCGTCGCCGACTTGCTGATATGTATGCGTCGCCGGGTCAACGCGTAGCGCGCTCGTCGCACTGCCGCCATAGCCGCGGGTGATAAAGGCAACTTTTTTACCGCATGCTTTCAAAAGCTCCGCAATCGCAATCGCGACCGGGGTTTTGCCCGCACCGCCGACTACGACATTGCCAATACAAATAACGGGTTTGGAAAGTTTCTGCGGCGTGATTTTGCGCTGTTTCCACAGATGCGCGCCGTAATAAAGCACCGAGAGCGGCAATAAAAATTCCCGCATGAGATCGCCGGTGAGGGAATCTTTGTACCAGGCTTTGGGGGTTTTAAAGAGCATCCGCACAGCCTAACGAATTTTGGGAGAAGCGCCAGTTTTTCGTTGCCCTTTGGCCAAGTCACTTTTATGAAGGTGGCCATGAATTCCAAGGCAGACATATCTTCCGGCATTGTTCAGGGCGCTTCCGGCCCCTGGGAAATGGTGATCGGGCTCGAAGTACATGCGCAGGTAACGTCGCAGTCGAAACTTTTCTCGGGCGCGGCGACTGAATATGGCGCGGAGCCGAACAGTCAGGTTTCGCTTATCGATGCGGCGATGCCGGGCATGCTTCCCGTTATTAACGGGTTTTGCGTGGAGCAGGCGGTGCGTACGGGCCTTGGTATTAACGCGCAGATCAATCTGCATTCCGTGTTCGACCGCAAAAATTATTTTTACGCCGATTTGCCGCAGGGCTATCAGATTTCGCAATTCCTGGAGCCGATTGTTGGCAAGGGCAAGCTGACGATTGATTTGGCGGATGGCACTAGCCGCGAGATTGGTATTACGCGTATTCACCTCGAGCAGGATGCGGGCAAGTCTCTGCATGACCAAAGCCCGAACCATACGTTTATCGACCTGAATCGCTCGGGCGTGGCGCTGATGGAAATCGTCTCCGAGCCGGATTTGCGTACGCCCGAGGAAGCCGCCGAGTATATGAAGAAGTTGCGGGCGATTCTACGTTATCTCGGCACCTGCGACGGTGATTTGGAAAAAGGCAATATGCGTTGCGACGCGAATGTGTCGATGCGCAAAGCGGGCGGTACATTCGGTACGCGCTGCGAAATCAAGAATCTCAATTCGATGCGCAATATCGTGCGCGCGATTCAATATGAGGCGGAACGCCAGGTGGAAATTCTGGAATCCGGCGGGTCGATTAACCAGGAAACGCGGCTATTCGATGCCGGCACGGGCGAAACCCGCACTATGCGCAGCAAGGAAGACGCGCATGATTACCGCTATTTCCCCGACCCGGATCTCTACCCGTTGGTGCTGGAGCAGAGCTTCGTCGATAACCTCAAAAAGACGCTGCCGGAACTGCCCGACCAGAAAAAAGCGCGGTATATGAAGGATTACGGGCTTTCGGCCTATGATGCGAGCGTGCTGGTGGCGGAAAAAGCGACCGCGGATTATTTTGAAACGGTGGTCAAAGGCCATGACCCGAAACTCACCGTCACCTGGATTACGGCAGAGCTGTTCGGGCGGCTGAATAAACTCGATAAGACGATTGAAGATTCGCCGGTTAGCGCGGCTGCGCTCGCCGGGTTGATTGATCTCATCGAGAAGGATGTGATTTCGGGCAAAATCGCCAAGGACGTGCTCGATGAAATGATAGAAACCGGCAAAGATGCGGCGGCGATTGTGGAAGAAAAGGGCCTGAAGCAGATCACCGATACCGGTGCGATTGAAAAAGCGGTGGATGAAGTGATTGCCGCCAATCCGGATAAAGTTGCGGAGTATAAATCCGGCAAAGATAAGCTTTTTGGGTTCTTTGTTGGCCAGGTGATGAAGGCCACGCAAGGCAAGGCAAACCCTGGCGCGGTGAACGATTTACTGAAGAAAAAACTGAGCTAATGCACAGTTCATTTTTACTTGCGCATTTAATTCAAATGCTTAAGATGAACAATGAGGAGGATGCTTATCTGCCGGTTCGCTCGCTTTAGCGACGCACCTTCGTTTTATTCAAGCATCGCAGGAATGTAAGATAGATGTATTTAGGCCTTAAGTCGTTTTTTTTATATACGGTTTTTATTTTTACGCTGGGGCTCGTGGCCGGGGCGGCGTTTTATTCGTCAGATAACGGGATGCAAACGAGCGCTATCGCGGAAAACGCGCAAGCGTCGGTAGATCCGGAAGCGGCCATGAAAACTGCGGCAGAAGATCAAAAACAGGAAGAAGAAGCGGAAGAAGCCCGCAATACGACGCCGGAAGCCGCGCCGGGTGAGATACAGATTGAAACTCAACCAGGCGATACGATTCTTTCGCTGCTGCAAGATAACGGTGTTACCCTTCAGGATGCCTATAAAATCAGTGAGGCTTTGGAGTCCATGTATAACGTGCGCAGTCTTGCGCGCGGCCAAAAAGTAACGTTGCGTTTCAAAGAATTGGCCGAAGGTGGCCGTGCGCTCGATGTGCTGGTGATGCATGACACGAGCCAGGAAATTCGCGTGCTGAAAAATAGCGCCGGTGATTTTTATGCACAGGCCGTTGATAAGCCGACCGAGCGCCAAGTGGTGCGCGCCGGTTCACGTATCAAGAGCAGCTTGCTGCACGCTGCGAATCTGCAGGGTGTGCCGAATAAAGTGATGCAGCAATTTATCTATGCTTACAGTTGGGATATCGACTTCCAGCGCGAAATTCATGAAGATGATCGTTTTGAAGTGCTTTACGAGCAAACGGTGGATAGCCAGGGCAACATCATCAAAGTTGGCAATCTGCTCTATGGCCGTTTGGAAGTGCGCGACAAGCCGATTGAGATTTTTTACTACGCAGACCGCCAGGGTAATGGCGCTTTCTTCATGGCGGATGGTTCGGGCCTGAAAAAGGCGCTGATGAAAACCCCTATCGACGGTGCGCGGATTTCTTCCGGTTTTGGTATGCGTACGCACCCGATTCTTGGTTACTCCAAAATGCACCGTGGTGTTGACTTCGCCGCGCGTGAAGGCACGCCGATTTACGCTGCGGGTGATGGGGTGGTGGCGGAATATGGCCGCAAAGGCTCCTATGGCAATTATCTCCGCCTTCGTCATAATGGCGAATATAGCACAGCCTATGCGCATTTGAGCCGCTATGCCAAAGGTATTAAAAGCGGCACCCGCGTGAAGCAAGGGCAGGTTGTGGCATATGTTGGAACAACAGGCCGCTCTACGGGTCCTCACCTGCATTATGAAGTGCTCTACCGCGGTAAACAGGTGAATCCTGTCAGTGTGAAAATCGCCGGCAGCAGCAAATTGCCGCGCCGCGAGATGACGCGTTTCATGAAGCAGAAAGCGCGCATGATGGCGCTACGCGAGACGATGCCACTCTCGACTCAAGTCGCTTGGAAAGCGGAATAAACTACTCGGCCTGGCATTTCGTTGAGGTTTTTAGACTTCCGATGCTCATGTTCCAGATGTACGCTCCGCTTCTTGCTTAAAACTTCTGTGCATTTGGCTCTAGCCTGCGAATTTTACTGTGTTATGAGCAAATCGTAAAACGAACTGCAACGGATAGCGCGAATAACTATCTTTCATCCACAAAATATATTATGATTACGCCGGAATGATACAACATCATGTTCGGTAGTAGTAAAAAAGAGCAGTCAGGGCCGCTCAAAAAGACGAAGAACTGGTACGCGGATCGCTATCAAAGCGCGATCATCCAGCGCAATTTTCTATTGCTTGTGACGCTTGCTTCCCTTTTAGGCGCGCTTATTGCTAACTGGGCGGTTAAATCGCAGGTAAACAGCAAAACCTTTGAACCTTATGTGATTGAAGTAGAGGAGAAAACCGGCATCGTGACGTTGGTGACGGAATCTTCCCTCATGCAATATGCAGGCAATGAGGCGGTGAAGCGCTATTTCGTCATGCAATATATCAATGCGCGTGAAGGCTATGACCCTGCCAATTATCAATATAATTATGGCCGCGTGGTGCGGTTATTTTCGGCGCGTTCAGTGTATGATGAGTTCCGCGCTTATGTGAGCAAATCGAACCCGCAAAGCCCTGTGAATCTTCCCTCAGGCATGACCCGTCACGTAACCTTAAAATCACTTACCTTCCTGGATGACAAAAAATCTGTTGCGCAGGTGCGGGTGGTGATTGAGATACGCCGTGCTGGCGAGCTTGTGGAAGAGCAGCATCGTATTGCAACGTTGAATTTTCTATTCGCCCCGGTAGAATTGGACTATCAGGAGCGGCTTATTAATCCCCTGGGTTTCCAGGTCACCAGTTACCGCATAGATGAGGATGTACGATGAAAAACACACTGACGCGTATCCTAACTCTCGCTCTCATAATTCTCCCGCTCACGGCGGAAGCTAATCAACCGGCGAATAGCCCGGTGGCCACCGACACGCGCGTTCGCACGTTTGTCTATGGCGAGAACGAAGTTTTCAAAATCATCACACGCTATGGCTTGCAAGCCAGTGTTGAATTAAGCGAAGGTGAAGAAATTCAAACGATTTCTGTGGGCGATGCGGTGGCATGGCGTGTTACGCCGGCGGGTAATCGTATTTTTGTGCAAGCGCTTCAGGATAACCAGATCACCAACATGACGGTGGTGACCAATAAGCGCACCTACCAATTTGATCTTTCTTCGTATGAAGCGCCGCTGGAAGAAATTACCTACTTGGTGCGTTTCTTCTACCCGGCTGCGAACTTTGATAATGAAAACGCCGTGCTTTACGGTGATGGCCGCTACAATTTCAATTACAGCCTTATCGTCAACGATAATTCCGACAGCGATATTACACCGGTGAAGGTGTTTGATGACGGTCAATCTACTTTCTTCCAATTCCCGACAGATAATCAGGGTGTGCCTTCTTTCTATATGGTTTCGCCGGATGGTGCGGAAGTTCCCGTGGCTTTCCGTGATGAGGGCGCCTTTGTCGTGGTAAGCCGTGTTGGGCCGAAATTTTATTTGCGCCGCGGCTTAAGCAATGTGTGCGTTTTGAATGATCGTTTCTCGGGCGTTCCGCCAACAACTTCTAACCGTCAGTTCTAAAGTAACGCATGGCAAACCCCAACGATCCGAACAATCCCTCAAACCCCGATATCGGAGGATGGGAAACGACCGGCGAGCAGCTGCCGCCATCGTCGCAGCCTGCGGGTTTGCGCAGCCCAGGTTCGAATGCGACTTCAGACGCCGATAAAGGCGCAAAATTACGCCGCAGCGGTGCTCCATCCGTGGCCGCTTCCAAGAATAAGAATCTTGTCATGCTTGCGCTGTTCCTATTGGTGGTCGGTGTTATGGCGTTTATTATGTTTACTGGGGATAAACCCCAACAGGTTGCTAAAGTGGAAGATGACACCGGCAGCCAGATTTCCAAAGCGCCGGTAGATTTACCACCGCCCCCGGCAGATGATAGCTCAATCGCAGCGGTGCCACCTCCACCTCCGCCGCCACCTCCGCCGCCTCCTATCGAAGACACTCCGGTTGTGAGCGATGTGCAAGGTGTTGCTGCGGGTGGTGGGCAGACTGCCGTTAACGCCCAGATTCGCGATCAGCGGCTGCGCTCTAAAAGTGTCATTCGGGGTGAGGAAATTCAAATTGGTTCTGGCACACCTGCCGGCGTGCAGCAGGTCGGCGCTCCGGATATGGTGCTAGAAAAAACAACCGCGGAACAAGTGAAAGCAAGCTATGCGAATTTGCCTGCAAACGCAGTATTCCAGGGTAAAATTATCGATGCGGTGATGGAATCCGCCATTAATACGGATTTGCCGGGCCAAATTCGCGCAGTGGTAAGCCGCGATGTATATGCAGAATCGGGTAAAGATGTATTGTTACCAAAAGGCTCGCGTCTTGTGGGATCCTATAATGCCGATGTACGCCGTGGTCAGGCTCGCGTGTTCATTATCTGGAGCCGTGTGATTCGCCCGGATGGGGTGGATGTGATTATCGAATCGACGGGTACGGATGTGCTTGGCCGTGCGGGTATGCCGGGTCTTGTGGATAATCGTTATCTGGAAATTTTCGGCAATTCGGTGCTGTTGAGTACGCTCAATGTAGGTTTTGCGAAAGCCGCAGAGGCGATTACCGGGGCTGATGGCACGACCACCGTGACAGACCAAGGCGGCTCTCGCGTGACCGATACATCGCCTTCCGACCAGGCGATTGAGCGTTCGGTAAATTCGTTTGGTAACGTCACCGAACAGATTATCCGCGATACCATTTCTGTGAACCCGCGTGTGACGATTGATCAGGGCACACGCATCAAAGTGTTTGTGAATCGCGATCTCATTTTCCCGGAGCTGGCCTCGAGCAAAATCCGGACTGTGGAGTAGGCGTATGAGCCTGACCGCTCTAGAAACCTATTTACGGCCGCTGCACGCTATTTTTGAACGCGAAGGCGTGAGTGAAATTTCTATTAACCGTCCTGGTGAGGTGTGGATTGAGGTGCGCGGCGATATGATGCGCGAAGAAATTCCTGAATTTACGCTCGATCATCTCAAATCTCTCGCAAAACTGATCGCGCAATCGACGAATCAATTGGTGAGTGAGGAGCGCCCCTTACTTTCGGCAACGCTGCCCGCCGGTTACCGCGTGCAGGTAGTGTATCCCCCGGCGATTGAACCGGGAGCGATTGGCTTTTCGATTCGTAAGCAAAATATTCTGAATCTGGACTTGGATGCGTATGAAAAGCTCGGCGCTTTTGATCAAACCGCTGTGCGCGAACAGGAAGATTACAGCAACGATGCGCTGAAAAATTTTCTGCATCAAGGTGAAATTCGTGGCTTTTTGGAATATGCGGTGCAAGCCAAGAAAAATATTATCGTTAGTGGTGGTACGTCCACGGGTAAAACCACTTTTTTGAACGCCACATTGCGTGCAATCCCTATGGAAGAGCGTATTATTACGGTGGAAGATGCACGCGAAGTGATGTTGCCGCATCCAAACCGTGTGCATTTGCTGGCTTCCAAAGGCGGGCAGGGCCGCGCGCAAGTGACTACGCAAGATTTGATCGAAGCATGTCTGCGCTTACGTCCCGATCGTATTATTGTCGGTGAGTTGCGTGGGGCAGAGGCCTTCAGTTTTCTGCGCGCGATTAATACCGGTCACCCGGGTTCCATCGCTACGCTTCACGCCGATACGCCTGCGCTTGCGTTCGAGCAGTTAACCCTGATGGTGTTGCAGGCGGGGTTAGGGCTGGAACGCGACCAAATTCAGGATTATATTCATAAAGTGGTTGATATTGTTGTGCAGCTGAAACGTGGCGGCGGCGGAAAACGCTTCGTTTCAGAGGTATATTTCAGACCCATGGCGGAAGAGGCCCATTTACAATTTGAACATCCGATAGGCTGAAGGAATGGCTATCGAAAAACATAAGGTTCAGAATTTTTTATTCGTCGGCGTGATTGTGGGCGCGATCGCGTTCATTATTTTTTACGTTTGCAGTATCGGAATGTTTATCTGGACATATGGCGCGGCACAAAAATCCTATGCGCTAAATCCGGATAATTTTGCCGGTGTTGTCAAAACAAACTTCCGCTATATCGCTTATTACCTTGGTTATTATGATCGTCTGACTTTCGATATTAAGAGCAAGATGTTCGCACCTTACGGCATCGGGCTTTTTACCTTTATTGTCGTGCTCTATATCGCGCGCGCGCCACTTCTCGATTTTCGTCCTTTTTCCAAAAAGGAAAGCCTGCATGGCGATGCGCGCTGGGCGAATGAAGCGGAAATTAAAAAAGCAGGGCTACGCGCCAAGCACGGCATGCTGCTAGGCAAAGATAAGAAGGGATATTTGATAGCGGATGGCTATCAACACGCGCTTTTATTTGCGCCGACCGGTTCTGGTAAAGGGGTGGGCTTCGTGATTCCGAATCTGCTTTTCTGGGAAGATTCGGTATGCGTGCATGATATCAAACTCGAGAACTATGAGCTGACCAGCGGTTGGCGTTCCGAGCATATGAAGCAGAAAGTCTATCTGTGGAACCCGGCAGATCCAGATGGTTTTAGCCATTGTTACAATCCGCTTGATTGGGTGAGCCCGAAAATGGGCCAGATGGTCGATGACGTGCAGAAAATTTCGAACCTGCTGCTGCCTGAACAAGAATTCTGGCAGAACGAGGCGCGTTCGCTTTTCGTCGGCGTAACGCTGTATCTACTCGCTGTACCCGAAAAACCGGCAACACTTGGGGAAGTCGTGCGCACGCTTCGCAGTGACGACGTGGTGTATAATCTTGCCGTCGTGCTCGATACGATTGGGAAGAAGATTCACCCGGTTGCGTATATGAATATCGCGGCGTTTTTGCAGAAAGCAGATAAGGAACGTTCGGGTGTGGTTTCAACGCTCAACTCGTCGCTCGAACTTTGGGCGAACCCGCTTATTGACGCGACCACCGCGCGCAGCGATTTCAATATCAATCTGTGGAAGAAAGAACCGACGACGGTCTATGTCGGTATTTCGCCGGATAACATTCAACGCTTGCAGCCGCTCATGCAAATTTTCTACCAACAGGCGACGCAAATTCTTTCCAAACATATGCCGCGCCCGGACGAAAAATACGGTGTGATGTTCATGATGGATGAGTTTCCAACGCTCGGTGAAATGGAGCAGTTCAAGACCGGCATCGCCTATTTCCGCGGTTATAAAGTGCGCCTGTTCCTGATTATTCAGGATACGGAACAGCTCAAAGGTATTTACGAAGAGGCGGGGATGAATTCGTTCCTTTCCAACTCCACCTACCGTATCACGTTTGCAGCGAACAACGTGGAAACCGCGGAACTGATTTCGAAACTTTGTGGCAATAAAACCGTGAAGCAGGCTTCGCGTAACCAGCCGCTATTCCTCGATTTGAACCCGGCTTCACGCTCGAAAAATATTTCCGAAGCGCAGCGCGCGTTGCTATTGCCGCAGGAAGTGATTGGTCTGCCGCGCGATGAGCAGATTCTGCTTATCGAAGCGTCGCCGCCGATTAAATCGAAAAAGATTCAATATTTTAAAGATTCGACCTTCACCTCGCGGCTGAAATCGCCGTCCTTCGTGCCGACGCAGGAGCCATACGACCCACGTAAATCGAAAGAAGTAGCGGCCTCCCGTCCGAAGCAGGAAATCGAAGAAGAAGATGATAACGACAAGCGCAAGATAGAAGCGTAAAAACTCTACTAGGCTTGGCATTTCGTGCAGGGTTGACTAGGCCAGTGTTGCGGGTGTAATTCTCACCCATGATTTTGCCCCCGAGATTCCTCGATGAACTCCGCTCCCGGCTTTCGCCTTCGCAGGTGATTGGCGGCGAAGTGCGCCTGACCAGCAAAGGCCGCGGCGAGCATATGGGC
>CAYPXJ010000010.1:0-11735 GCA_964414595.1 uncultured Rickettsiales bacterium
CGCATAATCTTCAATGCCGCGAGTTATATCCTCTTGCTCAGCCGCGCGATGGCGATGCTTTGCTTGGCGTTTATATTCGCCAGAAAGTGCATTAGCCATATCTCCCTCCCTAATTTTTTTACCTTAACAAAACAGGAGAAAAATTCAATCAAAAATGGTGTCTAACACATTGTATTTTAGATAAATTGTTTCTATAAATCCTTGGCCATAACCAGCGCATCACTGCCATCTATACTATAATAGTTCTTACGAATGGTCTTGGTAGCAAAGCTAAGTTTCGTATAGAGCTCGATAGCCGGCTTGTTTTGCGCCGAAACATCAAGGAAAACGCGCGCAATACTAGCGTTTTTCCATTGCTCGAATAGCCCGGAGATGAGGATTGTGGCCAAACCTTGGCGCTGTGCGCTGGGGTGAATGCAGGTGGTGAGTATTTCTGCTTCACTATCTATGATGTGCGCCATGAGAAAACCTAACGGCTTTTCCTTTTCTATCACCCAGGCGCGGCAATGCTTGTTGGCAAGCAGTTCTTCGCAGGATTTTTTATCCCACGCGTTGGAAAAACATGCTTGATGTAATTGCGCGAGCAGGGCAGCGTCACGTGTTTCGCACAACCTAGCCATGGGTCGGGAGTTTTGCGTCCGGCGGGCGGACATAAAGTGGCGAAATGGCATCCAATGATTGTGGTGTTTGTAGATGCGGATGCGCTTGCAGCATGTGCAAAATATCTTCCGCCTTCCAGCTTTCGATAAAGGCGATTTTATCTTTTAGCGCCGGTTCGTTGGTGACGAAATTTTCTGGCTTCACGGCTTCAATATCGACAAGTTTTATATCGGAAATGGGTTTTATATCTTTCGAAAATTCTTGCGCATATACCTGATTTTTTCCCGCATGCATGAGAACGGTGACGGGCGCTTTACCAGAAAGATACGCAAGCAGATGCAGACTGGTGACAGGGATTATTTTTTTCTTAAGCGCGAAGGCATAGGCTTTCAGTGCGCTGACGCCAACACGTATGCCGGTAAAACTTCCCGGGCCAATATTTATTGCGAAGTGATCAATTTCTTCCGGTTTTTTATTCGCGCTCACACATATACGCTGAATCATCGGCACTAATTGTTCAGCCTGTTGTACGGCTTCTTCATGCGCGGAATATACGCGGCCATTTACATAAAGCGCTACGCTGGTGGCGCGGTTCGCCGTATCCACGGCAAGAAGTGATGTCATGGCAACAAGCTTACTGCTTGCACAGTTCTTTCATGCGATCATAGGCAGCAGTGAAGCCGGAAAGAGAATAGGTATCCAGCGAATAGGTGCCCGCTTTGGAATAGCCTTTAACATCAAGGCTACTCCCTTTTTTCATTTTATCGACGATTTCAGAATCAGTGCCGGAATCTTTTGCCCATGCAAGCTCATCCTGCGTGAAGAAATTATATTTATCTTTGCTGTTAACGGTGATTTGCACATCCTCTTTAATTTTATAGGCATAACCGGAGGAAGTGCTGACTTCATCTGTGGTAGCTGTGCGGTGCGTAACGAGGAAGTATGGCTCATCGCGGCGGCGGTAATTACCTTTTTTCTTCTTCGGCAGGCTAGCAATGTAGCAAATTTTTTCACCATCCTGCGTGATGGTGAAAACGCTCCAATCCTTAATGACTTTATCGAGAACCTGCGCGGAAGCGAGCGAAGGAAAAAGCAACGCTATCGCTAAAAAAAATAGTGCAGGTTGAATAAGTCGTTGTTGCATGCTCCACCTCTTGCTAGATTGCATATCAATTATCCTCTCTTCCGGTATCGTTTTTTATCAATCACTTGTCAACTTCAAATGCGCTCTGATCACACAACTCTGCTTTCTCGCGTTGAGCGCGCCATCACGGATCTGAAATCAGGACGCACGGTGGCGTTTCGGGGTAAGAATGCGATTTATCGTATTGCTGCGCCCGAAACTATTTTTGACGCAGCGCTTAAAAATTTTTCCAAGCCGGGTGATGTGGGTGTGCTTCTTACGGCGCCACGCGCAAAAATTTTAGGTATCAAATCCAGCGGGCCGATATTTATGGAATGGCAAGGAAAAACAGCCGCAGATTTGATGGCGCTTGTTTCTGGTGAGCCAAAATATTTATATCCGGTTGCAAAAAAAAATGATGCAGCATTTTCGGCTATGCTCGAACTGATGAAGATTGCTGAGCTATTGCCCGCAGCGCTTATTACGCGTGCAAAAGGTAAGCAAGATTATCAACTCAATGCGCGCGATATCGCACACTATCAAAAATATGCGAGCCACGCTGGTGTAGAAGTATGTCGCGCGCCGCTTTTCCTTAAGGGTAATATTCAGGCAGAAATACGCGGCTACCGTTTTACTGGCGCGCGTGAACATTATGCAATTATTGTCGGCAATCCTGATCTCAAAAAAGCGCCGCGCGTGCGGGTGCATTCTTCCTGTTATACCGGCGATTTGCTGGGTAGTCTGGCCTGCGATTGTCAGGATCAGTTGCACGGCGCGCTCAAAGCTATGGCGCAAGAGGATGGCGGTATTTTGCTCTATCTGATGCAAGAGGGCCGGGGGATTGGGCTGGTGAATAAACTCCGAACCTACGCGCTTCAACATCAGGGCAAAGATACGGTGGATGCTAATCATATTCTGGGGTTTGAAGATGATGAGCGGCCTTTCGATGCCGCTATCGCTATGCTCAAGAAATTGGGGGTGAAGCAGGTGCGGCTGCTGAGCAATAATCCGCGAAAAGGTGCGGCTCTGACTAAGGGGGGAGTGAAGGTGGTGGCCGTGGAGCCATTGGTCGTGACCCCGGTTTCAGATAAGCAGAAGCGCTATTTATCTACAAAAAAGAACCGGTTGGGACACATATTTAAGTAATTACGGGTGCATTTTGTTCAATTTTTTGCTATGCTACAGAGCGAAAAATAACTATAAGTCGAAGTTCCCTTACGGAGAAAAAATGCATGATTTATTCGTTGATAGACGACGAGCAAATCAAAGAGCAGTTATCCCAACTGCGAAACGAACACCGAACGCTGGATGAATCTATTGATAGTATGATTCGCGAGCAGAAGGTGGATATGATTCGCCTTTCACAAATGAAAAAGCATAAATTGAGCCTCAAAGATCAAATTGCCAAGCTTGAAGGCATGCTGTTTCCGGATATGCCGGCATAATTTATATGGCCTCTAAAAAACCTCTCGTCAGTATTGTTATGGGTAGCACTTCCGATTTTGCCACGATGGAAGGCGCTTCTGTAATTTTGAAGAATTTACAGGTGCCGCATGAGGTGAAGGTGGTTTCGGCGCATCGCACACCGGATCGTATGTTCACTTTTGCTAAAGAAGCTGAGACGCGCGGCGTGCAGGTGATTATTGCCGGTGCAGGCGGAGCGGCACACCTTCCAGGCATGATTGCATCGCTGACGACACTTCCGGTGCTCGGTGTGCCGGTGGAAAGCAAGGCGCTCAAAGGGCTGGATAGTCTTCTTTCGATTGCGCAAATGCCGGCGGGTATTCCGGTAGGTACATTGGCGATTGGTGAAGCTGGCGCGAAGAATGCGGCACTTTTTGCAGCATCGATTCTGGCGCGTAGTGATAAGGCACTGGCAGGGCGATTAAAAAAATGGCGGGCGAAACAAACCGCTTCTGTGCCTAACACACCAAAATAATATGCAGCGTTTTGAACCAGGCTCTACGATTGGTATTCTGGGCGGAGGGCAATTAGGGCGTATGCTAGCCTTGGCGGCGGCCGAACTTGGCTACCGTTGCCATATTTTCACACCTGAGGAAGATTCGCCCGCAAGCCAGGTTGCGGCAAAAACATTTGTTGCACCTTATACAGATACAAAAGCGCTGACGGCATTTGCGAATTCGGTGGATGTCATTACGTATGAATTTGAAAATATACCCGCGGAATCGATTGATTTGCTTACTTCGCTCAAATCGGTGAGACCGGGACGTAAAGCGCTTGAAATTTCGCAACATCGTCTGCGCGAAAAGCAATTTTTACGAAGCATTGGCGTTCCCACGGCGCCTTTTTCGGAGGTGCAGAAAAAAGCGGATTTAGCCTCTGCCTATGCTTCGCTTGAAAGCGAAAGCGCTATTCTGAAAACGACACGATTCGGCTATGACGGCAAGGGGCAATATCGCCTAAAAAGTCAGAAAGATATAGATTCTTTGCCGTTGGATGAAGCTGCTGCTCCCTGGGTATTGGAAGGGTTCGTATCTTTTGCAAAAGAGGTTTCGGCTATTGTGGCGCGTAACGAAAAAGGCGAAACATGTGTCTTTGAACCTGCAGAAAATGTACATAAGGAGGGTATACTTGCTACTTCTAGTGTGCCGGCGGCGATTGCAGAAGATACGGCGGAAGAAGCTGCTGGTCTTGCGGTAAAAATCGCAGCTGCTCTGGAAGTGGTTGGTTTGCTTGCGGTTGAATTTTTTATGCTGCCGAGTGGTAGTTTGGTGGTGAATGAATTGGCACCGCGCCCCCATAATTCAGGACATTGGACCATGAACGGCGCGATGACATGCCAATTTGAGCAGCATATACGCGCGGTTTGCGGCCTGCCTTTTGGTAATCCTGCGCGCCTTCACCCAACGCAGATGATAAATTTGATTGGTGAAGACGTGAAACGTTGGAAAGAATTTTCCTCAAATCCGAATGCGAAGATTCACCTTTACGGCAAATCGGAAATCCGCCCCGGCCGCAAAATGGGGCATGTGAATATTATTGGCGGTTAATTCCGCATTTCGAATTGGCTGCGGCGGCGGCCAAAGGGCAAACCGCCCGTTGAAAAGTTACGTACGCTGCTTTTAATTTTTTCTATCTTCATCACATTATCAATACGGCGCGCGAGGAATTTTTTTGTTTCTTCCCCGTCAGGGCTTTCGTCGCTGATCCAAAAGAGCAGGGTAGAACTATAAACGCCTGCGAGTAATCCTCGCTTGGTATAATAATTATAATCGGTTGAGGTATCGCCAGCGGCATACCACATCAGATCTGCGGCCTTCCATACATGCCGCGCGGCCTGAAATTTATGCTGCGGCACCATATAATAGCTGAGAAGCCTGCGCACTCCCTCGCGGTAGGGAGTAAGAATAGCAAGGCGTGTTTCAACTGCCAGAGCAATACGCTCACGAATCTTTTTTTCTTTCAGTGGTATTGCAGCCAGGCGGTTTTGCATTTCTTCATTTACCTGCTCCGCGAAATACTCAACCAAGTCACTGATTCCGCGGGGAAAAGCGATGCGTCCATAGCGGCTATCGCCAGCCACCTTTTTGGCCGCACGCGAAAGCGCGCGGTCATTCAGTCCATCAAAAGCGGCTTGTTTTAATACTTCATCCAGAATTGCATGACGTTGTTTTTCAGCTTGCATTACGGCCTCAAAAAAGATAGAAACTGGCGGTTTTTAACAAGTCTGCTATACTTATCTTTCTATCAGAAAGCAATATTGGAAGGAGGTAATTTCGTTGGTACAAGTATCGGTTCGCGATAATAACGTTGACCAAGCACTTCGTGTACTCAAGCGCAAAATGCAGCGCGAAGGGATTTACCGTGAGATGAAGATGCGTCGTCATTTTGAAAAACCTTCCGAAAAGCGTGTGCGTGAAAAGGCGGAATCTATTCGCCGTGTGCGCAAGCTCAGCCGCAAGCGTCAGGATTACTAATCATTTGATATTCTATAAGTGGTGGGGACTATGCGTTTTTTCTTGGTAGGGTTGCTGGTTGTGACATTGTTGGCCTTTGCGAATATCGCGCTGGCTGAAAAAATCACCTTCGGTCCCAATGCCGGGAAAGAAATCCCCACCTCTTATGAGAATGAAGAGCGCCGTAACAAGGCTATTACAGATACACTCGCTGCACTTAAAGCATCAATCGATGCGCAAAATGTTATCCTTCAGCAGCAATTACAATATATTCAAGGTCAATACACCCTGATGACGCAGATGTCTCAGCAGATGCAGAGCCTTGTGCAACTGAATACGCAAGCAGGTCTGGCACGTCAGGCTGCTGCAGCACGCGCCACAAACGGCGCGCCAAATCCTGCGATGGGTGCAGGAGTTCCTGTTATATCAACGCCCGAAGCTCCTAAGGCTCCTGTTCGTTAATTCTTGCGCTTTCATTGCGTTTTCACTGCTACAGCCAGGTGTTTGTTTTACACATCCTACTAGATGCTGCTGAAAATTATGTACAAATCACAAGATGTTGCTAATATCCTTGGCAGGGAGAGTTTCTAGTTATGCGGTTTATTGTTGGTTTTTTATGGGTCTGGATCGCGGTGCTTGGCGGTTATGCTATGCACGGCGGAAAAATTGGCGTTCTTTGGGTTCCACACGAATATATTATCATTCTCGGTGCCGCTATCGGCGCGATGATTATTTCCAACCCCGGCAAAACGCTCAAAGGGGTAGGGAAGAGTTTTGGGAAGCACATCAAGGGCGCTCCTTATAAAAAAGATCAATTCAAAGAACTGCTGTGCATGATGTTCCACGTGTTCAAAGTGGCGCGCACAAAAGGCATGCTTGAGCTGGAAAGCCATATCGAAAATCCGCATGAGAGCGCGATTTTCAGCAAATATCCTAAATTTCAACATGACCATCATGCGATTGTGTTTTTCACGGATTATCTACGCCTTCTCACCATGGGCATTGAAAACCATTACCAGATTGAAGATCTGATGAATGCGGAAATGGAAACGCATCACCACGAAAATGAGGAAGTTGCGATGGCTGTCACCAATATGGGTGACGGGATGCCGGCGCTCGGTATCGTGGCGGCGGTACTTGGGGTGATCAACACGATGGGCTCGATTACTGAGCCGCCTGAAATTCTTGGTAAGATGATTGGTAGTGCGCTGGTAGGTACCTTCTTCGGGGTATTCGCTTCTTACGGTTTCTTTGCGCCGATGGGCCAATTCCTTGGTAAATATTTTGCTGCTGAGCATAAATATTATGAGTGCATGAAGGTCGGTTTGCTGACGCATATGCAAGGTAATGCACCCCAGATTACAATCGAATTTGCGCGTAAAGTTATTCCGCCGACACTGATGCCAACCTTCCAGGAAATGGAAGAGGCGGTGCAACAAATACAAATGGATTAACGTCCGGCTATGGCTGACGATAAAAAACAACCTATTATTATTAAGCGCATCAAAAAAGGTGGCCATGGCCACCATGGCGGCGCATGGAAAGTAGCGTATGCGGATTTCGTAACCGCGATGATGGCGTTCTTCCTTTTGATGTGGTTGCTCTCGACTGCGCCAACCGAAACGCTGGTTGGTATTGCTGATTATTTTACGCCGACCGTAGGCGTGAATGACGAGAAGGGTATTGGGTTTGAAGGGGGGGCAAGCAGTGCGCCGGATGGCACGAATAAAAGCGATGCGGCAACGCCGGCGAATATAAAATTTGGCGCGCCTGATACGGGGCCTACCGTGCAAAATCCAGAGGAGCAGGATGAAGATATCGAAAAAGAAAAGCGGTTGCTTTTGCGTGTTGAGCAGGATTTGAAAGAGAAAGTTTTGAACGATCCAAGTCTACAGGAATTCAAAAATAATATTCTGGTAGACCAAACGCCAGAGGGGCTGCGTATTCAGATTGTAGATAGCAAAGATAAAACGATGTTCCGCGCGGGTAGCGCGCAACCGGAGCCAGATTTGCGTGTTATTCTTGAGCGCATTGCGCAAATTATTGGCCGTGTGCCGAATTATCTGTCGGTGGCGGGGCATACCGATACAGCGAAAGGTTCTATTGGAACATATGGTAACTGGGAGCTATCGGCTGATCGTGCAAATGCAAGCCGCCGCTATCTGGTGAGCAAAGGGGTGAATCAGGATAAATTCGCGCGCGTGCAAGGCAAAGCGCATGTGGAGCCGTTAAAGCCTGAATCGCCGAACGATCCCAGTAACCGTCGTATTAGTATGATTCTGCTCAAAAAATCGGCATTGCCGGAGCAGTTGCAAAATGCACCAGAGAAAGTTTTCACCGATTCGCCTGCGAATAGTAAGGATGCAAAAATAACCCAATAGGTGAAGAAATTAACGCGCGATGTTGGTTTTTTGACTTACATTACATATAGATATTGACATTCAGACGATTCTTCGCGACGATGCCGTGGAAATAATTTATGCAAAAATGCTAGCCTTAGGAGTAGAAGCATGAAGCAATCCTACCTTACCCTCATTCTTTTGATTGAACGCCTGCACCGTCGTTTCCTCGACGTGATCAAGGCAGAGCTCGATCGCCTCAAAATTGAGGACATCAATAACGTGCAAACGTTGATCCTTTATAATATTGGCGCGGAAGATCTGACGATTGGTGAACTTACCAACCGGGGTTATTATCTGGGCTCCAACGTTTCTTACAATATCAAGAAGCTCGTGGAAAACGGCTATCTCGAACAAGAGCGCTCTGCGCACGATAAGCGCTCGGTGAAAATTCGTCTTTCGCAAAAAGGCACCGATTTGCAAAACCGCATTGATGAGTTGTATCAGCGTAATGTTGATCAACTTGGTGGTCACTCGATTGCGGAAAATGATGTTGTCGCAACCAATGGTTTCCTGCGCAATCTGGAGAATTTTTGGACGACATGCGTTAATAATATGCACCAGCAGCACTAGAACTCTGTTCTAGTTAAATTTGCTCTGATGCGAAAAAAAGATGTGTAAGCGCGCTTGAATTTGCCTCCAAAGCTTGTTAAGGATGCCCGCACATCGAAAGTTGTCACTTAAGGAGAGCTCTCATGCCGCTGCGACATATTCTTGTTGCTACCCTCACTCTCACTCTTTTTGTTTTTATTCTGGCGCTGCCGCGTTCGGCCGCAGCAGATAAATTCGTTACCATCGGCACCGGCGGTGTCACAGGGGTATATTATCCTGCTGGTGGCGCTATCTGTCGTTTGGTGAATCGTGGTCGCAAGGAGCATGGTATTCGCTGCTCGGTCGAATCGACGGGTGGTTCCGTTTATAACTTGAACGCATTGCGTGCCGGCGAAATTGATGTGGCCGTTGCGCAATCGGATTGGCAATACCATGCGGTTATGGGTACGGAAGTTTTCGCCGATAAGGGCCCGGATACAAAACTGCGCGCCTTGTTCTCGCTGCATAGCGAGCCGTTTACGGTGATTGCGCGCAAAGATGCGCATGTGAAAAAATTTGAAGATATTATCGGCAAGCGCGTAAATATCGGCAACCCGGGTTCGGGTATGCGTGCGACGATGGATTTGCTGATGAAAAAACTTGGCTGGTCTAATCGCGATTTCAAATTGGCTTCCGAGTTGAAATCTTCAGAGCAGGCCCAAGCACTTTGCGATAATAAAATTGATGTGATGATTTATTCTGCTGGTCACCCGAATGGGGCGGTTCAGGAAGTCGCCACTACCTGCGATGTAACCATTATACCGGTTGATTCGCCGATGATTGTGGAAATGGTGAAAGATAATCCTTTCTTCGCGTTTGCGACGATTCCGGGCGGTATGTATCCTGGCAATCCAGACGATATTAAAACTTTTGGTGTAAAAGCAACTTTCGTTTCCTCAACCGATGTGGGTGAAGATGTTGTGTATCAAATTGTAAAAGCGGTGTTTGATAATTTCGAAAATTTCAAAACATTGCACCCGGTATTTTCTACCCTTGATCCTGCAAAAATGATCAAGGAAGGAAATACGGCGCCGCTGCATGATGGCGCAAAAAAATACTATATGGAAAAGGGCTGGCTGTAATATCGCCGCATCATGGCCTCAAAATCCTCTTATACGGCCGAAGAATTCCAATCTTTACTTAAAAGCACCGCGCAGGAGATTTATCACCAGCTGGATAAACTCCTGAGCGCGCGCGTGCGCTCCGATGGCGAAAAGCGTTTGCTGGAAGCGATGCGGTATTCTGCCCTGGCGCCCAGCAAATATGTGCGCCCTTTTTTGCTTTTGCAGGTGGCGGATTTATTTTCCGTTACGCGTAAGCGCTCCCTGCTTATCGCCTGCGCGATTGAATGTATTCATGTGTATTCGCTCATTCATGATGATTTGCCGGCAATGGATGACGACGATATGCGGCGTGGTCAAGCTAGCTGCCACAAAAAATTTGATGAGGCGACGGCCATTCTGGCCGGCAATGCGCTGCTTACCTTCGCCTTTGAATTAGTAGCGGATCCTTCTACACATCCGGAACCCGTAGTGCGTTGTGGTCTGGTGAGTATGCTGGCGCGTTCGGCGGGGTATCGCGGCTTGCTTTCGGGGCAGATGCAAGATTTGATTTCCGAAGGTCGTAAACTGTCATTCGAAGAAATTACGCAGCTTCACCGTGAAAAAACGGCGGAACTTTTTCGCTTCTGTGCGGAGGCCGCGTGCGTGCTTGGTCATGCCGAGCCGGAGGAGCAAACGGCGTTATGCGAATTTGGCGAGAAACTTGGTCTTTTGTTCCAAGTGACGGACGATATTTTGGATGTAAAAGCGTCTGCGCAGCAGCTTGGAAAAACACCAGGGAAAGACAATGCCTCAGACAAAGCGACGATTATAAAATTGCTCGGCGTGAATGAATCGGAAGTCTATGCGGAGAAACTCGCACAGCAGGCGCTGTTGGCGCTCAAGCCCGTGAAGCGTGATATAAAAGCACTTATCGCGCTGGTGCAGTATGTACTTACTAGGAAAAGCTAATTAGTCGTCGCATTTAGCCGCATTGTGCGCGGTGGCGCAGCATCTGGTCGGCAAGTACACACGCCATCATCGCTTCGCCGATGGGAACGGCGCGAATGCCGACGCATGGGTCATGGCGTCCTTTGGTTTGAATCGTCGTGTTTTTACTTTTCTTATCCACGGTATTTACTTCCGTCAGGAAAGAACTTGTCGGTTTCACTGCAAAGCGCGCGACAACCGGTTGGCCGGTGGAAATGCCGCCGAGTATGCCGCCATTGTGATTCGTGGTAAAAATAGCTTTGCCGTTTTTGCTCTGCATTTGATCGGCGAAATCCGGGCCTTCGCCAGCGGCCATCGCAAAACCGCTACCGATTTCGACGGCCTTCACTGCGTTGATTGACATCATCGCGGCGGCGAGTTCCGTATCGAGTTTTCCATACACAGGTTCACCCCAACCGGCGGGAACACCTTCGGCATGTACTTCGACAATCGCACCGACAGACGAGCCGCGCTTACGCACATCGAGCAAATATTCTTCCCATTTGGCGACGATTTTTTTATCCGGGCTGAAGAAGGCATTTTTCTCGACCTCTTTCCAATCCCAATTTTTATGGGTGAGGGGCATATCGCCAACCTGTATGAGTGCACCACGAATGGAAATTTTTTTGCCTAAAATTTTGCGCGCGATAGCGCCGGCGGCAACGCGCATTGCGGTTTCGCGCGCGCTCGAGCGCCCGCCGCCGCGATAATCGCGGATGCCGTATTTCTGCCAGTAGGTGTAGTCGGCATGGCCGGGACGGAATTTATCGACGATATCGCCGTAATCTTTCGAACGCTGGTCTTCGTTATAAATAATCAGGCTGATGGGATGGCCGGTGGTCAAACCTTCGAATACGCCGGAAAGAATTTTGACGCGATCGCCTTCTTGACGTTGCGTGGTGAATTTCGATTGGCCGGGACGGCGTTTATCGAGGTAAGGCTGGATATCGGCTTCCGAAAGCGGGATGCGTGGCGGCACACCGTCTACGACGCAGCCAATGGCCTCGCCATGGCTTTCACCCCAAGTGGTAAAACGAAAAATGCGGCCGAATGTGTTAAAAGACATGCTGTCGAT
>CAYPXJ010000010.1:11745-14607 GCA_964414595.1 uncultured Rickettsiales bacterium
TTATACGACAGAAATATCCGGTGCGTCGACAGCTTTCATGCCGACAACATGATATCCGGAATCAACATGGATATTTTCACCCGTCGTACCGGAGCTCAAATCGCTTACCAGATCAAGCCCAGCGCCGCCAACATCTTCGAGTGTCGTGTTGCGCTTGAGCGGTGCGTTATATTCATTCCACTTCAAGATATAACGGAAATCACTGATGCCGGAAGCGGCGAGCGTGCGTACCGGGCCGGCGGAAAGTGAATTGACGCGGATTTTTTGTGGGCCGAGATCGACCGCCAGATATTTCACGCTGGTTTCGAGTGCGGCTTTGGCAACGCCCATTACGTTATAATTCGGCATCACGCGTTCCGCGCCGAGATACGTCAGGGTCACCAGGCTGCCGCCATTTTTCATCATCGGGGCGGCATAGCGCGCTGCTTCGGTGAAAGAGTAACAGGAAATATGCATACTTTGCAGGAAGTTCGGCAGCGACGTATCGAGATATTTACCCTTCAGCTCGTTCTTATCTGAGAACGCAATGGCGTGCACCAGGAAGTCGAAACTATCCCAGTGCTTCGCCAGATCGGTAAATACATTTTGGAAGGAAACATTGTCCGTCACATCACAGGGCAGAGTGATATTGCTGCCAACACTTTCCGCCAGCGGTACTACGCGCTTTTGCAGAGCCTCTCCTTGGAATGTGAAAGCCAGTTCCGCACCGTGCTGATGGCACAGCGACGCGATACCCCAGGCGAGCGATTTATCATTCGCCACGCCCATAATCAGGCCGCGCTTACCCTTTAGAAGTGCGGTCATAGCTTAAGCCCTGTGTATGAACTATTGCGTAATCTGCCAAGTTCCATCTGGCTGACGGCAAGCGGTGCCATGGCCTTCCGCGGTTTTGCCGCCGACATTGATGGTTTGCGTATATTCACGGCAATATTGGCCGCCGGCAGTTTGGTAAGTGCGGGTCGGCGTAAAGGTGCCGCTATTGCCGCTATCCGGATTTGCCCAGGTGCTTTGCACGCCAACGCGGGAAGTTTCCAGCGCTTGCTGCGATGTTTGGTTGTAATAGGCCATATCTGCGCGGTCGAGCGATGCGCCAACTTCTTTGCCAATGCCTGCGCCGAGCAGCGTACCAACGGCGATTGCAGCGACGTTGCCAGAGCCTTTGCCGACATTCGAGCCAGCCCATGCGCCAAGACCAGCGCCGGCGAGCGTACCGATATTTTCTTTGTTCACGATATCATCGCGCTGGCCGTTTTGCGCACACGCGGTAGCAAGAACAGCCACCATACCGGCAGCGATAAATTTAGAGAATTTCATAATTCCTCCTGGGAATGTGTAAGTTGTTTATTCGACAGAAACGCCCAAATATATACGGAATATCGAATCAATAGTCAATTAGGCCAGCGCCTGCTTCAGGTCGCCTATCAAGTCTTCTACATCTTCTATGCCTACCGAGAGTCGGAGTAGGCCATCACCAATACCAATCGCCGCGCGATCCTGCGGCGTGAGGTTGGAGTGGGTGGTGGTACCAGGGTGCGTAATTAGGGATTTGGCATCGCCGAGATTGTTCGAAATATCAATGATTTCGAGCTTGTTCATAAAAGCAAACGCGCCCTTTTTTCCACCTTTTACTTCAAAGGCAATCAGCGGGCCGCCATGGTGCATTTGCTTTTGTGCAATAGCATAATGCGGGTGCGATTTCAGGCCGGGGTAAATCACGCGCGCAACTTGGCCCTGATTTTCCAAAAATTCAGCGATTTTCTGGGCGTTTTCGCAGTGGCGTTCCATACGGAGTTCAAAGGATTCCAGCGCTTTCAATACCACCCAGGCATTGAAGGGGCTCAAGGCCGGGCCGGTATGGCGGTGGAAAGGCAGCAGCGTTTCCTTGATAAATTTCTCGGTGCCAAGAATCGCGCCGCCAAGCGTGCGGCCATGGCCATCCATATGTTTTGTTGTGGAATACACGACCACGTCCGCGCCGAGTGTAAGCGGTTCCTGGAGCAGCGGGGTGGCGAAAATGTTATCGACGATAAGCTGCGTGCCCTGTTTTTTACACAGCTTGGCGACGGCAGCGATATCGACCAGATCGAGCGTCGGGTTGCTTGGTGTTTCAATAAATACATGCGTGGCGTTATCACTGATCGCTTTTTCCCACGCTTTGAGGTCATCGCTTTGCACAAGCGTTGCGCGCACGCCGAAGCGCGGCAGAATCTGCGTAATAATATAATGGCAGGAGCCAAACAGAACTTTATTTGCCACCACATGATCGCCCGGCTTCACCGTGCACATAATGGAAGCAAACACCGCCGCCATGCCTGACGCGACAACGCAGCAGGCTTCTGCACCCGGTTCGAGTAGCGTCAGCCGTTCTTCCAACATTGCGAGCGAGGGGTTGAGATAACGCGAATAAACGAAACCTGGTTCTTCACCGTTAAAACGCTTCTCTGCGGTTTCGGCAGCGTCGTAACAAAAGCCGGAATTGAGGAAGATCGCTTCGCTCGTTTCGCCGAAATTAGAACGCATGGTGCCGCCGCGCACAAGTTTCGTGCTACGTTTCCATTTTTTCGCGCTGTCTTTTTTCTTTGCCATAAGGGAAATGGGCTTACTGGATTTTCATCGCAAAATCCACAGTATTTTACGATGCTGCAACGCAGAATCGGTATAGACAAGTATTTGAAGTTTCAGTACTATGCCGAGGTCAGACAGGGATCCTACCATTAACACGATGGACTATCTTTTCGCGAATTATCTGCCGATTATCGTTTTTTTGACTATTGCGGTTGTTATTTCTGCGATTGTCGTCGGCATCCCTTTCATTATCGCCCTGCGCAATTTGCTCAGAAATAAAACGTATTCGCTTATTAC
>CAYPXJ010000010.1:14617-40341 GCA_964414595.1 uncultured Rickettsiales bacterium
CTTTCTGCCTATGAGTGTGGTTTTGATCCCTTTGGCGATGCGCGCGGCAAATTCGATGTGCGTTTTTATCTTGTCTCGATTTTATTTATTATTTTTGATTTGGAAGTCGCGTTTCTTTTTCCCTGGGCGATTACGCTCGGCGATATTGGCGTGTATGGATTTTGGTCGATGATGCTGTTTCTTTTTGTGCTCACCGTAGGCTTTATTTACGAATGGAAGAAAGGCGCATTGGAGTGGGAGTGATATGACAAAACAACTCATCAATCCGCAGCCGCTTGATAAAATTCTGCGTCCCGGAACGGAGCAGGACGTTATTTTTGAGCAGGCTTTCAGCGAGATGAGCGACAAAGGTTTCGTCGTGGCGCAGCTGGATAAGTTGGTAAATTGGGCGCGGACGGGTTCGCTTTGGCCGATGACGTTCGGCTTGGCCTGTTGCGCCGTTGAGATGATGCAAGCGGCGGCAAGCCGTTACGACATGGATCGGTTCGGCATGTTGTTTCGCCCGAGCCCCCGCCAATCCGACGTGATGATTGTCGCCGGTACGCTCACCAATAAAATGGCGCCGGCGCTGCGCAAAGTATATGACCAGATGCCGGAGCCACGCTGGGTGATTTCGATGGGCAGCTGCGCGAATGGCGGCGGTTATTACCATTATTCTTATTCCGTGGTGCGCGGTTGCGATCGCGTAGTGCCGGTAGATGTCTATGTGCCTGGTTGCCCGCCAACGGCGGAAGCGCTGCTTTACGGCGTGCTGCAACTCCAGAAAAAAATTCACCGTCAAGGCACGGTGATTAAGCGGTATTAATATGGCAGACATGGCTCAAATCAAAGCGCTGCAAAAGTACATGGCGGAAAAACTCAGCAAGCGTAAAACGCTGAAGTTTGAAGAATCGGATGACGCGCTGGTTGTATATGTAGAAGCAAAAGATATTGAGAAAGTTTTGATATTTCTTCGCGACGATGTGAAATGCCAATTCCGCCAACTCATTGATGTTTTTGGCGTTGATTATCCTGAGCGCGAATTGCGTTTTGAAGTCATTTATAATTTGCTCAGCTTAAAATATAACGTGCGTGCGCGTATAAAAGTATTGGCGGATGAGGTGACTACTGTTCCTTCCGCGGCTTCGGTTTTTTCCGCTGCCACGTGGTTTGAGCGCGAAGTGTGGGATATGTATGGCGTGAATTTTGAAAATAATCCTGATCTCCGCCGCATCCTTACCGATTATGGTTTTGAAGGCCATCCTCTGCGTAAAGATTTTCCGCTCACCGGCTATGTGGAAGTGCGTTACGACACGGAGAAGAAGCGCGTGGTGTACGAGCCTGTGCAACTGGATCAGGAGTTTCGTAATTTCGATTTCGTGAGCCCTTGGGAAGGGACGGACTATGTAAAACCCATTCTTCCCGGCGATGAAAAAGCGACTGTGCCGCAGGCGCCTCAGAAGAAGGTGGGATGATGAGCCAGGTTGAACTCAAAAATCTCACGCTGAATTTCGGCCCGCAACACCCTGCGGCACACGGTGTATTGCGTTTGATTCTTGAAATGGATGGTGAGGTGATTGAGCGCGCCGACCCCCATATTGGTCTGTTACATCGCGGTACAGAAAAACTGATGGAGCACAAAACCTATATTCAGGCGGTGCCGTATCTGGATCGCCTCGATTATGTGTCGCCCATGTGCCAGGAACATGCGTTTGCGCTTTCGGTGGAAAAATTGCTCGGCTGTGACGTGCCGCTGCGCGCGCAATATATTCGCGTGCTATTTTCTGAAATTACGCGGCTCTTAAATCATATTATGAACGTGACGACGCAAGCGCTGGATATTGGTGCGACAACGCCTTTGCTCTGGATGTTTGAAGAGCGCGAGAAAATGCTGGAATTTTATGAGCGAGTTTCGGGTGCGCGTTTCCATTCTGCTTATTTCCGTCCGGGCGGTGTGAAATCAGATTTACCTTACGGTCTGCTTGAGGATATTGCTGAATTCACGGAGAGCTTTCCAAAATATCTGGACGATATGGAAGGGCTGATAACCGAAAATCGTATTTTCAAACAGCGCACGGTAGATATTGGCGTTGTTTCGCCGGAAGAGGCGCTGGATTGGGGCTTTACAGGCCCCATGCTGCGTGGCTCCGGTATTCCTTGGGATCTGCGTAAGAGTCAGCCTTACGATGTTTATGATAAAATGGAATTCGATATTCCGGTGGGCAAAAACGGTGATTCGTATGACCGTTATTTGGTGCGTGTGGAAGAAATGCGCCAAAGCCTGAAAATTATTCAGCAATGTATTGAGCAAATGCCTGCAGGACCTGTTAAAACTTTAGATCGAAAAATAGCGCCGCCGCCACGCGAAGAAATGAAGCATTCGATGGAAGCGCTTATCCATCATTTCAAACTTTATACCGAAGGTTATCACGTTCCTGCGGGTGAGGCTTATGTGCCTGTGGAAGCGCCGAAGGGTGAGTTTGGGGTATATGTGGTTTCAACGGGGCTTAATAAACCCTATCGCTGCCGTTTGCGTGCGCCAGGATTTGCGCATCTGCAAGGTTTAGATTTTATGAGCAAAGGCCATTTACTTGCCGATGTTGTAACCATTATCGGCACGCTGGATATTGTGTTTGGTGAGGTGGACCGATGAGCCGCAATCTAGTTGCAGAATCGACCGGCAAAAAATTCGAATTCACGAAAGAGAATTTGAAAAAAGCGGAAGCTATCGTCGCGAAATATCCGAAAGGCCAGCAGCGCAGCGCGATGCTGCCGCTGCTCGATCTCGCGCAGCGTCAAAATGGAAATTGGGTGTCGATGGAAGTGATGCAGTATCTGGCGACGCTGCTTCTCGTGCCGTATATTAAAGTGTATGAAGTAGCGACGTTCTATACGATGTTCAATCTGCAGCCGATTGGCAAATACCATGTGCAAGTGTGCCGCACTACGCCGTGTTGGTTGCGCGGTTCTGATAATTTGACAAATCTTTGCAAGAAAAAATTAGGTGTTGGTTTACACGAAACGACGCGTGATGGAAAATTCACGCTGACGGAAGTGGAATGCCTCGGTGCGTGTGTCAATGCGCCGATGGTGCAAATTAACGACGATTATTATGAAGATCTTTCGCCGGAACTTTTAGAAGATGTGCTGGATGATTTGGCCGCTGGAAAGAAGCCGAATGTTGGTTCCCAAACGGGCAGAACATGCTCTGCGCCGCTGGGTGAGCTAACTTCGCTTGCGCAATTTGCCAATCAAAATAACGCTGCGACAAAACCTGCTGTTAAAGCGGTTCCGAAAAAGGCGCCCACAGTGGCAAAAAAGAAAACAGGTAAAAAATAATGCTGAACGATAAAGATCGCATATTTACCAATTTGTATGGTTTTGAATCCGCTGGATTGAAGGCGGCGCAAAAGCGTGGCGATTGGGATAATACGAAAAAAATTCTAGCGATGGGACGCGATGCTATCATCCAGCAGATGAAGGATTCTGGTTTGCGTGGCCGCGGTGGTGCGGGTTTCCCCACAGGCATGAAATGGTCGTTTATGCCTAAAGAGCCGCCGAAGGATCAGTTCGGTACACCAAAGCCATCTTATTTGGTGATTAATGCCGATGAGTCTGAGCCGGGCACTTGTAAAGACCGTGAAATTTTGCGTAACGACCCGCATAAATTAATTGAAGGCGCGTTGATTGCGGGATTCGCGATGGGCGCAAAAGCGGCCTATATTTATATTCGCGGTGAATTTTATAACGAAGCAAGCGCGACGCAAATCGCCATCGATGAAGCCTATGATGCCGGGCTGATTGGCAAAAATGCCTGCGGTTCAGGTTATGATTTCGATGTGTATCTGCATCGCGGTGCGGGTGCCTACATTTGCGGTGAAGAAACGGCTCTCATGGAATCACTTGAGGGCAAAAAAGGTCAGCCCCGCTTAAAGCCGCCATTTCCGGCGGGAGTAGGCATCTGGGGTTGCCCGACAACAATTAATAATGTGGAAACCATTGCCGTCGCGCCGACGATTTTACGCCGCGGGGCAAAATGGTTTGCGGCGCTCGGTCGCCCGAATAATGCGGGCACAAAAATTTTCTGTATTTCGGGCCATGTGAATAATCCTTGCAACGTTGAAGAAGAAATGGGGATTCCGCTTAAAGAACTTATCAACAAACATGCGGGCGGCGTGCGTGGCGGTTGGGAGAATCTACTTGCAGTCGTGCCGGGTGGCTCTTCGGTTCCGGTTTTGCCAAAACAGATTTGCGATACGGTGTTGATGGATTTTGATTCGCTGAAAGAGGTGAAGTCGGGTTTAGGCACAGCGGCTGTAATTGTGATGGATAAATCCACCGACATTATTGAAGCGATTGCGCGTTTTGCGCATTTTTATATGCACGAATCTTGTGGCCAATGTACTCCGTGCCGTGAGGGCACTGGCTGGATGTGGCGCGTGATGACACGCATGGTTCGCGGCGAAGCGGAAATTTCTGAAATCGATTCGCTGCTTGATGTTGCGGGACAAATTGAAGGCCATACGATCTGTGCGCTCGGCGATGCAGCAGCATGGCCGATTCAAGGTCTCGTGCGTCATTTCCGTCCGGTGATGGAAGAGCGCATCAAAAATTATAAAAAGCGAAAGGTAGCCTAAATCATGAAGCAGATGATTCTGGTAGTTACAATCGCTTTCGGGTTTATTTATCTGGTGTTGGAGATGAGCAATTAAATGGCGCAGGTTACAATAAACGGTAAAGAATATACGGTGCAGGATGGCATGACGATCATTCAGGCCTGCGAAATTGCGGGCATTGAAATTCCGCGTTTCTGCTATCACGATCGCCTGCATATTGCCGGTAATTGCCGTATGTGCCTGGTGGAAGTGAAGGGCGGGCCGCCGAAGCCGGTTGCAAGCTGCGCGATGCCGGTGGCAAATGGCCAAGTGATTTTTACGAATTCGCCGATGGTAAAAAAGGCGCGCGAAGGCGTTATGGAATTTTTGCTCATCAACCATCCGCTGGATTGCCCAATCTGTGACCAGGGCGGTGAGTGCGATTTGCAGGATCAGGCAATGGCGTATGGCCGCGGTAAAAATCGTTACCATGAAAATAAGCGTGCTGTTGTTGAAAAATATATGGGCCCGCTCATCAAAACGCATATGACGCGGTGCATTCATTGCACGCGCTGTATTCGTTTCGCGGAGGAAGTGGCGGGCGTGCCGGAGCTTGGCGCGATCGGTCGCGGCGAAGATATGCAGGTGACGACCTATGTTGAAAAAGCGATCAGCTCGGAGCTTTCCGGCAATCTGGTTGATCTGTGCCCGGTTGGTGCGCTGACATCGCGTCCTTATGCGTTTACCGCGCGACCATGGGAACTTAAGAAAACCGAATCGATTGATGTGTTGGATGCGGTGGGCTCCAATATTCGCGTGGATTCGCGTGGCCTCGCCGTGATGCGTGTATTGCCGCGCCTTAATGAAGAAATTAATGAAGAATGGATTTCGGATAAAACACGTCACGCGTGTGACGGCTTGCTTAATCAACGTCTGGATAAGCCGATGGTGCGTAAAAATGGCAAATTGCAGCCTGCATCGTGGGATGAAGCCTTTGCGGCGATTGCCAAACGTATTAAAGGTGTAGATCCAAAACGGATTGCGGCCCTTGCTGGAAATCTGGCGGATGCGGAGTCCATGTTGTTACTCAAAGAGCTATTCAAGAAAATCGGCTCACAAAATATGGATTGCCGTATTGATGGGGCGCAAATCGATAATAAATCGCGCGGAAATTATTTATTCAATACGACGATTGCAGGGATTGAAGAAGCGGACGCGCTGCTGATTATCGGTGCGAACCCGCGTGTGGAAGCGCCGATTGTGAATCAACGTATTCGCAAACGTTGGCGCGCTGGAAAGTTCCCAATCGCGCGTATCGGTGCGGCCGCGAATTTGACATATGATTACGAAGATTTAGGCGATACACCGGAAATTCTTTCTGAAATTGCCAGCGGTAAACATGCGTTTGCGAAGGTGCTTAAATCTGCGAAGAAGCCCATGATTATTGTGGGCGCCTCTGCTTACACGCGTGTGGACTATCCCGCTATTTTTGCCCTGATTGGCGAAATTTGTGATGCCTATGATGTGGTGCAAGATAAGTGGAATGGATTTAATATTCTGCATACGGCTGCATCACGCGTTGGGGGATTGGATATTGGTTTTGTGCCAGGCGCGCGGGGTTTGGATGCATCAGGAATTCTTGAAGCGGCGCGTAAAGGGGATATGGAAGTAGTGTATTTGCTGGGCGCAGATGAAATTGATACTGCGGCGCTTAAGAAAACATTTGTTATTTACCAAGGGCATCACGGCGATGCGGGTGCGCACGCAGCGGATGTGATTCTGCCGGGTGCGGCTTATACTGAGAAAAGCGCAACCTATGTGAATCTGGAAGGCCGGGCGCAGCGCACGACACAAGCTGTTTTTCCGCCGGGGCAGGCGCGTGAAGATTGGCGTATTTTAGCCGACCTTGCCACTGCCTTGGGTTTTGATTTTGGTTATAAATCCGTTCGTCAAGTGCGCGATGCGCTCGTGCAGCAGAGTGAATTCTTTGTGCATCTTGGTGAAGTAAAAGCGGGTAATTGTAGTTTCCCGAAAAAAGGCGGCAAGCTACTTAGTGAGCCTTTTGCAGAATTCATTACAAATTTTTACATGACGGATTCCATTAGCCGTGCGTCTAAAACCATGGCGGCATGCACGGCAGAAATTCTCGGATCGCAGAAGGAAGCAGCCTAATGGAAACGCTGGAATTTCTTGTCAATTACGTGCTGTTTGATATGAAGCTACTGCACATTTTGTGTATTGTTTTGCCGTTATTAATCACGGTAGCCTATCTAACACTCGCAGAGCGCCGCGTGATAGCCTGGATGCAGCTGCGCAAAGGCCCGAACGTAGTCGGTTTGTTTGGAATGTTGCAGCCCTTTGCCGATGCGCTGAAATTGATGACGAAGGAAATTCTAATTCCGACCGGTGCCAACAAGGGGTTATTCCTACTCGCGCCGATGATTACCTTTGTACTCGCGCTGATTGGCTGGGCGGTTATTCCTTTTGATGAGGGTTTGGCACTTTCCAATTTGAATGTGGGTGTTTTGTATCTCTTCGCCATTTCTTCCTTGGGCGTTTATGGCATTATTATTGCAGGTTGGGCGAGCAATTCTAAATACGCGTTTTTGGGGGGCATTCGCTCCGCCGCGCAAATGATTTCTTACGAAATTTCGATAGGCCTTGTGGTGATTACCGTGCTGCTTAAAGTGGGATCGCTCAATCTTTCCGATATTATTAAAGCGCAAGCGGATGGCTGGTTTGTGTTCTCTGCATTGCTGCCAATGTTTGTTGTATTCTTTATCTCCACGCTTGCGGAAACGAATCGTCACCCGTTTGACCTGCCGGAAGCGGAAGCAGAGTTAGTAGCTGGTTTTAACGTGGAATATTCTTCGATGGCGTTTGCACTGTTTTTCTTGGGCGAATACGCGAATATGATTTTGATGTCGGCGATGACGGCAATTCTTTTCCTAGGCGGATGGATGCCGCCGCTGGATATCGCTCCATTTAATTGGCTTCCTGGGCCATTATGGTTGATTCTAAAAATTGTGATTTTGCTTTTTACGTTCCTTTGGGTTCGCGCTACGCTACCACGCTATCGCTATGATCAACTCATGCGTTTAGGCTGGAAGATTTTCTTACCCTTCTCACTTATCTGGGTGGTGTTTATCGCCGCGCTGGAAGTTTATGCGAAATAGAGGGCATTATGTTGGATAAATACGCACGGTCCTTATTACTCAGTGAAATAGCCAAGGGCATGTACCTTACGGTAAAATATATGTTTAAACCGAAGGTTACGATTAATTACCCTTACGAAAAAGGGCCAATCAGTACACGTTTTCGTGGTGAGCACGCCTTGCGCCGCTATGCGAATGGAGAAGAGCGCTGCATTGCATGTAAGCTTTGTGAAGCGGTTTGCCCCGCGCAGGCTATTACCATTGAGGCGGAGGTACGTGCTGATGGATCGCGTCGTACCACGCGCTACGATATTGATATGACAAAATGTATTTACTGTGGCCTGTGCGAGGAAGCATGTCCGGTGGATGCGATTGTGGAGGGGCCGAATTTTGAATTCGCCACGGAGACGCACGAAGAATTGCTTTACGATAAAAATAAACTTCTGGCTAACGGAGAGCGCTGGGAAAAAGAGCTTGCTGCGCGACTTGAAGCGGAGGCGCCTTACCGGTAAAATTTATGTTTGCAGCTATTATATTTTATGCCTTCGCGGCACTTTTAATTTTGACTTCGCTTTCTGTGGTTTTGGTGAAAAACCCAGTACACGCAATTCTTTCTTTGATTCTTGCATTCTTTACGGCGGCAGGGCTTTTTGTTCTGCTCGGCGCGGAGTTCATCGCGATGATTTTAATCATCGTTTATGTCGGCGCTGTAATGGTGCTGTTCCTCTTTGTGGTGATGATGCTGGATATCAATTTTGTGAAGCTGAAAGAAGGTTTTATCCGTTATGTGCCACTGGCGCTTCTCGTGGCGGCTATTATGCTCACCGAGCTTTATTTGATTCTTGGTGTTTCGATTGAGCAAAAAACATTTCTGGCAACACCGCAAGCAACGACCGCTGGTATCAGCAATACGCACGCTATCGGAGCTGTACTTTACACGGATTATATATTCCCGTTCCAGCTTGCAGGTGGGGTGCTGCTTGTAGCAATGATCGGCGCGATAGTTTTAACGCTACGCCATCGTGACGGCGTGAAGCGCCAGAAAATTTCACGTCAGGTCCACCGTACGGTGAAAGAATCGCTGGATGTTGTTCGTGTAGAATCAGGGAAGGGAGTCAACACGCCATGACGCTAATGCCCATTGGTATTTTTCATTATCTGATATTGGCCGTGATTATTTTTACGATCGGCGTGTGCGGCATGTTTCTTAACCGTAAAAACGTTATCACCATCCTCATGTCGATTGAATTAATGTTGCTTGCTGTGAACATTAATTTTGTCACTTTTTCTTCCTATCTTGGCGATATCACCGGCCAGGTATTTACCATGTTTGTGTTAACCGTTTCCGCCGCCGAAGCTGCTATTGGCTTGGCAATTCTCGTCGTCTATTTCCGTAACCGCGGCAGTATTGCGGTGGACGATATCAGCAGTATGAAAGGTTAATATGGAGCATCTTCTTGTTTTTCTACCGCTGATCGCCGCTGCTTTTGTTGGCCTTACCTCGCGCACGATTAACGTGCATGCCGCTCATTGGATTACGACGGGCGCTTTATTTATTAGCGCGATTCTTTCCGGCATCATGTTTTATCAAGTAGCGATTCTTGGTGAGCCACGCTCGATTGCCGTTCTTGAATGGATGAGTATCGGCGGATTCAAAATTAATTGGTCGTTGCATATTGATGCGCTCACTTCTGTCATGCTGGTGGTGGTGACGTGGGTTTCGGCGCTCGTGCACCTTTATTCCGTGGGCTATATGCACCACGATCCGCATCAGCCCCGCTTTTTTGCGTATCTCTCTCTGTTCACGTTTGCGATGCTGATGCTGGTAACGGCGGATAATTTTGTGCAACTCTTTTTTGGTTGGGAAGGTGTCGGCCTTTGCTCCTACCTGCTAATTGGTTTCTGGTATAAAAAACCTTCCGCTAATGCCGCGGCAATGAAAGCATTCATCGTGAATCGTGTTGGGGATTTTGGTTTAGCGCTAGGTATATTTCTGATTTTCAAAGTGTTCGGTACGGTAAATTATGCAGAAGTTTTTGCGCAAGTACCTAATGCTGTGGATCAGCAAATTGAGTTTTTTGGCATGCAATTCCATGCGATTACGCTCATTTGCTTCCTGCTGTTTATCGGCTGTATGGGTAAATCGGCACAGCTCGGTTTGCATACATGGTTGCCCGATGCCATGGAAGGCCCGACGCCTGTTTCTGCTTTGATTCACGCGGCAACAATGGTAACGGCCGGGGTATTTCTTGTGGCGCGCGCTTCACCGCTTTTTGAATATGCACCACTTACACTTGATTTTATCGCGGTGCTTGGCATTACTACAAGTTTGTTTGCGGCAACCATTGCACTTACGCAAAACGATATCAAACGCATTATCGCGTATTCAACCTGTAGCCAGTTGGGTTACATGTTTGCGGCCTGCGGCCTTTCCGCTTACGATGCAGGTATTTTCCACCTCGCGACGCATGCCTTCTTCAAAGCGCTGCTTTTCCTTGGTGCGGGTAGCGTGATTCACGCTATGTCCGATGAGCAAGATATTCGCAAAATGGGCGGCATTTGGAAAAAGATTTGGGCGACCTATATTCTGATGTGGATTGGTTCGTGGGCGTTAGCCGGATTGCCACCTTTTGCAGGTTTCTTTTCCAAAGATGCTATTCTTATCACCGCGTACAATACGCACAATGCAGTCGGTGAATATGTCTTTTATGTCGGCGTGCTGACCGCTGGCATGACAGCTTTCTATTCCTGGCGTCTGTTGCTGCTTGCATTCCATGGCAAGCCCCGTGCGCCAAAATCCGCAATGTCGCATGTGCATGAATCGCCCATGGTCATGCTTGTTCCGCTGATTTTACTTTCGATTGGCGCCATCTTTTCTGGGTGGTTTGGTCAGGAAGTGTTACATGCTGTGCATGGAGACGGTTCTTTCTGGCAACATACGCTGGCGCTGCCAGAAGCAAAACATGAGGGTGCAGCGCATCATTTGCCTATGTGGGTGATGGGCGTAATTGCTGGCGGCATAGCCCTTGCTTATGTGTTTTATTTGTTCTTGCCTCAGATACCTGTGTTTCTTGCCTCAGCATTAAGACCGCTTTACCTGCTTTCCAATCGCAAATGGTACATTGATGAAATTTACGATCTGCTCATTGTGAAACCAGTTATTTACCTCGCACAAATTTCATGGCGATTTGTAGATGTGGTTATAATCGATGGTTTGGGGCCTAATGGGTTTGCAAAAGTTACGTCACTTTTTGCTGGTCGGCTCAGCAAATTGCAAACTGGCTATATGTATCATTATGCGTTCGCGATGCTTATTGGCGGTGTAACGCTTGTCGGCTGGCTTGTTTATAGGATGGTGCTGTAATGACCAATTTTCCGCTTCTTTCCGTTATTATCTTTTTGCCGCTGCTGGGTGCGTTTATTATTGCGTTGTTTTTGCGCGGCGGTGAAAAAGAAGTCGCACATAATGCAAAGAATACAGCGCTGTGGATTACCATCGCAACGTTATTGCTCTCCATTTATCTGGTGGTCGTTAAATTTAATCCCGCTGTCGCGCATTTTCAATTACAGGAAACGTTTGAATGGATTGAAGGCTCCGGCATTCGTTACCATTTGGGAGTAGATGGTATTTCGATTTTCTTTGTCTTACTCACCACGCTTTTGATGCCGATTTGTATTTTGGCGAGCTGGAATTCTATTACGGAACGCGTGAAGGAATACATGATCGCATTTCTTGCGCTGGAGTCGCTTATTCTGGGCGTATTCTGCTCTCTTGATTTTTTAATGTTCTATTTCTTTTTTGAAGCAGTGCTGATTCCCATGTTCCTTTTAATTGGTATTTGGGGTGGCGAAAATCGTGTTTATGCAGCATTCAAATTTTTCCTCTACACACTGCTCGGCTCGGTGTTGATGCTGATTGCGCTGCTCTATATTTATTACCAAACCGGCACAATGAATATTGCCGAATTGATGGTACAGGTGCCCAAGTTTTCGCCGCAGGAACAGCGCTGGCTGTGGATTGCATTTCTTGCTTCTTTTGCCGTGAAAGTGCCGATGTGGCCTGTACATACCTGGCTTCCAGATGCGCACGTTCAGGCACCAACAGCGGGTTCTGTCATTCTGGCAGGTGTTTTGTTGAAACTCGGCGGTTATGGTTTCTTGCGTCTTTCGTTGCCCATGCTTCCTGATGCCTCGGTATATTTTGCGCCGCTTATTTACGGGCTCAGTATCGTTGCCATTATTTACACATCGCTCGTGGCATTTGTGCAAACGGATATGAAAAAGCTTATTGCCTATTCTTCCATTGCGCATATGGGCTATGTGACGCTTGGTATTTTTGCTTTTAACGCACAAGCGTTGCAAGGCGCACTGTTTCAAATGTTAAGCCATGGTATCGTTTCGGCAGCGCTCTTCCTGTGTGTGGGTGTGCTTTATGACCGTTTGCATACGAAAGAAATTGCAAAATTCGGTGGGCTTGTGGAGCGTATGCCCAAATATGCACTGATGATGATGGTCTTCACACTTGCCTCGGTTGGTCTGCCCGGTACGAGCGGCTTTGTGGGCGAATTTTTAGTGTTACTTGGTGTATTTCAAGACAGTAGGCTTGCAGCAACACTCGCAACTTCTGGCGTGATACTTGGCGCAGTTTATATGCTATGGCTTTATCGCCGTGTGGTGTTTGGTGAACTGGTACATAAGCAGCTTAAAAATATTAAAGACCTGGACCGTATCGAAGTTATTACTTTGGTTCCACTAGCACTGCTTGCTGTGGTTCTCGGCGTTTACCCCAGCCTGATATTTTCGCTTACACAGGTGTCAATCGATAATCTTATAACGCAAGTGCAGCCCGCGCTGCTGACCGTAGGGAAATGGTAATTATGGAAATGCTTGCTCAGCCTTTTTATTCGTTGTCACCCGAGCTGGTGATTGGCTTTGGTGCATTATTCATGCTGCTCGTTGGTGCATGGAGTAAGCAAGATAATGTTGTCACACCTTTTGTTATCAAAATTGGTTTGGGCATCATGATTATTGCCGGGATGCTTCTGATGTGGAACTGGTCTTTTACCGGCGATCTTCTACAAGGTTCTTGGACAAGTAATAAGTTCATCGTTTTTATCAAAATGATTCTCCTTGTTTCCACGTTTGGAATTTTCATCATGCTGCATTCGGAGCGTGTACGCCTTAGCTGGATGCGCTCGGAAGTGCCCGTGCTGATGCTGCTATCGTTGTTTGGTATGTATGTGATGGTATCGGCGAATGATTTTCTAACGCTTTATATGGGGATGGAGCTGCAAAGTCTTTCACTTTATGCGCTTGCGGCGATAAACCGCGATAACGTTGTTTCTTCAGAAGCGGGGGTAAAATATTTTGTTCTGGGCGCGCTGGCTTCGGGCTTATTTTTATTAGGCGTTTCTTTTATTTATGGCTTTACCGGTACGATTAATTTTGCTGCACTGGACACCTTATTTTCGCATTCGCCGATTTTATCACCGGCGTTGCTGGTAGGGTTTGTACTCGTACTGATTGCCCTGAGCTTTAAAGTTTCGGCGGCACCCTTTCACATGTGGGCGCCAGATGTTTATCAGGGGGCGCCTACGATAATTACGGCGTTTTTTGCCTCGGTGCCAAAAGTTGCCGCTTTAGCAATTTTCCTGCGTCTACTAGTAGGGCCTTTTTTCGATGTGATTGGCAGCTGGCAGCAAATCATCATGGTTATTTCCGTTATTTCTATGGTGTGGGGAGCAGTAGGAGCGCTTAGACAAACAAATATCAAACGCCTGATGGCTTATAGCTCGATTGGGCATGTCGGGTATGTATTAATTGCGCTGACGGCGGCCAACCCCGCGGCCGTACATGCCATGCTGGTTTATATGCTTATATACGCGGTGATGACGGTTGGTACATTTGGTCTTATCATGGTCATGGCGCGGAACGGCAAATCCGTTGAAAATATTGATGATTTGCGTGGTTTCTCAAAAGATCACCCCATTTTGGCAGGTGCTTTTCTGATCCTTATGCTTTCTATGGCGGGTATTCCGCCGCTTGCGGGCTTCTTTGCAAAATTTTATGTGTTTCTTGCCGCGGTACAGGAAGGCTTTTTTGTTTTGGCCGTTATTGGCGTTATTACCAGCGTAATTGCCGCTTTCTATTATTTGCGCATTATCAAGGTCATGTATTTTGATGAGCCTAAAGCAACGCTTGATGCGGTGTCTCATTCAGGCCTGGTTTATGTAATTGGTGTGACAACGGCGGCAACCTTATTCTTTTTTGTGTTTGCATCGCCTGTACTCATGGTGGCGCACACAGCCGCGCGCGTTTTGATAGGTCAATAAGCGTTGCAGTGGTTTGATTCACTCTCCAGCACAAATGATAAAGCGCGTGAACTAGCGCAGGGTGGTGCCCCGCATGGCGAAGTTATTGTAGCGCGGGAGCAAACTTCTGGTCGCGGCAGGCATGGCAGAGTGTGGTATGCGCCGCAAAATAACCTCAATTTTTCGATGATTCTTCGCCCCGCTATAGCCGCCGCCCGTGCGCAAGAAATGCAGTATGTAGCGGGTTTGGCTGTACGCGATGCGCTTATCGCTCTCGGCTGTGAAGAGGAAATTACGCTAAAATGGCCAAACGACATTATTCTTAAAAATAAAAAATTAGCGGGAATATTGGTTGAATCCGCTTCATCTGGCAACGCAGTAATCTGGATGGTGGTGGGTATTGGTGTGAACATAAAAGCCACGCCAGCTGAGGCCGTGGATTATCCCGCTATTGCACTGGATTCCGTGATGCAGAAAGCACCCACGCCAGAAGCTCTGGCAGTAGCGGTTTCTGATGCGCTGCTTAATTGGTATCAGCATTGGTTAGGTGGATTTTCAAAAGTGCGCGAAGCCTGGCTGGAATCGGCCTGGAAGTTAAATGAAAATATAAAGGTTCGCCTTGCTTCGGAGGAAATTTCGGGTATGTTCCGGGGCGTTGATGAAGAAGGCTTTGGCCTCATTGAAACCAAGAATGGCCTTGAAAAATTAAACCAAGGCGATGTGATTCCGCTCTAATATGTTGCTTGTAATCGATTCCGGAAATACCAATACCGTTATTGCTCTTTTCAAAGGCAATCGAATTGCCGCGCAGTGGCGCTTGCATACGAATCACCACCGTACGGCAGATGAATTTGCGCTTTTCTTCAAACATTGTTTGAGCAGCGAGAAACTAAACCTAAGCGATATTAAAGCCGCGGTGATTGGCAATGTGGTGCCGCAAGCTTCTTATGATTTGAAGCGTTTTGTAAAAGATTATTGCGGCTGCACGCCACAAGTAGTGGGTGAGGGTGGTTATAAAAAGGGGATTAAAGTAAAAATTGATAATCCGCGCGAGCTGGGTGCTGATCGCTTCATTAATGCTCTTGCGGCACATCGCCTATTTCCAGGTGATACCATTGTAATTGATTTTGGTACTGCCACGACCTTTGATCTGGTAAGCGCGAAAGGTGAATATTTAGGCGGGTCGATAGCGCCGGGTGTCCATCTTTCGTTGGAAGCGCTTTATCTTGCAGCGGCGAAACTGCCCAATGTGACGATTGAGCGCCCAGAAAAAGCGGTTGGTACCAATACCATCGACGCAATGCAATCTGGTATTTATTACGGCTATGTTGGTCTGATTGAAGGTGTTGTTACACGCATGGAAAAGGAATACGGTAAAAAAGTAAAAGTGATTGCAACAGGTGGTTTAGCGCCGCTTTTGGCAAAGGGCACCAAACGTATTGCTCACATTGAGCCGGACCTCACGCTTCATGGTCTTTATTATTATCATCAGCTTTAGATTGCGATTACATGCAGCATCAACTTCGTAAAAAACACGAGAAAGATTGGTTATTCCTACCTTTAGGCGGTTCAGGTGAAATAGGCATGAACCTGAATTGCTATCAGCTCGATGGCAAATGGATCATCGTGGATTTTGGTGCCGGATTTGGCGACGAAACGCTGCCGGGTATTGATCTCATTGTGCCCGACATTGCATTTATTAAACAAAATCTCAAAGATTTTTTGGGCATTATTCTCACGCACGCACATGAAGACCATATTGGAGCGCTGCCTTATTTGTGGAAGCAGCTCAAGCTGCCAATTTATGCCACACCGTTTACAGCGGAAATGGTGCGCCTGAAAATGGCCGAAACTGAGCTTATGAAAGAGGTGAAAATTCATACTGTTCAGCCAGGTTCATTTTTTGAAGTAGGGCCTTTTGTGATGCAAATGGTGCAGCTAACGCATTCGATTCCGGAGATGAATGCCTTTGTTATCAAAACACGTCTAGGCACTATTTTGCATACGGGTGATTGGAAATTTGATGATAACCCGCTCGTGGGGCCCGCCTCGGATTACGCTGCGCTGAAAAAATTTGGCGACGAAGGTGTTTTAGCCATGGTGTGTGATTCCACGAATGTGCTTAACCCGCGGTCATCGGGCTCGGAATCGGCGCTTTATCAGAACTTGCTTGATATTGTAAAAGAATCGAATCGTATGGTGGTGATCACAACCTTCGCGTCTAATATCGCGAGGGTAGAAACCATTTCCAAGGTAGCACAGGCGGCAGGGCGTAAAGTGGTAGTGCTAGGGCGTTCGCTATGGCGCATCACGCAAGCCGCACGTGATACAGGTTATCTTAAAGATACACCCGAGTTTTTAACCGATGAAGAAGCGGAGCTACATCCACGCGAGAAACTGCTGGTGCTTTGTACGGGTTGTCAGGGCGAGGAACGTGCGGCGATGACGCGTCTTGCCTATGATGATTATAGATATATCAAGCTCAAGCCTGGTGATCGCATTATATTTTCTTCCAAAATTATTCCAGGTAATGAGAAAAAGATTTTCCGCCTGTTTAATATGCTGGTGCAGAAGGGCGTGGATTTATTTACGGAAAAAGATCATCTGGTGCATGTTTCGGGTCACCCTGGCCAAGAGGAACTCAAAGAGATGTATCGTCTTGTGCGGCCGCAAGTGGCTATTCCGGTACATGGTGAGCGGGTTCACTTGCATGAGCATTGTAAATTCGCGCGTGCACACGGCGTTAAGAAGGCACTCGAAATTGCCAATGGCGATGTGATTAAGCTGGCTCCGGGTGAAACCGAAAAAGTGGCGGTGATGCCAGCCGGCTTTTATGGGGTGGATGGTAATTATCTGGTGCATCCGGATAGCGAAATTATGCGCACCCGTCGTAGTATGCAGACCAGCGGTTATTTCCATGTTGCGATTGTCATGAATCAGCGCAGTCAGATTATGGCGCCGCCGAAAATTTCTGCGCCAGGGTTACTAGATAAGCAAGATGATAAAGAAACCTTAAAAGAGCTTTCCGAAGAATTGCATGAACTGTTGCGCCATCAAGGTAAAGCAGGCGATACGGAAGTAGAAAAAGTAACCAAGCAGTTTCTGCGTCGTAATTGCAAACAGGATTTCGGTAAATTCCCCATGATTGAAGTGGCGATTCTGCGTATCTAAAAATCCTTGGCTTTTATAAGGTGGCAGGGTATGAATGCCGCGTTCAAACCTTTGGGAGGCTTTATGTCTATTTTTGATACCATTTTTTCTTCGGTTGCGCATGCGCAAGAAGCTGCTCCTGCAGCGGCTCCTGCGGGCGGGATTGCAAATTTCCTGCCGCTTATTCTTATTCTCATTATTTTTTATTTCTTTTTGATTCGTCCTCAACATCGCCGCCTGAAAGAGCATAAGCAGATGGTGGAAGCGCTGCGCCGTGGCGATAAAGTAGTAACGGCTGGAGGCATTGTCGGCACGATTAGTAAAGTTTCAGATAATGGGATGGTAACGGTGGAGATTTCTAAAGGTACAGAAGTTGAAGTCGTGAAAAGCACCATAACGGAAGTGCTGACGCGCAAAGATTCTCCGGCTAATACAAACGTTCCCGAAAAAGCCGATAAAAAAGCGAAGAAATAACGCCCATGCTTGATTTTCCGCTCTGGAAAAAACTGCTTGTTTTTATAGTGTGCGTATGGGGACTTGTTTTCCTTGCGCCTTCACTTGCACCAAAAGATTCAAGTCTGCCTGAGTGGCTTAAAGAAAAGCGTCTTAATCTCGGGCTAGATTTGCGCGGTGGCTCCTACCTGCTTTTAGAAGCAGATGTTGATAATTATTTCAAAGAGCAGATGGAAAATATGGTGGACAGCCTGCGCCCTAAATTGCGCGCGGCGGGGATTACCTATCAACAACTGGGCGCAACAGGAAACGAAGTTTCTTTCACTACCATGGGAACGGTTGATGAACATGCACTGAAGAAAATCGTGCGTGAAATTTCTAGCGATTACAGCGTAACGGTGCAGGGCGAACGCGTCACTGTCACGCTGTCCGATGCCGTGCGTAATGATATGCGCAGGCAGGTTATCAATCAGGCTATTGAAATTGTGCGCCGACGCGTGGATGAAACCGGCACCCGCGAGCCCATTATTCAGCAGCAAGGGGACACACGCATATTGTTACAAGTGCCGGGGCTTGAAGATCCGGACATGCTGAAAACATTGCTGGGTAAAACAGCGAAAATGACATTCCATCTTATGGATTTACAGGATCCTTATCCCATTTCGCGCCGTATCGCGCCGCCGGATAGCCGCTTGTTGCAAGATGCGGAAGACAAATTTTATATGGTGAAGAAAAAGGCGCTGCTAACCGGCGATATGCTTGTAAACGCGCAGGCAGCCTTTGAAATGAATCAGCCGGTTGTGCATTTCCGCTTTAATAGTATTGGCACGAAGAAATTTGCTGAGATTACGCGCGAAAATACAGGCAAGCCATTTGCAATCGTGCTCGATAATCAGGTGATTACCGCACCGCGTATCAACGAGCCTATTTTAGGCGGTTCCGGCATGATTTCGGGCCACTTTACGGTTGAATCGGCCAACCAGCTCGCGCTGTTTTTACGTGCAGGCGCGCTGCCAGTTCCACTCAAAGTATTAGAAGAGCGATCTGTAGGGCCAAGCCTTGGTCAGGATTCGATTGAAGCTGGCAAAATAGCTTCTGCTGCGGGTGTTGTGCTTGTGATTATTATGATGGTGCTTTGTTACGGTTTATTCGGAATTTTTTCGGTGCTGGCACTTTTCATGAATATTGTGCTTTTGCTGGCCATACTTGCTTTATTCCAATCTACGCTGACGCTTCCTGGTATTGCGGGTATCGTTCTAACAATGGGCATGGCAGTGGATGCGAATGTGCTTATTTTTGAGCGTATGCGAGAAGAGGTGCGTTTAGGAAAATCGGTATATGCCGCGGTGGATCATGGTTTTCATCAGGCTTTTCGCACAATTTTTGATTCGAACGTCACCACGATTATGGCTGCGATCATTTTATACTTCCTTGGTTCAGGGCCGGTACGCGGGTTTTCTGTGACGCTGACGGTTGGGATTCTTTCTTCGATGTTTACGGCGATTATGCTCACGCGCCTTTTTATCGTGGTGTGGTTGCGCCGTGTGAAGCCGAAGGCGCTGCCAATCTAGCCTTATGGATATCACGCCCGTCATTCCCGAAGGTAGGCAGATTATCAAAGCCTATGGCGCGGGTGGTTTTACCGTGAATGATCAGCATTTCACCAGCTCTGTGCTGGTTTTCCCTCACCAGACGCAAGAGTGGTTGGTGACTTCCGTTGAGAAACTTACCGAAGTGTCATTTGATGCCGTATTAAAGCGAAAAGATGACATCGAAATTCTTCTGCTCGGTACGGGCGCAAAACTACAGCAACCCAACCCTACTATACGCGCGAAATTACGCATGCACGGGATTAGCCTAGATATCATGGATACCGGTGCGGCGTGCCGAACCTATAATATATTATTGGCGGAAGGGCGGAGACTCGCAGCAGCGCTCATCAAGCTTTAAGCCGCTTGGTATGTGAGCATTTTTTGCTGCAGTTTTTCCAAGGCGCGCGCTTCAATCTGGCGCACACGCTCGCGGGAAATATGGTATTCCTGACTCAGATCTTCCAGCGTCGCAGGTTCATCCTGCAGACGGCGGCGCGTGAGAATCGCACGCTCGCGGTCATTGAGATCTTCCATCGCGTTTTTCAGCCAGGTTTGGCGAATATGTTTTTCTTCATAGTCACTCAGGCGCTCTTCCTGACTTGGGTCACTGCTTGCCAGAAAATCACCGAATTCGCTTTCACTATCATCGCTCACCGTGGCGTTCAGCGAATAATCCGAGCCGGACATACGCTGATCCATTTCCGTCACTTCTTCTTCCGTCACGTTCAGTTCGGTTGCGATTTGCTTCACCTGATGCGGCTGCAGTGTTTTTTCCGTAACTTCCTGAATGCGGTTTTTCAAGCGGCGCAGATTGAAGAATAGTTTTTTCTGTGCAGCCGTCGTACCCATTTTCACGAGCGACCAGGAGCGCAGCACATATTCCTGAATCGTTGCTTTAATCCACCACATAGCATAGGTCGAAAGGCGGAAACCTTTTTCCGGCTCAAAACGGCGCACAGCCTGCATCAGGCCGATATTTCCCTCGGAAATAATTTCGGCAATCGGTAAGCCATAGCCGCGGAAACCCATCGCCATTTTAACCACTAAACGAAGATGGCTGGTTACTAATTTATGCGCAGCCTGCTTGTCTCCATGCTCACGGAATGCTTTAGCCAGCATGTATTCCTCCTCTGCATCAAGCAGAGGAAATTTCTGAATTTCCTGTATATACCGCGTTAAACCGCTTTCGGCGGAAAGGGCGGGTAGAGCATAAGTCGTCATTTTCGTACTCCTAAGACGTATGAAAAAAGGTCTAAAAAGCACCTCTCGCTATATAATATAGATCCCCCACAATCGCATTTCAAGAGGGTCTAACCTTCTGATTTTAGAACGTTATACAACTTTTCGATATCTGCTGGAAGAGGGGATTGAAATTCAAGGATTTCTTCCGTGTAGGGATGAGTGAGAATAAGTTTATAGGAATGTAGACATTGTCTCGATGGTATGTAATTCAATAGGTTAGGTGGGAATTTCGGCGCATATTTCTTAACCTGGTCGATGTAAATGGGATCGCCCATAATGCTATGACCCAAATATTCCATATGCACGCGAATTTGATGCGTCCGGCCTGTTTCCAATTTACATTCCACCAGGCTTGCTAATCCCTTCAGTAGCACTTTTTTTACCACATAATGCGTGACCGCATGCTTGCCGTCTTTGGCTGTGGCTTTCATTTTACGGCGATTTTCGGGGCTTCGCGTAAGATTGGTGCGCACGGTTCCAATACGTGGTTCGGGCGTTCCCCAGCATAGAGCAAGATAATGACGTTTTAACCAACGGCTTTTCAGTTGCTGCGCCAGTTTACGATGCGCTACATCATGTTTCGCAATCACCATCAGGCCGCTTGTATCGCGATCCAGCCGGTGAACAAGCCCTGGCCGCGCTACTCCACCAATCCCCGAAAGGCTGGTTCCAGCATGTGCCAGTAACGCATGTACGAGCGTATCTTCCTGTGTACCTGCGCCAGGATGAACCGTCATTTGCGGTGGTTTATCGAGCACAATCAAATGCTCATCCTCATACACGATATTCAGGGGAATCTTAACCGGGCGAATGACCGAAGGCTCGCTAGGCGGTACAAGAATTATATATTCTTCTCCGGCTTTAACCTTATATTTGCCATCGCGCGGCTTTTGGTCCGCGGCAGTGATATGCCCACCGGAAAGCAGGCTTTGGATGCGCGTGCGGGAAAGCTCAGGAAATGCAGCAGCAAGCAGCTTATCCAGCCTTTCTCCAGCCTGTTCCGGCGCTACCGTAACGTGGCGCGCGATTTTTTGTTGACTTTCATTCATATTATGCGATATTTCGCGCTCTCTTAACGAAACTAACGTGATTTGACAACGATGGAAGTGCAAAAAACATATACTGCGAAGCCTGGCGATATCAGCCAAAAATGGTGGGTTATCGATGCGCAGGATCTCGTGCTTGGCCGTCTCGCGAGCAAAATTTCAATGCTTCTGCGCGGCAAACATAAGCCTTATTACTCTACAAACCTCGATTGTGGCGATTACGTTATCGTGGTGAATGCAGATAAAGTGCATATTACCGGCAAAAAAGCTGAGCAAACTAAATTTTTCTGGCATACCGGTTATCCTGGCGGGATTAAAGAAATTACGCAGGGTCAAGAGCTGGCTGGCCGTTTCCCTGAGCGCGTGCTTTACCGTGCGATTGAGCGCATGATGCCGAAGCATACGGTGCTGGGTAAACAGCAGATCAAAAAGCTTTATCTCTATAATGGCGACAAGCATCCGCATGATGCGCAGAAGCCGGAAGTTTATTCATTTGCTGAAGCGAACGCTAAAAACAAGCGTCGCGCGGCTGCTTAATAAGTAAGGTTGAATTATGACTGAAGCTGCAGTTCAAAGAGAAATTAAAGTTGATGCACAGGGCCGTGCTTATGGCACCGGTCGCCGTAAAAACGCCGCTGCGCGCGTGTGGATTAAATCCGGCTCGGGCAAAGTGACCGTTAACGGCAAAGATATTCACCAATATTTTGGCCGTGCAATTCTGCAAATCATCCTTAAAGAGCCTTTTGCTGCTACCAATACAAACGACAAATTTGATGTTGAATGCACGGTGGTTGGCGGTGGTCTTTCCGGCCAAGCAGGTGCGATTCGCCATGGCATTAGCCGAGCACTTGATAACTATGACCCCACGCACCACAAAGTGCTGCGTCAAGGCGGTTTCCTCACGCGTGACAGCCGTATGGTTGAGCGTAAGAAATACGGCCGTGCGAAAGCACGACGTCGCTTCCAGTTCTCGAAGCGTTAATTTCTACTTTCCGCATTGGCGGATTCCTCAATTTTGTTTTAAGGTTGTGTCATGACTCAAAAAGTCAGAAAAATTCCTGTCGCCATATTGGGCGCGAGCGGTTACACCGGCGCTGAGCTGATTCGGCTTGCGCTTTCTCACCCCCATATTGAAATGGTTTCGCTGGTGGCGGATTCGAATGCGGGTAAACCCATCGAATCTCTCTATCCGCATTTGGCAAATCGCGGTTTGCCAAACCTAGTCGATATATCGAAAGTCGATTGGAAAAAAATCGAAGCGGTATTCTGCTGCCTGCCGCACGGTATGACGCAAGAAGTCGTCGTTAAATTGCCAGCGCATCTCAAGATTATCGATTTGTCTGCTGATTTTCGGCTGTTCGATTTGAAAACCTATGAGCATTGGTATCATAAGCCGCACGCTGCACCAAAATTCCAAAAAGATGCGGTCTATGGGCTTTCGGAGCATTTCGCGGCGGAGATTAAAAAAGCGCGACTGATTGCGTGCCCGGGTTGCTATCCAACTTCAGCGCAGCTGCCGTTAATTCCATTACTCAAAGAAAAAATTATCGAAACCGAGGGCATTATTATTGATGCGAAATCGGGCGTAAGCGGTGCAGGCCGGAGTTTAAAAGCGCCAAATTTATTTACCGAAGTGAATGAGTCGATTCGGCCTTATGGTCTCGAAGGCCATAGGCATCAGCCGGAAATCGAGCAGGGGCTTACACAAGCCGCAGGTAAAGAAATTGCCGTAACGTTTGTGCCGCAAGTTGTGCCGATGAATCGTGGCATTCTTTCAACGATCTATGGCAAATTCGTCAAAGGCAAAAAACTTTCTGATGCGCGTAAGGCACTTGAAAAAGCCTATAAAAATACGCCGTTTGTTGAACTCATGCCGGAGGGCCATGCGCCCCAAACGCGTGAAGTATACGGCACGAATCTTTGCCGCCTGAATATTTTTCAGGGCAGATTGGAAAGCCAGTTCATCATTACGTCGGTGATTGATAATCTGACGAAGGGCGCTTCCGGCCAGGCATTGCAGAATTTTAATCTGGTTTACGGCTTCCCGGAAGAAACGGGCTTGCCGCGCACGACGTTATTCCCTTAAACTGCGGGTATGAAGCCCGAACCATTCATTCTTCCCTATAAAGGCATCATGCCAAAAATTCACCCGAGTGCGTATATCGCGCCCGGTGCGATGGTTGTCGGCGATGTGGAAATCGGCGCAAATGCGAGCATCTGGCCGGGTTGCGTGGTGCGCGGCGATGTCAATTTCATTCGCATCGGCGAGGGGACGAACGTACAAGACGGCACCGTGATTCATGTCTGGCGCAATGGCGGGCCGACGATTATCGGCAAAGGCATTACGATTGGGCATTGTGTACTTTTACATGCGTGCACGTTGGAAGATTATTGCTTCATCGGCATGCGCGCGACGGTGATGGATTTTGCCGTGGTGGAATCCGGCGCGATGGTAGCTGCCGGTGCGCTTGTAACACCGAAAAAGCGCGTGCCAAAGGGCGAGATTTGGGGTGGGAATCCAGCAAAATTATTGCGTCCGCTATCCGATGAAGAAAGGAAATTTATTCCCGTGTCGGAAGCAAATTACATCAAGCTCGCGAAAGAATATCAGAACGCTTAGAGTTTCCCCAAACACCAAAGCATAATCGCTTTTTGCACATGCAGGCGATTTTCGGCCTCATCCCACACGACCGATTGCTTGCTATCAATCACTTCGTCCGTCACCTCATGGCCGCGATGCGCGGGCAGGCAGTGCATGAAAATAGCGTCATCTTTTGCTTCCTGCATTAGCTCGGCATCGACGCGATAATCTTCCAAGAGTTCATGGCGTTTTTGTGTATCGGCCACGCCCATCGAAACCCAAGTATCAGTTACAACAGCATCTGCGTTACTCACTGCCGCTTCTGCAAATGGGAATAATTTAATTTTTGCACCCGATTTTTTGGCGGCATCCATAACTTGCTGGGAAGGTTTTAGCGTTTCAGGGCAGGCGATATTCAGATTAAACTGGAATTGACCGGCTGCATGAATCCAGGAAGTTAATACGTTATTGCCATCACCAACCCAGGCGACTGTTTTGCCGCTGATCGCACCTTTGTGTTCTTCAAACGTCATGACATCCGCCATGATTTGGCAGGGGTGACTGTAATCAGAAAGACCGTTAATCACTGGCACAGTGGAATATTCGGCGAGTTCAAGCAATGTTTGATGTTTGAAACAGCGTAACATAATAAGATCCACGTAACGCGAGAGCACGCGCGCGGTATCCGCTATAGTTTCACCACGGCCAAGCTGAATATCGTTAGCCATAAGGGTTGTAAACTGACCGCCTAACTGATGCACACCAACTTCAAACGAAACGCGTGTCCGCGTGGAAGGCTTTTCAAATAGCAACGCAATATGATGACCTCTCAGCGGGCGCTCACCTTGGCCATCGGCATGCACTTTCTTTTCATGCTTCGCAGCCTTAAGGATATCGCGCAGAATTTTTTCCTCTACGAGATGAATATCAATAAAATTGTTATGTGCCGTTCTCGGCATATGGAGCCCCTTTTTGATTAATCAACGCCTTTGCTGGTGAATGCGCCGAATGCTTTTTCAAACATCGGAATTGCTTCATCAACATGCGATTTTTGTAAGATAAGCGGTGGTAAAATGCGCACCACGTTATCGCCTGCCGGTGCGGTTAAAACACGATGCTCGCGTAGCGCTGCAATAATATCTGCAACCGGTGGTGATACCTTTATTCCCAACATCAGACCTACACCTCGTACCTCTTCAATCAGTTCAGGGTAGCGCTGTTGTAAAGCTTTTAGATATTCCTTTAGGTAATTGCCTGTTTGCACAACATTTTCAAGAAATGCGGGTTTAACGATTTCGCTTACAACTGCGTGGCCAACCGCCATCGCTAGAGGGTTGCTGCCATAGGTGGAGCCGTGAGAGCCAGGCTTCATTCCTTGTGCGGCTTTGTCATTTGCGAGACACGCGCCGAGCGGGAAGCCATTTCCAATGCCTTTGGCGGAAGAAATGATATCGGGTGTAACGCCTGCCCATTCATGCGAAAAGAATTTGCCGGTACGGCCCATGCCGCACTGCACGCCGTCGAACATTAGTAACAAGCCATGCTGATCGCATAATTTGCGCAGGCCTTGCAAGAAATCGGGTGAAGCGGGACGGATGCCGCTTTCGCCCTGTATTACCT
>CAYPXJ010000011.1:0-37909 GCA_964414595.1 uncultured Rickettsiales bacterium
GATAATAGACTATGCTGCCTCAAGCGAGCATAACATGAATTCACGCGAATTGCTAAAATTTCAAGCGGAAATAGGTGCGGATGAAGCAATAGAAGCTTCGCCGCAAGCCCGCGTACTAAAAACCGAAACTTCTGCGGCAAAACCATCGGGTTTTTCTGAGCCCGCGGCGCAAATTTATCAGCCGCAGCAAGCAAAGCCTTTGGCGAATACGGCAAACGCCATTGCCGAAGCACGCAAACTGGCAGACACCGCTAAAACACGGGACGCGCTGGAACAGGCGGTGCGGAATTTTGATGGTTGCAATCTCAAAAAAACAGCGACGAACACCGTATTTTGTGATGGGCAGAAGGATGCCAAAATCATGCTTATCGGTGAGGCGCCCGGCGCGAATGAGGATGAGCAAGGAATTCCTTTTTGCGGACAGTCAGGAAAATTACTCGATGCCATTCTCGCTTCTATCGGCATAAGTCGTGCCAAGAATTTATATATTACGAACACCTTATTCTGGCGTCCACCGGGTAACCGTCGCCCTACACCGGAAGAGCTTGAAATTTGTAAACCCTTTGTAGAAAAGCATATCGCTTTAATGCAGCCAGAGTTGCTTATTCTTGCAGGTGGAACGGCTGTTGCCGGTGTGCTTGAAAGTAAAGAAAGCGTTAGTGGCCTACGCAAGCGCTATCACAGTTATCGCAATGCCTACATGCAAAAAGAAGTGCCGGTTGCGGTGATATTTCACCCTTCGTATTTACTAAGAAGTCCTGGACAGAAGAAGCTTGCCTGGGCGGATATGCTCAAGATGAAAAAATTTCTCAAGGAGCGCAGCTTACTATAATTTTTTATTGCGGACTTTCTTTTCCACAAGGCCTGAAGTGCCCATCCGCAAACGAATTTCTTTTTCAATATCGGAAGGATCGACACCGCGATCAGCCATGAGAACTAAAAGGTGGAAAATCAAATCGGTCGATTCTTCAATCAGCGCTTTTTTCTTTTCTGATACACCGGCGATGGCGACTTCAACACCTTCTTCACCGACTTTTTGCGCCATCTTTTTCGTGCCTTTTTTGAAGAGTTTGGCAACGTAAGATTTATCGGGGTCATCATTCCGGCGCGAAAGAATAATTTTGTAAAGTTCTTCGATAATTTCGGTCATGCGAGTCTCATTTCTATGCCTGCATTGTGCATGTGCTGTTTTACTTCTGCAATGGAATATTCACCGAAATGAAAAATCGATGCGGCGAGCAAACCGGTGGCATGGCCTTCACGCACTCCTGTAATAAAATCCTGAGGTTTACCTACACCGCCTGATGCAATGACCGGAACGGCTACAGCGTCGGCAATCGCGCGCGTGAGAGGCAAATCAAAACCCTGCTTCGTGCCATCACGATCCATGGAAGTGACCAGAAGTTCACCCGCGCCGTAATCCACCATACGCTTCGCCCACGCAACGGCGTTTATGCCTGTTGCATTGCGTCCACCATGTGTAAAAATTTCAAATTCACCAGCCGCATTGCGCTTCGCATCAATGGCAACAACAATACACTGGCTGCCGAATTTATCTGCGGCTTCTTTAACAAATTCCGGATTTTTAACGGCAGCTGTATTGATGGAAACTTTATCAGCACCGGAAAGCAGAAGTTTGCGAATATCATCCAGCGTGCGCACACCGCCGCCCACAGTAAGTGGCATGAAACAACTTTCTGCCACACGCATGACAACATCGTAAATGAGTTCGCGGTTATCCGAGGAGGCGGTGATATCTAAAAAACAAAGTTCATCGGCGCCCGCGGCATCGTAAATTTTTGCTTGTTCAACGGGGTCACCTGCATCCACAAGATCAACAAAGTTTACACCTTTTACAACGCGCCCATCTTTTACATCCAGGCACGGGATAATACGGGGTTTTAACATTAATAACTTTCCGCAAGTTTCAATGCGGCGGGAATATCAATTTTTCCATCATAAAGGGCGCGACCGAGAATCACACCTTCTACGCCATCGGCTTCCAATTCTTTGATGGCGGAAATATCATCCATACCACTCATGCCTCCGGAAGCAATCAGCGGCGTGGAAATTTTTTCCGCAAGCGCACGAATACCATCAATATTGGGACCCTTCATCATACCATCGCGGTCAATATCGGTATAAATAATGGCGCACGCGCCTGCATCTTCAAATTCCAGCGCAAGGTCTTCTACTTTGACTTCGGATTTACGAGTCCAACCCTCCACCGCGACCTTACCACCATGTCCATCAATGCTCACAGCAATTTGGCCGGGGAAAAGCTGACAGGCATTTTTAACGAGCTGAGGATTACGAATGGCAACCGTCCCCATAATGACGCGCGAAATACCCGCTTCAAGCCACTGCTCTATACGCTCGATGGAACGAATGCCGCCACCCAGTTGCACGGGAATAGTCACTTCCTTAAGAATGGCTTTCACCGAAGGAATATTTACGGGGGCGCCTTCCAGCGCGCCATTCAAATCCACCGCATGAATCCAACGAAAGCCTTGGGTTTCAAAGGTTTTCGCTTGTGCGGCAGGATTATCATTAAATACGGTGACCTGTTTGTAATCACCTTGTTTCAGGCGTACACACTGGCCGTCTTTAAGATCAATTGCGGGATAGAGAATCATGTAAGCTTCAAGAAATTTTCAATTAGCTTTAAACCTGTACGTTGGCTCTTTTCCGGGTGAAATTGCGTGCCCAGAACATTATTTTTACCGATAATGGCGGGAAGCGCAATACCATATTCAGTGGTAGCCAAAATTGCCTCGTTATCTTGCGGCTCAAACGCATAAGAATGCACAAAATATGCGTGATCACCGGTTATGATACCATCAAGCAGAGAATGCGTGGATGTTAAAGTGAGATTATTCCACCCCATATGCGGAATTGGCAAATCTTTTACTAAAATTTTTTTGACCGCACCTTTTATCCAGCCAAGCCCTTGATGCTCACCATGTTCGTAGCCCGTCGTGGCAAGAAGTTGCATACCAACACAAATACCCAGAAAAGGTTTTTGCTTACCCAGCGCTTCCTCTTCCATAGCAGCAATCATGCCATCCACTGCAGCAAGGCCTGCCTTACAATCGCCGAATGCACCAACACCTGGCAATACAATATGGGAGGCTTGTTTGAGCGCTTTTGCATCCGACGTAACTTCCACTTCATGCCCGGTTTGCTTAGCTATGCGTTCAAACGCTTTCGCCGCAGAGTGCAAATTGCCCGAGCCGTAATCAATGATACAAACTTTTTTCACACGTTAAATCGTTGATAAGCGATGATCAAAAAAACGCTGCTGGGATTCGAGCAAATCGCGACCGATACTGGTGCCAGCGAAACGATAACCCTGATGCTCTAATGTCCAAGCGCGGATTTCATGCGCGTTAAGTGCAAGCCAAAAACTAATGCCAAAATTAATAACCAGCATTACGGCATTACTGATATACCCTGCTGATTCCAATGCGCCGAGGGTGATGTTGGCAACAAAAAACACGGCAAACGCAATCCAAAGGCGCTGGTACAAAAGCCAAAGCCCGGAAAAAATAAGCGCCAAAAATGAAAAACCCTGTGGGATGAACACGACATCCTCACGACCTTTATTCGGCAACTGATAGACGCTAAAAATCTTCACAGCTTTCCCTTGGTGGAAGGCAAGATGTTGGCTGCGCGTGAATCAATCGAAACCGCCTGGCGCAATGATTTTGCCAGCGCTTTATAGCAAGATTCAATAACGTGGTGATTGTTGGTGCCATAAAAATTTTCCACGTGCAATGTCAGCAATGCACCGCCAGCAAGGCCGCCGAAAAATTCACGGAAAAGTTCTGTGTCCATTTCACCAAGTTTGTCGCGCGAGAAATCAACTTTCCATACGAGATGAGGCCTGCCGGAAAAATCGAGCGCCACGCGCGAAAGCACCTCGTCCATAGGTATGGTTGCAGAACCAAAACGTACAATTCCTTTTTTATCGCCCAGTGCTTTTAAGAGTGCCTCGCCGATGGCAATGCCGACATCTTCCGTGGTGTGGTGGCCATCGATATGCAGGTCACCCTTTGCCTCTACCGTGAGATCGATGAGGCTGTGGCGCGAGAGTTGTTCGAGCATGTGATCCAAAAACCCAAGGCCGGTTTTGATATTGTATTGCCCGGTACCATCGAGATTAAGGGAAACGGCAATTTCCGTTTCCTTGGTTTTGCGTTCTAAAGTTGCTTTTCGCATAATTTTTTATAACCCGTTGAAAATAGGATTTTTAACACTATGTTATCTCTGACACTAGAGTTTTCCTATGAATTTGCAAGATAGACACAATTCCTGGCACGCTACTACCATTCTTGCTGTACGCAAGGGTAAGGAAACCGTTATTGCGGGCGATGGCCAAGTTTCGCTTGGTCCTACCATAATTAAGGCTTCAGCAAATAAGATTCGCACTATGCAAGATGGTAAGATTATCGCCGGTTTTGCCGGTGCTACGGCTGATGCGTTTGCATTATTTGAGCGGTTGGAAGCTAAATTACAGAAACACCCCAATCAACTGACGCGCGCGTGCGTGGAGTTGGCAAAGGATTGGCGGACAGACCGTTATCTACGTCGCTTGGAAGCCATGATGATAGTAGCTGATAAAAATACGCTTCTTGTTTTAACAGGCACGGGCGATGTGCTGGAACCTGAGCATGGTATCGCCGCTATTGGTTCTGGCGGTAATTATGCGCTTTCCGCCGCGCGCGCACTCATTGATCAGAAAGAGTTAAGCGCAGAGCAAATTGTGCGTAAATCAATGCAAATTGCCGCTGAAATTTGCGTCTATACCAATGAAAATATTGTGGTTGAAAAAATAAAATAATGTCTTCTCTTTCCCCGCGTGAAATTGTTTCCGAGCTTGATCGCTTTATTGTTGGCCAGGATGCTGCAAAAAAAGCAGTCGCGATTGCGCTGCGTAATCGTTACCGCCGCATGCAAGTGGAAGACCCTTTACGTGAAGAAATCGTGCCAAAAAATATTTTGATGATTGGCCCAACGGGCGTGGGTAAAACAGAAATTGCGCGCCGTCTGGCAAAACTTGCTGATGCGCCGTTCATTAAAGTAGAAGCAACAAAATTCACGGAAGTCGGTTATGTGGGCCGCGACGTAGATTCCATCATTCGCGATTTGGTAGAAGTAGCGCTAACAATGGTGCGTGACCGTATGCGCAAAGAAGTGCGTGCCAAAGCAGAAGTCATTGCGGAAGATCGCATTGTGGATGCGCTGGTGGGCGAAACCGCAACTGCAGATACACGTAAAAAATTCCGTGACATGTTCCGCGATGGAAAAATGCAGGAAAAGGAAGTTGAAATCGAAGTGAATGATACCGGCACTAACGGTATGAATATGTTTGATATTCCCGGTATGCCGGGTGGCCAGATGGGTATGATCAATCTCAACGATATGATCAGCAAAGCCATCGGGGGCTCGCGTAAAAAGAAACGTAAAATGAAAGTGGAAGAAGCCTTCACGATTTTGCTGGATGAAGAGAGCGACAAACTGATTGATGAAGAAACCATTGTGCGCGAAGCGGTTCGCGTGACAGAAAATAATGGCATCGTTTTCTTAGATGAGGTCGATAAAATTACTGTACGCAGCGAAATGCGTGGCGGTGATGTAAGTCGTGAAGGTGTGCAACGCGATTTGCTGCCGCTGCTCGAAGGCACGAATGTGCCCACGAAATATGGCACGATAAAAACTGATCATATTTTATTTATCGCGAGTGGGGCATTTCATTTGGCGAAACCTTCGGACTTATTACCGGAGCTGCAGGGCCGTTTGCCTATTCGCGTAGAACTTCAAGCGCTCACCGAAGAAGATTTGGTGCGTATTTTGAAAGAGCCGGAATCCAGTTTGATTAAGCAATATAGCGCGCTCATGAGTACAGAAAAATTGACACTCAATTTCACCGAGGATGGCGTAAAAGCCATTGCGCGTATTGCGACAGAAGTAAATCGCGATGTAGAAAATATCGGTGCGCGCCGCCTGCATACCGTGATGGAAAAACTGCTTGAAGAAGTAAGCTTTACGGCTTCAGATCGCGCGGGTGAAAAAGTCAAAATCGATGCAAAATTCGTGAACGGACAGTTAGCCGATATCGCGCGTCAAAGCGACGTAAGCAAATTTATCCTTTAATTTTGTGGTTCATTTACCACTCATAACGGAGGTAAATGAACATAAAGATTTATCATTTCCTACCATCCATGAAGCATTCCGCAATTCTTCCTCATCGACCGCAGTTCCTGCGGCATTGAGTCCATTAACATCCACACATGCATAAGTTGAAAGATCGGCAAGACTTTCAATTTCAATGCCTGAATCCCCTAAATAATTTTGTATAATGGTAAATAAACCAGGCATTTGGTTTGCAATGGTGTTTTCCGTATTAATGAACATTGTAGTTCCAAATGCATTTAAGATAAGCTTCATCAGCAGTGCAACAAATTCACAAAAACCATTACCCACAGGGCAAGCCCCAAAGCCCAGAATAATGGGCGCTACGCGTAAATCGCCCTGCAATGGCTTCCCGTCATCACGCTTTACATCCACAGCATAAGCCGCATCGGCCTGGAAAAAAGGCAAGAAAGTATATTCATTAGAACTTGTATTAATATTAACGCCACCCACTAGATACCCATTCACATGCGAATCGCCACCTGCGGCTGTCATGCCTGTTCTATCGAATACGCGCCCCTCTATAATTACGCCTCCACCAATAGGTAATTTAGGAAAGCCTCGGCCTAACTCGGCTGATCCATCAAAAGGTCCACCAGGCACGGCCTGTTCGGCACTTAATTGTTGCCATACGAGCGGCAATTCACCTTCCCAGCGAAAAGTGGCTGCATCAAAAGCACTTGTATGGCGATCATCGATGCGGCCACTGCCATCGCCGCCTTGTGCTGCACTTGGACCTGCAGGCAAGCCATATCCACGCGCTAATTGATAAGGTAAATCGCCAGGCAAGTACTTATATTTGGTGCGGAACGCATTAAGTGCGGCGTCAAATTGATCCAAACGCACAATTGTAGAGCGAGCTTCAGCTAAACGAACTAATTGCTTGCCCACATAAAGCCCACCCACGATAAGGCCAATAACAACTAAAACGGTCGCAAGCTCCACTAAAGTGAAACCACGCTTAAATTTATTTTTCTGCATCTCTCGCTCCTTTATCTGTATTCATATTATCTACTGACTAATGGCAATAGCCAGTCCACACAATGATTTATCGTTTACAATATAGTAAACAGCATTATTCATCATTTCTTGAATTTCGGCTGCATTATCCGGAGTAATTTCTAAATTTGCAGCAGTGTACGATGTGCCAAGCAGTGAAACACAGGCCGTTCCTTGGTATTCTGGAAGTAAAAAAACTTCACCATCACTGAACATGAGTGTGGGAAGCGCGTCAAGAATAGCCTGAATGGTGGCAGTGAGTGAATAAAAAAGAACGTCATAAAGATCAGGATTATCCGGTAAAGGACTGTGTAATTGAGAAAGAAAAACACCGCGGGCAACAAGGTCTCCAAGCATGGGTTTTCCATCATCGCGTTTCATATCAAGCGCAAACGCAGCCTCTGCATAAAGGGTTGGAATAATGTCATATTCACTATTTATCTGGGGTGTAAATGAGGAGACGATATAAGCATTGCGTGCAAATCGTTCACCGTCAACAATGATACCGGAACCATCAATCAGTTTGGGAATACCTTGACCGAGCTGCAACGAATTATCATAGGGCCCGCCGGAGACAAATTGTTCTTCCGAAAGTTGCGGCCATACCCACGTGATTTCCCCACGCCATTTGCGCGGGTCGTCTACGTCTGCATCCATATCAGTGATTCGGTTATCACCGTCTCCTACAGCTAAATCAGCCGGCAAACCGTAACCATGCGCAATTTTTCCCGGAATATCCCCGGGTAAATATTTATACTTAGTTCTAAAGGCCGCTATGGCAGAATCGTAAGATTCTAAGCGCGACATGATCATACGCACTTCGGCTGCGCGTAACAGTTTTTGGCCCACATACAATCCACCTATAATTAATCCAATAATGACCAATACCGATGCAAGCTCGACCAGCGTAAAGCCATATATGTTTTTTTTATACATAGATTTCCTAGTTCCCATCCATACGAATGACCATACTGCATAAAGATAGGTCGTTACCTACAAGCCATTCACCTTGTCCTGCTTTTTCCTCGGTAGCACTGTTATTAGAAACACAGGAGCGTAAGATAATGTCTGAACTTGATTGCAGATCAATGCCCACTTTTTCCATTTCGCCATCTAAGATGGGGAAAAGGGCATCCAGCATGGTAAATTCCGGATTAAAAAACATGGTAGTTCCCAAAATTCTTACAAAAATTTCAATAAGTACACATATACCATTATTATGGCAGTTAATTCCTCCAATCATGACCGGGGCTACAATGGTTGTGCCCAAAAAAGGTTTTCCGTCATCACGCTTGAGGTCAAGCGCATAAGCAGTTTCTGCTGAAAAATAAGGTAAAAAGGAAAAATCATTGGTGGCCTCGTAATGCAAGAATTTCCCTACAAGGAAGTAGTTCATGCGGTGGCCATTTGCATCAGCGACAGAGATATCGCCATTTAAGATAACGCCGCCACCAACAGGTAAGGAAGGATAACCAAATCCCTCTTCCATTTGCCCATTATAACCATCGCCACCTATGAGCCCTTCATAATGAAGTTGCGGCCAGACCAGAGGAATTTCCGCATACCATTTTAGAATAATGCTGCCGATGATCTCGTTAATGTTTTTATCCGAAATCAGCCCATCGCCATCACCGCCTTCTGTGGCATTATTTCCCGCCGGCAAGCCATAACCTAATGCGCGAGAATAGGGTAAATCACCTGGGAAATAGCGGTATTTGGTACGAAATGCGGCAACGGCAGCGTCAAATTGCTCAAGGCGCGTAGCGCTGGAGCGTACTTCCGCCGCCTTTACAAGATTGATGCCAACGTAAACCCCGCCAATAATCAAGCCGATAATCACCAGCGCAACGGTGATTTCGAAAAGCGTAAAACCCTGGATGGTATTTTTTTTCATGATCATCCTGATATACGTACAAATAGAGTACAGAGTGAGGTATCAGATGCTGCATTATAGCCGGCATCTTCAACTGGAAGAGTAAGGATACTCTGTTCTCCGGCGATACAACTACCGACAGCGTCCTTACTCTCTAAACCAACTTGCCCAAAAATTAAGTCAATTGCACCAGCGTAATTTTCTACATCAACTTCGCTGAGGGGTAAGCGCGCAAAAAGACTAAAGAAAATTGGAAGCGCAGAGTCAGCAGACCATAGACCAGCCGCGCGCACATTTCCCTGTAGTGGCATTCCATCATCCATTTTAAAATCTATTGCTAAGGATCCTGCTCCTGAAGTAGCGGGAAAGAAGCTGTACTCATTACCACTTGCAGCAGGTTTTATATTTGCGATGAGATAGTAATTTTTACCCGCTTCAAGCATGGACCTTCTCATGGCGGGGATACTGTCATTACCACCAGAGCGTTCTAGGAATTCATGATTTCCATTTACAATAACTGATCCGCCGGTTGGTAACACAGGAATACCAGCGCCCGGTTCAAGATTAGTTGTAAATGGCCCCCCAGGAATAAATTTTTCAGTATTAAGTTGTGGCCACACATAAGGTAATTCACCCGCCCATCTAAAAGGATCCATTTCCAGTTCAATGCCGTTATTTGGCTCAGGAGCGTCATCATTATCCTCTATTCGCCCATCCCCATTTCCTGCATTTATTTCGCCGGGAAGGCCATAACCCACGGCTTTGGTACCAGGCAAGTCACCGGGTAAATATTTGTATTTTGCCCGAAAACTATTTATTGCTTGGTCATATTGGTTCAAGCGACTAATAGTTGAACGCACTTCGGCAGCTGCAAGCAATTTTTTTCCAACAAATAATGCGCCCACCAGCAGCCCCACAATTACCAGCACCACGGAAAGTTCGACGAGGGTAAAGCCATTTTGTATGTGATTTCGTGGTTTCATAGTTTTTGCAAACCGCTAAAGACTCAACCGTTTTTGTCTCAAATTTGCATCCCCCCAGATACTCGAAGGGGGTGGGCCTTGCGGCACCACCCCCCGTAATTTAAGCGTCGGTTATGGGAGTATCATACCATAACCAGCGTATTTGCGCCTTAGCCGCTAATACGTGCGGAAAGACCGCATTTCGAACCCTCTTTACCTACGCGGTAAACACTGGTCGTAACGCTTGTATCAGTAGAATCATCTACGCAACCTGCGTCAGCGCTTGTGCCGCTGGCATCGGTCGGGTCAACGTCTGTGAAGTCATTCTCACCCAAAGCGCGTACAGCACCGGTGAATGGGTTGCCATCATCGCGGCGCGTGTCAATCGAGAATGCCGCTTCACCCGAAACGGAACCCTTGAAGAAAGTCGTACCTGCATCTACAAAACGATAGACGTTACGGTTATTAATTTGACCCAGCAATACGCCACCGCCAATACGGCCAGCAGGAATGTTTACATCAATTTGAGCAGCCGTAAGTGTATTTGGCAACGTTTGTGAAATTTGACCAGGGATTGTACCTTCGCTGTTCAAATGTACCCAAGCAGCAAGACCTTCACCGCATTCGGTTGTGCCAACTGCAGCGCAGTCTGATGGTGTTGCAGTATCCACGGCTTCGATCAGCTTATTGCCGTTACCGCCCTTATTGGGGTTACCTTGGCTATCAGCCGACGTACCGTATGACAGGTCCGGCAAACCAAAGCTTTTTGGCTTGGAGATATCACCCGGCAGCGCAATGTATTTTGTGCGGAATGCGTTAATCGCCGCATCGAACTGGTCGAGCTGCGTGAGCTGCGAACGCACTTCAGCCGCGCGGATAAGAGCCTGGCCGACGAGTACACCCCCAACGATAAGGCCGATGATAACGAGTACGATGGAAAGCTCTACCAGGGTAAAGCCCGCCTCGCGGTTCTTATAAGTATGCTTCATATAGACAACCTCCTAGTTGCAAGCACGTTATCCGTGCGCGGCGCCTGCCGCAGGTTCACGGGTAACTTTATTTTAAGTTACAAGGGTGACAATACGAAATTTTCGACCCCTTCGCATTACAAATTGTAAGAATTTACAAAATGAGTGATGTTTTTTTACCACAAAATATGGGGTTAGGCGACGAATTGTGTGCCAGATATGGATGATTTACTGGCATTTTGTCGTGGACGGCAAAGGGAGTGCTTCCTGCCTTGTGCTTGGTGCCTTGGAAAAAGGTTTTAAGTTGTGTTCTGGTTACAAAGTCATTAAAACCACCAGGCATAAATCACAAGGCACTAGGCACTAAATACTATGTTCTACGGCAATTTCCAGGGCGAGAATGGCGCGCTTTTTAAGCAAAGTTTAGAGATTCTGCGCAAGGTTTTCAGCCGTGTATATGCCAACGATAATTTGATTACCGTTCAGCGCAATGTCGGCTTCCTGCAGGATCCGAAATTCATGAAGGCCTTTACCAAAGCCGCACTGACTACGCAGGAAAAATCCCTGGGATGGCGTTTGCACACACTCTGCTGGGCCGCGCATCATTGCCTTTCAGTGGAAGGTGATTTTGTGGAGTGCGGTGTTTATAAAGGTTTTAGTTTTGCGGTGGTGTGCGATTATCTCGATTTCGCCAAGGTGAGTAAGAAGCTCTACCTCTACGATACCTACGAGGGGATTCCAGAGCAGTATAATTCTGAAGGCCGTTCAAACCGCGTGTACGAGGAGCAGCTGAAGGCGAATCGTAATGCGATTTATGACGAGGTGGTGGCGAAGTTTAAACCCTATCCGAATGTTGAAATTGTCAAAGGGATCGTGCCCGATACCTTTGCCAAATCGAGCCCCAAAAAGATTGCGCTCCTCCATATCGATATGAACGCTGCGGCTGCCGAAATTGCCGCGCTTGAGCATCTTTTTGACCGCGTAAGCACGGGCGGAATCATCATATTTGATGATTATGGCTGGTCGGGTTATGTGAAGCAAAAAATCGCGGAAGATACATTCATGGCCGCGCGCGGCGACCATCGCATCATGGAGTTACCTACTGGCCAGGGGTTGCTCATTAAAAAATAGGCCTGCGTGGCGGAATTGGTAGACGCCGGGGACTTAAAATCCCTTGTTGAGTGATCAACGTGCCGGTTCGAGTCCGGCCGCAGGCACCATGCAATTATGGTACCTAAGAAATTGTGGCACTTTTGCCATAAGTGCGAAGTATTAAATGCCTTTTTGAATAGGGATTTGTTCAGAAAGTGAGGTTTTTTTGATAAAATGGATGCGGGGCCGTTTTTGTTAGGGAGATTTACATGCGCAAATTCCTTGCGCTGCTTGGCTCGACGTCTGTGCTTACCATCAGCCACGCCGCTTTCGCTCAAGATATTTTAAATCCACGCCTGATTGGCTTTCGTTCGAGCTCGTCACAGAAGTGCAAAATGAATATAGCTACAATTCAGATAACCCTCAAAATGAACGCAATCGCCTCTTTAACCATACGGAATTTGTACCTCGTGTAGATTTTGGTAAGGGTTTTTCCGCGGACGGAGTGTTTGTATTTGAACCGCAGGATCAAGAACAAACCCTCAATGAAGGTAACGATATCTGGTTTGATAGACATGGTGCTTTTATCGAACAAATCCGCCTCAATTATGAAAACGGACCCTATAATGTGTGGGCGGGTAAATTTAACCCTGATTTCGGCAAAGCGTGGGACTGGGGTCGCGGTATCTGGAGCGAAGACTTTGCTGAAGATTATGAAATAACGGAGAAATGGGGGGCGGGTGCGGGTTATCATTTTGAAACCGCGCGTGGCGATACCTACAATATTAATGGGACCAGTTTTTTTGCTGATACAACGGCCTTAGGCGAATCCGTGATTACAAAACGCGATCGTTTGCGTTTGGAAGATGGTGGAGCAAGTAATACAAAAAATCCCTCCTCTTTCACACTTTCCTTTGAAGGGCAAAATCCTGTGGGGAACGCAAGTTTTGGCTATCATGCGGGGTATCGTTTTTTAGCTGAACAGGGGAAAAATCAAAGCGTCGATACAGATGATGAATCGGGCTTTGTTTTAGGACTTACGTCAACCATTCCTGTGGCGGAACAGGTCGTACTGGATGTGCTTTTAGAATACACGGACTTATCTAACTTCGAGGGCGTAAAGAACGCAGATAGGCAATATTCATCTGCAAGTGTAATCATAAAAATTATGGATAACTGGAACGCGACAGTGGGTTATACCCAGCGTGAAATTGACGATCCTGTTAACGCCATTGATGCAACCGACGACTTATTCCAACTGAGTGGCGGTTATGATTTTCAAAATGGCACAACTTTAGAAGTTGGCTATCGTTACAGCGAAGAATCCGGCTTTGAAAACAACATGGTTGGCTTTTTACTGAGATACCAACTGAGCCATAACCCTAGTTAAATTTTATTTAACCGAGGATTCTTGAAATGCTCGCGGTATTCGGCGAGAGCTTTTTTCTCGTCGAATTCCTTCTGCATTTTTGCCACAACCACGGTTGCTACACCGTTGCCAATCAAGTTGGTAAGGGCTCGGGCAGTGGACATAAAGCGATCAATCCCGAGGAGTAAAGCTAAACCTTCCAGAGGCAGAATGCCCGAAGCCTGAATCGTGGCCGCGAGTACAATAAACGCGCTTCCAACCACACCTGCTGCACCTTTGGAGGTAAGCAATAAAATGCCAAGCAGCGAAAGCTGTTGACCAAGCGTGAGGTCGATATTGAAAGCTTGCGCGATAAAGATAACGCCCATCGAGAGATAAATCGAAGAGCCATCGAGGTTAAACGAATAACCGGTTGGCAAGACCAAACCAACAACAGGTTTAGAACAACCAAGACGCTGAAGCTTTTCCATCATGCGCGGCAATACCGTTTCGGACGAAGAAGTGCCGAGTACGATAATAAGCTCTTCTTTAATATAGCGCACGAATCGCAGGACGCTGAAGCCGTAATACCAGGAAATAGCGCCCAATACCGCCACCACGAAAAAGATAAGGGTGCCGGCTGTGACTAGAACGAGTTCACCCAGTGGAATAAGGGAGCTAACGCCGTATTTACCGACCGTAAAGGCGAGCGCGCCAAATGCACCCAGTGGCGCGACATACATAATAATTTGGATAATGCCGAAGAAGACGGTGGTTAAACGCTCGCAGGCCTCTTCAATTTTACGGCCATGTTCACCCATGCCGGAAATCACAACGCCAGCCATGCACGCCACAAAAAGAATCTGTAGCAGATTACCTTCCACAAAAGCCGAGCTAAAAGTATGGGGAATAATATCGAGCAGGAAGTCAGCCGTGCTATGCGGTTCAGCCGCTTTATTCACATAGGCGCTGACATCGGCATGATTAGCGCTGGCCTGGATATCCATCCCTTTTCCCGGCTTAAAGACATTCATAGAAACCATACCAAGAATAAGCGCGATAGTTGTGACCACCTCAAAATAAATAATGGAAATACCGCCTATTTTCCCGACTTTTTTAATGTCTCCCATGTGGGAAAAACCCGTCACTATGGTAAGAAAAATGATAGGCCCAACGACCATTTTGATGAGTTTAATAAAACCATCTGCAAGGGGTTTCATTGCGACGCCCGTTTCGGGGAACATGCCGCCGATAATTGCGCCCAGCACCATGGCTAATAATACTTGTACGGTAAGATTTTTCCACCAAGGGCGGCTGACTTTTTCGGAACGCTTCGCAGAGGTCATGAGGCTTCTCCCTATAAAAAAAGTCGCCAAGGATTAAAGGGGATAAGGCACACAGGCAAGCTTAAAATGTGGGTTATGGCAAAGGCTTACAGGAAAGGGTTCTCTAAACGGCAGGAATCAGCCACTACAAGCTTCTACGAACGGGAAATATAAAAAAGAATCGCCAGCATCGCCAGCGCCAGCGCTTGGGCGGCAACACGCGCTACCATCAGTTTATTGCCATATTTCTTATTGGTTTTGCCGCCCCGGATCATGACCACGAAACCTGTGGCCAGAACAATGACGGTGATGGCCATAAAGGCGATAAGCAGAATGGAGGTCGTTGTTTCCATAAAAACCCTTGCAAATCCTAAGAAGAATGCTAAAACACGCGCCACTCTAGAGGATGCGCTAAGCATAATCTAGAGAATTCACACACGGGCCCGCGTTCCTACTCGGACGCATCGGTGTTTGCCAAACGCCCGTGGAGGTTTAACCGATAAACAGGAGTATATTATGTCTGCTTTGCCTCAATTTTCCATGCGTGACCTGCTCGATGCGGGCGTTCATTTCGGCCACAAGGCGATGCGCTGGAACCCTAAAATGTCCCCATTCCTTTACGGTGTTCGTAACGGGGTGCATATCATTGATCTGCAACAAACGGTGCCAATGCTTTACCGCGCACTGAAGGCGGTTTATGACGTTTCTGCGCGTAACGGCCGTATCCTTTTTGTAGGTACCAAACGCCAAGCTTCCGATATCATTACGGATTCCGCAAAACGCTGCGGCCAATATTACGTAAACCACCGCTGGCTGGGCGGAATGCTCACCAACTGGGATACGGTTTCCGGTTCTATCAAAACTCTGCGCGGCTATGAGCAGATGCTCCATGATGCGTCGATTCAGCTGAATAAAAAAGAGCGTCTGACCATCACGCGTAAAATGGAGAAGCTTGATAAAACACTCGGCGGTATTAAAGAAATGCCGCGCCGCCCGGATCTCGTGGTGGTAATTGATACCAACAAAGAAGATATCGCCGTCGCCGAAGCGAATAAACTTGGCATTCCGGTAGTGGCAGTACTCGATAGCAACTGCAATCCAGATGGCATTGATTATCCAATTCCGGGTAACGACGATGCAACCAAAGCGATTCAGCTTTATTGCCGTCTGATTTCGGATGCGGTTCTGGCTGGTATTAAGGATTCGATGTCGCATTCCGGCGTAGATGTGGGGGAAGCGGCAGAAGTGCCTGCAGAACTGACACCGGAGCAGGAAGGCACCGCGAAAGCAGCAAACAATAACGAAAAAGAAGACAGAGAAGACAAAAAAGGCCGCAAGCAAAAGCAAGCGCCGAAAGCGCCTGTTGTACAAACCAAAAAAGAAGCAACGCGCAAAGCGGCTTCCAAAGGGGATGAAACACAGGAAGTAGCAGCGGAAGAAGAGAAAGCAAAACCTGCCGCCTCTGCGAAAAAGAAAAACGAAAACAAAAAGAAATAACGCCGCGTTTATATAAAAGCGGATAAGGAGTGATCTATGACTGTTATATCAGCAAGTGATGTAAAAAAACTGCGTGAGCAAACCGGCGCCGGCATGCTGGATTGCAAAAAAGCGCTCGACGAAAACAAAGGCGATTTCGAAGCGGCGGTAGATTGGCTGCGTAAAAAAGGCCTGGCGACGGCGGCGAAAAAATCTGGCCGTGTAGCAGCGGAAGGTCTTGTGGCCGTTGCGGTAGATGGTAGCAAAGGCGCTATCATCGAAATTAATTCCGAAACGGATTTCGTTGCGCGTAACGAACAATTCCAAGCCCTCGTAGCGGAGTTCGCGAAAGCAGCGATTGCCGCAGGCGGTGATATAGAAAAACTGAAAAGCGAAAAAGGTGATCAAGTTACCAAAGCAATCGCGACGATTGGTGAAAATATCTCGCTGCGTCGTGCGGCGCTCGTAACGGTGAGCGAAGGTGTGGTGGCAAGCTATATTCATAGCGCGGCGAAGCCGGGCATGGGTAAAATCGGCGTGTTAGTAGGCGTAGAATCCAAAGCGGATAAAGCGGCTCTTAACGAAGTCGGTAAGCAAATTGCGATGCATATCGCTGCGGCAAATCCGATTGCGCTCACGCGCGCGGAAGTGCCGGCGAGCAACCTCGAACGCGAAAAAGAAATTTTCGCCGAGCAGGCGCGTGCTTCCGGTAAACCGGCAGACATCATTGAGAAAATGGTGGTGGGTCGTATTAATAAATTCTACGGCGAAGTAGTATTGCCGGAGCAGCTTTTCATCATCGATGGTAAAACCAAGGTGGAAGATGTGGTGAAAGCCAAGGAAAAAGAAATTGGCGCGCCCATCAAACTCACGCAATTCGTTCACTTCAAACTCGGTGAAGGCATCGAGAAGGAAGAGAAGGATTTTGCCGCGGAAGTCAAAGCCGTCGCTAGCGCATAAATTCTACTGGGCTGGCCAGCTCACTTAGATTTTTTTCGGAGCCGCTGCTCACGTACTCAAATGTACGCTGCGCTGCGGTTCAAAAAAATCTTGCGCATCTGGCTCAGCCCAGCGAATTTTGTTAGAACCCGTTTTAGCCAAGGTATTCAAAAATCGTGTTTGGACCTAAGTTACCAAATTGAACCTTGTTCGCGTCTTCATAGCTCACACCTACCAACTCGACTTTGAAAGGTGTGGGGTTTTGTCCAGTAATCATTAAATTACCGTCTTCGGTCTCGCTAAATCTCACGAACATTCTGTTTTCGTCATATTTCGAAAACAGCACGTCCTCGCTCAGATCAAAATCTTTAACGACTACATCAGATCTGCGGTCTAACCAAATGATGTCAGCGCCATCTCCGCTTGTTAAAACGCCATGCAAGATGTGCATATTGTCATTACCTTCACCGCCATCCATTGTCACCGCTTCACTATAGTTATTTTCTGTAAGCCAATAGCCTCCGGCGGTAAGGAAGTCATCGCCTGCGCCACCATAGAGCATGCTATTACCTCTTGATGCAACGTAATCATTTCCTGCCCCACCATAAAGCGTGTTGTTACCAGCGTCGTCCGTTAGAATATCACTACCATCATTGCCGTAAATAACGTCGTTACCAGCACTACCAGCTATGGTATCGCCATCAACGTCATTTGTCGTGTTGCCGCCCACTAATGTATCGTTTCCATCGCCGCCAATAAAATTGTGAGCGTTATTACCATGTGCCAAAATATAATCATTCCCCTTACCACCATCAGCGATGACTTCGCCGCGCCAAGACCAGATCGTATCATTCCCTTCGCCACCAAGAATTGAGTGGCGGCCAAAAGCGCTGCTGAAATATAAATCATCACCCGCGCCGCCATCGAAGAAATAAGTACGCTCTGATTGTACGTTGAGATCAGTCATGGTCACCGAGTCATTACCATCACCACCCCATAACACCGCGCCGCCTTTTGTCGTAGATTGGCCAAAACTTAGGTTGACGCTATCATTACCGCCGCCCATATCCAGTACTGCGATATTTGAAAAAGCAGATTTCGTATTGCCAAGTGAAATAGAGCCGAGATTATCACCTTGGTCGCTCAGGCTGCCCACCAGAATATTGTATTTGCTGCCGGAGGTAAGCAGGCTCGAACCGCCAGTTCTTACACCCGTATCGGTCAACCCAACAAACTGGCCTTTGGTGAAGTTGTAGGTGGTTTCTTGCTCAAAATTACCCAACATCGGGCCTTTTTTAGTATAATTTGTCATGACATCCTCCGCGTTAAAAGTTAATTAATAGTAAATTTATCATAAATAGGGGGGGGGTCAAGTAATAATTTAATAAATTTTTAATAAATTCACAAAACTGTAACATTCGGAATAACGGTTCTCGGAACAAGCGATTTTCGCACGAAACTAGCGAATTTAGAAAGCACGCATAGGCGCATTTGTCACAAGCCAGCGAATTTGGAATCTGTTTCTAATTACCAGAGATAATCGATATGCGGGAGGACGCCGGTGCCTTCGTAGCCGAGGGTCATGCTAGTGAATTCTTCTTTGGTTAGCCCCTGAAACACCGTTACGATATTCGTCGTCGTCACAATCGCCGGGTTGGCAATGGGTGCTTGAATATCGATAAACACATCGCCGGATTCTGTGCCGACTTTAATGGAGGTGGCATTGGCCATCGCTGCGCTGAATGAAATTTTATCCTGCGTTTGGTCAAAATCTTTAACGATGGTTTTGTTGACATTGCTGGTTAAAAAATAGGCCGTATCAAGGAAGCTCGCCAAGCGGAATGTATCTGAACCGGCAGCGCCCACGAGTACATCCGACCCGTAAGAAACTTCGAGCGTATCATTACCATTGCCGCCATAAAGTTGATCGTTGCCACCGCCGCCGTTCAGACGATCATGACCATCCGCACCATAAAGCACATCGTTGCTGAAGATTCCGCTGAGGAGCACCTGGTTATCTTGGTTATCGCCCACAAACGAAACTTGGCCGGTGTTGTTCAGTTGGAAATTTTCCACAGATTTTACGGTCACGGTTTTGCCTTGACTGGTGATCGTGCCTGCCACCAAATCAATCACGCTTGCGCTGTTATTGACGAAGGAAGTGATCATATCGACACCGCTGCCGCCATCCACCGAACTATCATCCATATCGATGTCGAGCGAATCATTGCCATTGCCGCCACTCAGCGTATCCGAGCCTGTACCGCCAAACAGACTATCGTTGCCATCACCGCCGGATAAGGTATCATTACCCGTATCGCCGGAAATACTATCGTTACCCGCCCCGCTGGAGATGTTATCATTGCCGCCTAAACCCATGATGAAATCTGACGATGTGCCTACGGATAGAATAAGGTCGTTTCCACCATTGGCTATGACATAGGCATTTGCCGACGCGCTAAGAATGATCGTATCGTTGCCGGTATCGGTATTGAAAAGATCGCCACCCCAGATTTCTGCGTTGGCAACATTTACAGCGGCGATCCAATCGCCGCCTGAACCACCATGCAGCACTGCCGTGCTGCCAGTGCCAATGCCGGAAACCTGCAGATTATCATTGCCTGTACCACCATCCATGTAAATATTTTCTGTTGCGGTAGCGCTTTGACCCACTTCCGGCTGCATGGCGCTAGTATAGGCAAGCCTGTCATTACCCGCCCCGCCGAATAACGTGCCGTAAACATTGCCGGAAGGGAATGCGTGGTTGATCGTAATGCGATCATCGCCATCACCAGAATCTAGAGAAAAGCCGGAGTTGATAATAAATGGCTGAATAAGCAAAATATAAGGAAGAAGAGCAAGCCCCGTGGGAGCAGGGGAAACAGGAGTCAGCAAAATATTCTTGAGGTTCAGCGTAATATTATCGGAAGCATCGCCGTAACTAGCGTTGAGTACGCTGTAGTTTAGGGGGGAGCTTGGAGTGGAAGATAAAGAAGACGAAGTGCCCGAAGAAACGTTAGCAATGTTCGGCATAACAAGGCTGCTATAGTTCTCTTTATCAAAAGTGAACTCATTTGCAGTGCTGGTTAAAATCCCAACTTTTGTTTTTTGTATAAATTGACCCATGACCTATCCCCCGATAGTTAATTATTGGTAAATTTATCATAAATAGGGGTGTATAACAATTATAATTTAACCTATTTTTAATAAATTCATAAAACTGTCATAATCTTTTCGGTGGATACAATAGGTTAGCTGGATTTAAGGTTGACCGCTTACCGTTTTCCTTTATGAACATTCGAGTAACGTCATACGGATCGCACATGCCCCTCAAATATAAACGCGTACTTCTAAAACTTTCCGGCGAAGCGCTGATGGGCAATCAGCCTTACGGCCAGGATATGGAAACCATCACCCGCATGTGCGAGGATATTAAGGCCGTGCACGATATGGGGGCGGAAATTTGCCTCGTCGTCGGTGGTGGAAATATTTACCGCGGCATGAGCGGCGCGGCTGCAGGCATGGAGCGCGCAACGGGTGATTATATGGGCATGCTTGCCACGGTGATGAACGCATTGGCATTGCAGCATAGCCTCGAAAAAGCGGGTGTAAACACACGCGTGCTTTCGGCGATTCCGATGATGACGGTGTGCGAGCCGTATATTCGCCGCCGCGCGCATCGCCACATGGAAAAGAAGCGTATTGTTATTTTCGCAGCGGGAACAGGTAATCCATTTTTTACCACCGATACGGCAGCTGCGTTGCGCGCAACTGAAATGAATTGCGATGCGATTTTTAAAGGTACGCAGGTGGACGGTGTCTATAGCGCTGACCCGAAAAAAGATAAAAGCGCGAAGCGCTACGATTCGCTCACGTACAAAGATGTGCTGACACAAGATCTCAAAGTGATGGATGCGAGCGCGATTTCGCTCTCGCGCGAAAATAATATTCCGATTGTCGTGTTTTCGATTCAATCTACTGGCGCGTTTGCCGACGTGATGCAAGGCAAAGGCAAATTCACAGTTATTACCGAAAAGAAATAGGAGACCATATGGATATTCAGGATATTAAGCGCCGCATGGATAAAGCGTTCGAGGCGTTTCAAAACGAACTCAAAGGTCTGCGCACGGGCCGCGCCAGCCCAAGTCTGCTCGACCCTGTAACGGTGGAAGCCTATGGCAATCGTTTGCCGCTGAATCAGGTGGGAAATATCGGTGCGCCGGAAGCGCGCTTGCTGACCGTACAAGTATGGGATTCCGGCCTGACGAAATCGGTAGAAAAAGCGATTCGTGATGCCGGCCTCGGCCTTAACCCCATGGCGGAAGGCACGCTGATTCGTGTGCCGCTGCCGGAGCTTTCGGAAGAGCGCCGCAAAGAAATGGTAAAGGTTGCGCATAAATATGCCGAGCAGCAGCGCGTGGCTGTGCGCAACGTGCGCCGGGATGGTATGGATGGCGTGAAAAAAGCAGAAAAAGAAAAAACAATTTCTGAAAATGAAGCGCGCGGCAAAGAAAAAGAAATTCAAAAATTCACCGACGATACCGTGAAGAAAATCGACGAAGCGCTCGCCGCAAAAGAAAAAGAAATTCTACAGGTTTGATACAGCGTTGTGCTGAAACATGTCGCCATCATCATGGACGGTAATGGTCGTTGGGCCAAAAACCGTGGTCTTGATCGCAGCGAAGGCCATAAAAAAGGCGCGCGCGCAGCGGAGGCGATTTTAGAAGCCTGTGCCGAACTGAAAATTCCCTATCTAACATTATATACATTCTCTTCGGAAAACTGGCGTCGGCCGGAGCAGGAGGTAGAAGATTTGATGAATCTTCTACGTTATTACTTGGAAGAAGAGTTGGATCGCATTCACAGCCACCAGGTGCGTATTCGCATTATTGGTGATCGCCAGAAATTACCGAAAGATATTCGCGAGGGCATGAATGACGCTGAAAAAATGACGGCGAGCAATAAGGGCCTGAATTTGCAGTTGGCGCTTTCCTATGGCGGCCGTCAGGAAATTATGGAAGCGGCGAAATGGTGGGCGGCCTCGCAAACCGCAGGCGAAACGCCGGACGAAAAGGAATTCGCGCAGTTTTTATATACAAAAGATATACCGGACCCGGACTTGCTTATTCGTACAGGCGGTGACCAGCGCATCAGCAATTTTTTATTGTGGCAATTGGCTTATACCGAGCTATATTTCAGCGAAACATTGTGGCCGGATTTCACGCCTGAGCATTTGCGTGAAGCGATACAAGAATTCGAGCGGAGGGAAAGACGCTATGGCGGTCTCTGAAGAAACAAAAACCGAAGAAACAGCTGCGGAAACATTCCGCCCGTGGGAAGAACCTGCGTTCAAAGAAGCAACGCTTAAAGAAAAACTTTCGGAAGAAAAATTGCGCGAGGCAATGAACGAAGCCACCACGCGCATCAAACAATTATGGCCGCAAGACGAAGATATGAAACGCCGCGTTTATTCGGCGATGGTAATGGCACCGGCGGCACTTTTGGTGATTTGGATTGGTGGTTTTTTGCTTTATCTCGCGGTGGTGGCCGCTGCGGTTATCATGGCGTTCGAGTGGTACGGCATGATTGAAAATACGCCCGGCGATGATGAAAAACGTCGCCGCTGGATGTTAATAGGTAGTTCCTACATCACAGTAGGTTGTGCATCCTTCCTTTGGCTTTACGCACTACCTTCTGTTCCCGATAAACCTTCCGGCGCATTGGTAATTTTTTGGTTATTGATGGTGGTATGGGCCACGGATATTTTTGCACTTCTCGTTGGCAGACAATATGGCGGCGCCAAACTTATGCCTAGCATCAGCCCGAATAAAACACGCTCCGGCCTTATCGGCGGTGTGTTAGGCGGTGCTGTTATATCCAGCTTTTTTGCTTTGGTGCCGGTGATGCCAGGATTTTTTACATTGTTTGTATGGGGCACGCTGACAGCGCTAATTGCACAGGGCGGTGATTTGCTGGAATCGTATTTCAAACGCCGTTTTGGTGTGAAAGATAGCGGCGCATTAATACCTGGGCATGGCGGATTGCTCGACCGTGTGGATGGTTTAATGATCGCCGCGCCGGTCATCATGATTGTATTGATGTTGCGTGGTTAAGACGTGGCGCGCGCGGAAAAAAAAACAGAAGCAGGCGAAAAACCGCAGCGTATAAGTCTCTTCGGCTCTACCGGCTCGATAGGTTTGACAACGCTTAAAATTATCACTGCCGCGCCGAAGCGTTACACCGTGGATACGCTCACGGCAAACGGCAATTATCAGTTACTCGCGGAACAGGCCAAGCAAGTAAAACCGGCGCGCGTCGTAATTGCAAATAAAGAACATTATTCAGCACTGAAATCCTTGCTTCAGTATGAAAATATCCAGATAGAAGCGGGTGAAGATGCCATTACGCAAGCGGCGGCCGAAACAACAGATAAAGCTATTATCGGTATCGTGGGAGTTGCTGCACTAAAACCAACACTCGCGGCTATTGAAGTGGGCGCGACCATTGGTCTTGCGAATAAGGAATGCCTAGTGTGTGCGGGCGATATTTTGCTAGAGAAGGCAAAGAAAAAAGACGCGAAAATTATTCCTGTGGATTCAGAACATAATGCGATTTATCAAGCGCTGCAGGGCGAGTCGGCTGAAAAAATAGATTACATTACTATTACTGCATCCGGCGGGCCGTTTCGTGGCAAAACACGCGCGGAGCTTGAAGATATTACGCCGCAGGAAGCGGTGCGTCATCCGAATTGGAGCATGGGCGCAAAAATTTCTATCGATTCAGCCACGATGATGAATAAAGGCCTCGAATTGATTGAGGCTCATCATCTTTTTTCCCTACCGGCTCAGCGTATAGAGGTTCTCGTGCATCCGGAATCTATCATGCATGGTATGGTGCACCATAAGGATGGTTCTGTGATTGGTGTGATGGGTCATCCAGACATGGCTACACCTATCAGTTATGCGTTAGCCTGGCCTCATCGCGAAGCCATTACGCATCGCAAACTTAATTTAGCAGAACTTGGCAAACTGACTTTTGAGCGGCCGGATGAGAAGAATTTTTCTGCACTGCGGTTAGCGAGAGAGGCATTGCAGACAGGTGGCACCGCACCTTGCATCTATAACGCGACAAATGAAATGGCAGTGGAATATTTCCTAAAAGGGAAAATAAAATTCACTGCAATCAGTGACTTGGTAGAGGCGGCATTGCAAAAACTTCCCGCATCACCCGCAATATCTATTGAACAGGTTTTTGCAGCGGATAGTGCAGCGCGTCAATTTGCTGCCGATTGGGTAAATAAGGTGATTGCGTAAGCGAGCCGGAACGTGATAAGCATGAATCATTCATCACATTCACCTAAAGTAGTATCGCATGGATCTAATTGCTAACGGTTTGCACTACGCGTTATCGTTTTTCTTCATCATTTCGGTTATCGTTTTCATTCATGAATTCGGCCATTATTACATCGCGCGCCGTTGTGGTGTGCGTGTGGAATCGTTTTCCATCGGCTTTGGTAAAGAAATTTACGGCTGGACAGATAAACACGGCACGCGCTGGAAGTTGAGCCTTTTTCCGCTGGGTGGCTATGTAAAAATGTATGGCGATTATGGGGCGGCCAGTACGCCCGATGCCGCTAAGCTTAAGAGAATGAGCGCGAAACAAAAAAGCGAAGCGTTTCATTTTAAGTCGCTGAAACAGAAAGCCGCCGTGGTAAGCGCGGGTCCATTGGCAAATTTTGTGTTCGCGATTGTAATTCTTTCGGTATTTTTCTGGGCTTACGGCAGACCGGAAACCACGCCTGAAGTGGGTAGCATTGTTAAAGAAAGCGCGGCAGAAGAAGCCGGCCTGAAAGTAGGCGATCGCATTTTAAGCATTAGCGGTTCCACCATTACGCGATTTGAAGATATTCGTGAAGTAGCCTCTATGCATCCGGACGAAGCGCTCGATCTTACGTATCAGCGGGGCGATAAAGTTCATACCGCCACTATCACACCGCGCCTTTCCGAAACCACGGATATTTTTGGCAACAAGATTCGCGTGGGACTTATTGGAATTGGTTCTACAAAAGTAGAATATCGTGCGCTTAACCCGCTTCAGGCTTTTCCCGCTGCCGTTATTGAAGTGTATAATATTTCCGCCAACACACTGAAAGCGATTGGTCAGATTTTGACGGGGCGTCGCAGCAGCGATGAGCTTTCCGGCATTTTGCGTATTGGCCAATATTCGGGCCAAGCAACCACCCAGGGCATTGCAGTGATTCTCTGGTTTATGGCGGTGCTTTCGGTGAATCTGGGGCTTATAAATCTATTTCCAATTCCCGTGTTGGATGGCGGTCATCTCATGTATTACGCGCTGGAGGCGTTAAAAGGTCGGCCCCTCGCCGAGAAATTTCAAGAATGGGGTTACCGCGCCGGTTTTGCGATTCTGATGGCGTTAATGGCATTTGCAACGTATAACGATCTCAAGCACTTCAATATATTCTGATATGGTACGCAGGGAGGCCACAATAACAGAATCAAAATACGCTGTATTACGGCTTGCCTTCTCGTGCCTTGCGCTCCTTCTCTGCATCATAAGCGCGGATGTTTTGGCGGCGCAGAAAATTCGTCGTATTTTAATCGAGGGCACAGAGCGCGTTGAAACATCGACGGTCGGCGCCTATCTGAGAGTAAAACCGGGTGACGAATATAACTCTGTTCTCGTGGATGAGTCGCTGCGTGCTTTATACGAAACGGGCCTTTTTTCTGATGTGAATATTAATCTCGACGGGTCAGATTTAATTGTTGTGGTTCAGGAAAACCCCATCATCAATCAGATAGCTTTTGAAGGAAATAAACGCATTAATGACGAAACTTTGGGGCAGGAAGTTCGGTTGCAGCCACGCTCGGTTCTCTCCAATACCGCCGTGCAGAACGATGTCGATCGAATTTTAGCGATTTACCGCAAAGGCGGGCGTTTTTTGGCAACGGTTGAACCAAAAATTATTCGTTTACCCCAGAATCGCGTAGACCTTGTCTTTGAGATTAAAGAAGGTGAGAAAACCTTAGTCGATCGCATTTATTTTGTAGGCAATAAATTTTTTAGCAGCAGCAAATTGCGCGAGGTTCTGCAAACATCTGAGTCTGCCTGGTACAACATTCTTACGGCCAACGATACCTACGACCCAGATCGTTTGGAAGTCGATAAGGAAATGCTGCGGCGCTATTACCTCAAAAATGGTTTTGCGGATTTCAAAGTGCTTTCGGTTGTGACGGAACTGACGCCAGAGCGCGATGCGTTTTTTGTGACTTTCACGATTGAAGAAGGTGAGCGCTATACGTTTGGCGATATGACCGTGCAAGCCGGACTTGAGAAAGTAAACCGCGACGAGCTGCTGTCGCAATTACTGACGCAAAAAGGTGAAACGTACAACGCCGAATTAATTGATAAATCACAAGAAGCGCTGATTGATTACCTTGGCACACAAGGTTACGCGTTTGTGGATATTGAGCCGCGCTTCATTCGTGACGATGCAAAAAAATCCATCGGCATCAGTTATGAAATTGCGGAAGGTCCGCGCGTGTATGTTGATAAAATTAATATTACCGGTAACGTGCGCACGGAAGACCGCGTGATTCGCCGCGAATTCCGCCTGGCGGAAGGCGATCCGTATAACTCTACCAAACTCCGACGCACGAAACAGCGTATTGAAAATCTCGGTTTCTTTGAGAAGGTGGATATGAATAATGTTCGCCGTTCAGAGCCAGATCGCGTGGATGTTGATTTGGATGTGAAAGAAAAATCGACGGGCGAACTTACATTGGGGGCGGGTTTTTCCACTGCCGACGGTGCCTTGGCTGATATCGGTATTACAGAGCGTAACTTGCTTGGCAATGGCCAGAGTCTGCGTCTGAACACCACGATTGCGCAACAACGTCAGCAATTTGATATTGGTTTTACGGAGCCGTATTTCTTAGACCGTGAAATCGCTGCAGGTTTCGATCTTTTCAAACTTCGCCGCGACCGTCAGCGCGAAAGCTCGTTTGATAGCGATAGCGTCGGCTTAGTAGCGCGCGCCACCTATGCGCTTACCGAGCATCTTTCACACGCAGTGCGCTATTCCATACGTTCGGATGATATTCGCAACGTCGATATCGATGCATCTCGCTTCATTCGTGATCAGGAAGGCAAAACAACGACGTCGCTTGTCGGTCATAGCTTGATTTACGATACCCGCGATAACAACTTTAACCCTTCAGAGGGCTATATCATTCGCTACAACCAAGATGTTGCAGGCTTGGGCGGTGATGCGAAATATTTCCTTAACGAATTACGCACCGCTTATTTTATTCCCGTGGTGGATCAGGATGTGGTGCTGAGCCTTTCAGCTAAAGGCGGCTATATTATGGGTATCGGCGATGAAAATGTGCGTATCAATAACCGCTTCTTCGTGGGCGGCAATGATCTGCGTGGGTTCGAGCCAGACGGCATTGGCCCGCGTGACCGCCTGACCAAAGATGCTTTAGGTGGCAATATTTATTACGCCGGTTCAGTAGAAATGCGCTTCCCACTTGGCCTGCCCGAAGAATTGGGTATTTCCGGCGCCGCTTTCTCGGATTTCGGCAGCCTTTGGGAAGTGGACGACACAGGCCCGGAAGTGGAAGACGATGATATGACACGCATTTCTGCTGGCGTGGGTCTGGCGTGGGCTTCGCCTTTTGGGCCGATTCGTATCGATTTTGCAAATGCTATTCGTAAAAATGAGTATGACGAAGAAGAATTTGTCCGCTTTAACTTCGGTACGCGTTTTTAAGTCCGTTTAGGCTATTTCACTATATCCTTGTTTCCTGAACCTAGATTTGCTAGGGAAATGCCGCAACTTACACAGGAGAACCTATGTTTCGCAGAATTTTTGCCGCTCTTTTTGTTTTCGTGATAGCTGTTTCGCCCGCGCTTGCGCTGGATAAAGTAGGCATCGTAGATATCAGTAAAGTGATTGCTGATGCATCTGCCGTGAAAAGCATCAATGAGCAAATCAAAGGCAAACGCGATGGTTTCCAGGCCGAAATCGATAAAAAAGAGAAAGAGCTGGAAAAAGAAGATAAAGAACTGACCAAGCAAAAAGAAGCGCTTTCCAAAGAAGCGTTCGCAAAAAAACAGCAAGAATTCCGTAAAAAAGTTCAAGGATTCCAAAAAGATGTCCAAACCAAACGTGTTCAGCTTGAGCAAGCTTCCGCGGACGCACTGACGACGGTGCAGAAAAAACTGATCGACGTCGTAGGCGAAATTGCGAAAGAGAAAGATCTGGAACTTGTGCTGCCAAAATCGCAAACATTGTTTGCCGAAGGCGGTATGGATATTACGTCTGAAGTGCTAAACGGCCTGAATAAAGCGCTTCCCAAGACTGATGTTCAAATTAAAGCACCTAAAAACTAACGGCGGGATTTCGTGACGGATAGCCGCTTTCATCGCAATGCCGGTCCGTTTTCGTTAAAAAACCTGGCAGAGATGGGCGGCGCCAAGCTCGCTGACCCGGATACGGCAAACCGTGTCATTACGGATGTGGCACCGCTGCATGCGGCCGGTGAAGGGCATATCAGTTTTCTGGATAACCCGAAATACGTGGAGTCTTTCCATAAAAGCAAGGCGAGTGCTTGCGTAATTCATGAAAAATTTGCTGAAGCAGCGCCCACAGGTATGGCGCTGATTTTGGCCGAAGCGCCGTATTTGGCTTATGCAAAAATCGCGCAGGTTTTTTACCCGGTTACGCCGGCGAAATCGGGCGTACATCCGCAGGCAGTAGTGGCATCCTCTGCCAAACTGGGCAAAAACGTATCGATTGCGCCTTTTGCCGTCGTGGGCGAGCAAGCGGAATTGGGTGAAAATGTGAGTATTGGTGCCGGTGCCTTTATTGGCGATGGCGTGCAGATAGGAGCCAATACGCATGTTGGGCCGCAGGCTGTTATACAATACGCTATTATTGGCACTCGGTGCATTTTACATCCCGGTGTACGCATTGGGCAGGATGGTTTTGGTTTTGCATCCGATACCAAGACGGGTCAGCATTTTAAAGTGCCGCAATTAGGCCGCGTCGTGATAGGAAATGATGTGGAAATCGGCGCAAACACCTGCATTGACCGCGGCACCGCTCCTGATACCGCCATCGGAGACGGCTGCAAAATCGATAATTTGGTCCAGATTGCGCATAACGTAAAGCTGGGCAAGGGCTGTATCGTGGTTTCACAAGTAGGCATTTCCGGCAGCACAGAATTCGGCGATTATGTGGTGGCGGCGGGGCAGGCGGGCTTTACCGGCCATTTGCAAGTGGGCAGTGGCGCGAGAATCGCGGCACAGAGCGGCATTATGCGAAATGTCCCCCCTGGTGCCAGCATGGGGGGATCCCCCGCCGTGCCAGTGCGCCAATGGCATAAAATGAATGTAGCGTTGCAGCAATGGACGCAGAATGCTAAAAGCCCAAAAAACGGCGGCAATCATGACGGAAACTAATACCTTCAAAACAATCGATGTGCATCGCGTAATGCAGATGATTCCACACCGGTATCCTTTCTTGCTGGTGGATAAAGTGGTGGAATTCAAACATGACGAATATGCGGTCGGCGTAAAAAACGTAACGATCAACGAGGCTCATTTTCAAGGGCACTTCCCGGGCCATGCAGTGATGCCGGGTGTATTAATTATTGAGGCAATGGCTCAGACCTCAGGCATTTTCGTGGTAAACACGCTTGGGCCAGCATCAGAGGGCAAACTGGTTTATTTCATGTCGATCGAAGAAGCGAAATTCCGCAAACCCGTGGTGCCAGGCGATGTGCTCAAAATTCATGTGAAAAAAGATCGTCATCGCGGCAATGTTTGGAAATTCAACTGCGAAGCGATGGTTGAAGGCGTGAAAGTGGCGGATGCAACGATCTCCGCCATGATTCTGGATAAATAATATGCCAAAGCCCGTGGTAAAATCCGAGGTGGAGATTCATTCGACCGCCGTGGTGGGGCCGCAAGTAAAGCTGGGCAAGAACGTCCGTATTGGCCCTTACTGTGTTGTTGAGGGTAATGTAACGCTGGAAGATAGCGTGAAATTACATTCACATGTCGTAGTGGCAGGCAATACGGCTATCGGCGCCGGAACAGAGATTTTTCCCTTCGCTTCTATTGGAACGCCGCCCCAAGATTTGAAATTTAAGGGCGAGAACTCGCGTTTGGAAATTGGTAGTAACTGCAAAATTCGTGAGCATGTAACTATTCAGCCGGGCACAGAAGGTGGTGGAATGGTGACGCGCATCGGTAATCAGTGTCTTCTCATGGTGGGGTGCCATGTAGCACACGATTGCCAAGTCGGGAACCATGTGATCATGGCCAATAACGCAACACTTGCAGGCCATGTGACAGTTGGTGATCACGCCGTAATTGGCGGGCTTTCAGCGGTGCATCAATTTGTGCGTATCGGGGCACATGCGATGATTGGTGGCATGTCTGGCATTGAAAATGATGTCATTCCTTATGGTCAGGCCAGCGGCGAACGCGCATATCTGGTAGGGCTAAATCTGATTGGATTAAAACGACGTGGGTTTGAACGCGAGGCAATTCATGATTTGCGCCGCGCGTTTGATAGCGTTTTTGGTGAAAATCAGGATACCCTTAAAAGCCGCGCCGCTAAGGCAAAAAATGACTATTCCAAGCAGCCGCTGGTGCAAGAAATGATTGCATTTCTTGAAGCGGCCACAGACCGGGCCATTTGTTTGCCAAAAGACTGAGAAAAAACGTTTAATTCTTGCCAAAGAGGCCTTTTCTTGCGTATGGATAAGAGATAAGGCTCGGTGGGGAGTGCGATGAAAGTTTATACGACAGGTTCTGAAGGCAATTTGGTGGAGATGACAACCGCCATCAAAGCGGATCCGTCTGGCTATTACGCACTGCATTTTAATAGCTCCAAACTGATGGAAAACTACCGCAGTGATTACCAGCTGAAAATCGCGCTCAATGTGCTTACTGATCTTTACAAGCAGGAAGAAGGCGGAGTTTTTCTCTGTCGTGATGCTGATATTTTCGTGATTTATAAAGGTGAAGATCGCGCTCTGTTAGAAAAAGGCGTGTTTCAATTACGTTATCTGTTTGTGGATGACCCGCTGGCATATGACGGCAACGGAGATGAGAATCCAGATTTTTGCCGTGTGTATGATTTGGCTTTCCAATGGCATGAATTTCATGATGTTGCGCGCCGTAAATTTGGCAAAATTGCTAAAGGCGAAGAGGATGTTCCTTCTACACAACAAGCAGGCAATCGTGGTTATGGCACCGCCAATACGCTAAAGCCCATCAACCTCTCCGCACTCGTAATGATGGAAACAGATTTGCGCCGTGCGGATTTAAGCCTGGCTTTTCGTCGGCAGCCTGTATGTGTGGTCATGAAAGATGGCACGATTAAGCCGGTTTTTGATGAAATTTATATTCACCTGCCGCATCTGCGTAAAATTGTTGGTGTAGATTTTGATTTCACCAGTAACCGCGGCCTTTTCAAATATCTGACGCAAATGCTCGATGGCCACGTGCTTGGAGTGCTGGGCAGTCGTGCGGGTGTTTATCTGCGCACACCAGTGAGCATCAATCTTAATCTGGAAACGATTCTTTCCGAGGGCTTTATCGAATTCGACAAAGAAGTGAAATCCGTAATTAAAGCTTCTATTATTTTAGAAATTCAGGTGGCGGATGTGTTTGCCGATATTAATGCGTATGTCGCAGCGCGTAATCTGGCGCATAATCTGGGTTATCGCGTATGTATCGATGGACTTTCACGCTTGAGTGTTACGCAAATTGGGCGCGAAAGTATGGGTTTTGATTTTGCAAAAATGCACTGGAATGCGGATATGAAAGCAGAGTTGAGCGGCTCGATTAGCCAGCCTCTGCGCGATGCTATTGCGCGCTTTGGTGCGCACCGTATGATTCTTTGCCGTTGCGATAGCAAACATGCAATCGATTACGGTCAGGCGCTGGGCGTAACGCTATTCCAGGGACGTTATACTGATAAAATTGTCGATCCCACTTCGCGGATCGTGAATTAGGAGATGGCGTAATGGTGCAACCCATGGTTCGCAAAGATGATGTTTGTCTGATCATCTGCCAGAATGTTGATGATAAAAAATTAAAAGTGTTGGAGGTGGATGCCAATATCCAGCCGCTAACCGGCTATAAACCCGAAGAATTAATCGGGGAGGATTTGCAATATTTCTTGCCCAAACGCATCAAAGAACTCATCGACGATTACCTGGATTCGCGCGGTGATGGGCAAGGTTTAGAAGAGGCACTTTCCAAAATTTCGCGCTTCGCCATTGTCTCGAAAGTCGGGCGCGAAATTCGGTTCTCAGTAAAAATCGTACGTGATGTAATGAATTCGGGCGATGATCCGAAAATGCCACGCTTCCGCTTATTTGTTCGCAAAATACGCCTGCTGGAAGAAATGCAAAAATCGGCAGGCGAGCAGTTTATGAATATTGGCGGATTTGAAAAAGTGGATCCGCTTACGGGCGTACCTGATCGCGCTTCATTTGAAAAGCTGCTGGAGATGGTGAATTATTACATTGGAAAAGGTGAGGTAATCGCGTGCCTCGCACTACTGCATGTGGATCATTTAGCAGAACTGCGTGAAAAACATGGCAACGAATTCGCTGAAAAAGCGCTTAAAAAACTTACCTATCTCTGTTCCAGCAATTTACGCGAAGACGATCGCGTTGGGCAGTTAGGGCCGGATCGTTACGGCGTTATTGTAGTGGATACAACGCTTGAGAATGCCAAAATCCCGTTAAATCGTATTCGCTGGATGTTTGCAGCAGACCCGATGGAAGCAAGCGGGCAGAAGATACCCCTCACGCTCACCGCGACGTATCTCAATATGGATGGGCGTACAAAAGTGGATCAAATGCTTAAAACATTAGACGAAGCATATGAGAAAGCGGCGCGCGGCGGTGTAACCGGAAATTCCATCATAGCGATATAAACTCCGCGCGGCGCATGGAAAAAGATGCGACCTGAAAAATTATACAAACTATTCGCAAGCACGGAAACGCTGAAAGGCGTTGGCCCCGCGATGGAGAAAAAGCTTTCCAAGTTAGTAGGGCCCCGCGTGTTGGACCTGGTCATGCACGCACCGGTAAATGTGATTGATCGCAGTTTCGAAGCGCCGTTTCCCGCACTAAAAAACGGCGATATCATCACCACGACCGTAACCATCATGCAGCATAAAATTCCGGCGCGCAGTTACGGTGCAAAAGTCCCTTATAAGGTAATTTGCTCGCACGAAACGGGAGGTATTACGCTTACCTTTTTCAATGCTAAGCGCGAGTTTCTGGTGAAATTATTACCCGTAGGTCAAAAACGTGTCATCAGTGGTGAAGTGCATCGCTTCCAAAATATTTTGCAGATGCCACATCCTGATTACATTGAACTTCCGGAAATGATTGCAAAAATCCGCGGCATAGAGCCTGTCTATCCGCTCACGCACGGCATTAGTAATAAAGTACTATCTAAGATAGTGCGCGCAGCAGTCTCGGAAATGGAAGCACTGCCTGAGTGGCAAGATGAGAGCTGGATAAAGCAACAAAAATGGCCCGCATGGTTAGAAGCGCTCAAGGCATTACATCAACCTAAAAAATTAGACGATTTATTGCCCACGGCTTTACCGCGCACACGTTTGGCATACGACGAGTTACTTGCACATCAATTAGCATTGGCGCTGACCCGCGCTTCGCGTACACGTCAGCAAGGTGTAGTGATTGAACAAAGCAAAACACTTCGTGCGCAACTGAAAACGTTGCTGCCCTTTGAACTGACACGCGCACAGGTGCAAGCTATTGCAGAAATTGATGCAGATATGGCCAGCCCACACCGCATGATTCGTTTGTTGCAAGGCGATGTTGGAAGCGGCAAAACCATGGTTGCCTTAATGACCATGCTGAGTGCGATTGAGATGGGAAAGCAGGCGGCTTTTATGGCGCCCACTGAACTTCTGGCACGACAGCATTTTGCAACGTTAGGCGCCTATTTTGAAAAGCTGGGTATTCGTGCCGTACTTTTAACCAGCCAATTAAAAGGACGCTCAAGAGAAGAAGCGTTGCAGGCAATTGCTAGAGGCGAAGTGCAGGCGATTATAGGCACGCATGCACTTTTGCAAGAACATGTGCTCTATCGTGATTTGCAATATGTAGTCATTGATGAGCAGCATCGATTTGGCGTCAAACAACGCATGCAGCTTATCCAGAAAAATGAGCATACCGATATTTTGATGATGAGTGCAACACCAATTCCGCGGACGCTGGCCCTTACTTTTTACGGTGATATGGATGTATCACAGCTTACCGAAAAACCCGCAGGTAGAAAACCCATCGCGACCAAATCAATTTCGCTCAAACGTATAGAAGAGGTGTTGGAGGGGCTGAAGCGCGTCATTGCAGAGGGTCAGCGCATTTACTGGATTTGTCCGTTAATTGCCGCTTCGGAAAAAACGGATTTGGCAGCAGTAGAAGCGCGCTTTCATGAACTTGAACAGCTTTTTCCGGGGCTGGTAGGCATGGTGCATGGCCGTGTGAAATCTGAGACACGCGAAGCAACGATGCAAAAATTTCGAAATGGGGAGCTGAAAATATTAGTAGCGACGACTGTTATCGAAGTCGGTGTGGATGTTCCTGAAGCGACGGTGATGGTAATAGAGCATGCGGAGCGTTTTGGTCTGGCGCAATTACATCAGTTACGTGGTCGCGTAGGGCGTGGCGACAAAGCTTCCTCTTGCTTATTGTTATACGAAGAAGCGGCGGGCGAAACTGCGCGTGCGCGGCTTAACATTATGCGTGAGACAGAAGACGGCTTTAAAATAGCGGAAGAAGATTTGCGCTTGCGCGGGGCGGGAGATGTATTGGGTACGAAGCAAAGCGGTATGCCGGAATTTCGTTTTGCTGATTTAGCCGTACACCAAAATTTATTGTTAGCGGCGCGTGACGATGTCAAAAAGATTTTGCATGATGATGCCAAGCTGAATTCTAAACGCGGAGACGCGCTCAAACTTCTTTTGCATTTGCAAGATTATGATATCGGCGAAGAAATTCTGGGCGCAGGCTTTTAGTTTAGAACGGACTCAGAATATCCACAATCTGCGCACCGATACGAGGTTGCTGGACATCGGTAATCTGACCGCGCCCGCCGTAAGAAATACGCGCTTCTGCAATCTGTTGCGAATCAATGGTATTATCCATCGAAATATCTTCCGGACGAATCACGCCGCGCACATTGAGTTCGCGCACTTCGTTATTCACACGGACTTCCTGATTGCCATCAATCACGAGATTGCCATTGGGAAGAATTTGCGTCACCATCGCGGCAATTTCGGTTTGAATCGTTTCGGTGCGCGCGGTGGACCCTTCGCCCGTATATTTATTATCACCTTCAATACCGAACCAAGTATCACCCGGCGTGCGTGGCAGGAAACCTACAATTTTATTTTGTAAACCCAACACCTCAGGAGCCGCTAAATTTTCGGAAGTATTGCGTGTGCGCTCCGTCGTGTTATCAAGGGTTGCACTATCTGCAATTTGTACCCGTACCCGCACGATATCGCCAACATTACTTGCGCGCAAATCGCGGAAGAAAGTTTTCGAACCTTGAATCCACAGTGAATTTGCGTAAGGCGCTTTTGTTAGTGGCTTTGGCGTAGGCCAGCTAACCGGTTGGTAATTGGGTTGCTCTGTAGGATTCTGAATCGTATTTAAATCCGGCGCGCGCCCAACACGCTCCAGCTTTTCAATTTGTGAAGACGCACAGCCTGTAAGTTGCAAGGTAAGTAGAAACGCTGTGGCCACAAACAAATGTTTAAAGCTGCGTGGCGAACTGCATGATTCCAGCCAGTTGTTTTGCATTAGCGGCCTCCTGCAAGAATAGGGTTGGGCAACGTGGCGGGCAACAAGGAGGTATCTACTTGACCCTCATTGCGAACAACCGGTACATCCATAAAATTCACAAGCGCGAGACCTGATTTCTCGGCACGTGCGCGGATGGTCTTGTTGCTAGCCACGTTGCGTAATTCAAAAACCTGATGGAGCTGCGCATCCGAAAGCGCAATACCAATATCTTTAATTTCGATACCTGCTTTTTGATATACCAGCACTATTTGATCGCCCTTTTTGATAATCGCTGGGCTATCGATCATTTTCTGCGTAATAGGACGATTAGGCGCGAGCGTTGACTTTGCGGTTTTGCCAATCAACTCTGCTTTCATGGTAATCATATCATCGCGCATCCGGCGAGCTGGAATGCGGTAAAGTGTTACATCATCTTCCCCAATAGCTTGCCCACGTGTGATGCGTTCTTTTACAACGGCAATCTCAGCCATCTCTTCATAACGACCTTCTACTTCAATATCCTGCGAAGGATCGGAAGGAGTAAACATTAGGGCGCTAAACTTACCAAGCTTAGGATTATACTCGAGTTTGCCAATGTGCATTTCATCGACGTTTTCAATATCCATGCGAGAAAGGCGCATAGAGTCAATCGCGATGCGATCGCCTGCTCCCGCAATTTCCAAACGGTCAGCGAAGCGCAATTTGAGTGCCTCATAAGGTTCATCAGTGCGATTGGTAGAAGCTTCAGCCGTACGCGCTATCAACATGATGATTAGCAAAAATAAAAGTCCAAAAAGCGAATACATATTTCCCCCAATACGATTCCATTTCATAAATGCGCACTCATCTAGCTAAGCTGACTGATGGTTTGCAGCATTTCGTCGCTCGTAACGATGACGCGCGAATTAAGTTCATAGGAACGTTGCGCCGTAATTAGCGTGGTAAGTTCGGCAACTACATCCACGTTCGATGTTTCCAAAAAGCGCTGAAGCAAGGTGCCAAATCCGGGTTCACCTGCCGTGGCTTGCAGCGGATCGCCGGAAGCAGAAGTTTGTTTGTATAAGTTATCGCCCAGTGCTTCGAGACCAGCAGGATTGACAAAACGTGCCATATCGAATTGGCCGATGAGCTGATCGTCCGTTTGATCGCTGAAGCTCACGAATACTTCGCCTTCAGGATTGATGGTTACGGAAACTGCATCATCAGGAATAGTGATACCGGGTAACACCAAATAACCTTCAGCGGTAACAACTTGACCACTTTGATTTAGCTGGAACGCACCTGCACGTGTATAGACCTCCTGGCCACTGGGTAATTCTACAATGAAGAACCCGTCACCCTGAATGGCAACATCAAATTGATTGCCAGTTTGAATAACGGTTCCCTGATTGTGAATACGGTAGACCGCACCAGTTTTGACGCCCGTACCTAGTTGGATGCCGGTGGGTATGGGGGTATCGGACGTCGAGGAGGAGGTACCAGCACGGTCTAAGGTTTGGTAAATGAGATCTTGAAACTCAGCGCGCTGTCGCTTGAAGCCTGTCGTGCTCAAGTTCGCGATATTGTTTGAGATCACATTCACATTCAGTTGTTGGGCCTGCATCCCTGTGGCCGCAATATTTAATGCACGCATATTATGCCTCCTTGTTTGAGAGCGTTTTCATTATTGTGCTCTCGTATAGGTTTGAATGAGTCGTTGCTGCAGATCATGCGCATCGCTCATGAAGCCGGTGACGCTACCAACTCCGCGTTCGATTTTGATCATATTGGTGAGTTCACGAATGGAATCCGTGTTGGAACCTTCTACAGCACCTTGCACAATGCCGGGCTGTTCCAGCACAACGGGTTTTTCCTCCG
>CAYPXJ010000012.1:0-17094 GCA_964414595.1 uncultured Rickettsiales bacterium
GTATTAATACAGGCCAGGTCGCCAGCGCGGGCACCGTGATGCTAGCGGCATTACCCATTATTCTCGGTTTTCAAATGTTGCTTTCTTTTATTAATTACGATATCGCAAGCGTCCCCACCACTCCCATTGCTCCGCGCCTGCCGGAAAAATAATGCCACTTTCACGCGCCCTCTATTTTTCTGCATTTTTTACCTTTGCTATTTTTTTGTTTTTACATAGCTGGCTTTCGGATGACGCTTACATCACGTTTCGTGTGATTGATAATTTTATCCATGGCTACGGCTTACGCTGGAATATCGATGAGCGCGTGCAAGTCTATACACATCCGCTGTGGATGCTGCTGCATATTCCTTTTTATGCGATCTTTAAAAATATTTACCTAATCACGATCGCTCTTTCTTTTCTTTGCTCTGTGGCGGCGATTTGGGTTGTTGCAAGCCTCAAGCCTGATCCGATTGCACGGCTTTCCCTCCTCATTATTCCTCTTGCCACCTCCAAAGCCTTTGTGGATTTCACCTCATCTGGGCTTGAAAATCCGCTTAGTTTTTTACTTATTGGCTTTTTTATAAAATTAGCGCTGCGTGCCAAGCCTGATTGGTTTTTGCTTTCACTTATAGCGTCGCTTGCTGCGTTCAACCGTATGGATACGGTGCTATTTTATATTCCCGTTTTTCTTTATCTTTTTTGGTACCATAAACGTCTGCCCATTCTTAAATTAATCGCGGGTGCAACACCGCTTCTTGCATGGCTGGTATTCAGTTTTTTTTATTACGGCTTTCTTTTTCCTAACACCAAATACGCCAAGCTCAACGCAGGCATCCCTTTTAGGGATTATTTCTATCAAGGTCTTCATTATCTTGATTTACTTTTCTGGAGCGACACCGCTTCTTTCCTCATTTTAAGCAGCGGTTTTATCGTAACTTTATTCCTTTTATGCACAGCAAAAAACTTCCGCGACCGCATCCTTGCTGCGGCAGGAATAGGGAGCGGTGTTTACTGTATTTATATCCTGTGCATCGGCGGTGATTTCATGGCTGGCCGCTTTTTTTCGCTGCCCGTTTTTGTTTTCACCATCCAATTATTTTTACTTATGCCGCAAGCACGTGTTTGCCAGATTGCATTGCCTCTTATGTTTATTCTCGCTTCGCTCCATAGCTATTCGGAACGCACAAAACTTCCGTGGAGATTTCTTTATCACGGCATCACCGATGAGCGCGCGTGGCGCAGAGATAGCACCACTCTCTTCGATGCGCAAAACCTGCAACTGCGTAAGGATATTTCTTCACAAAACTATCAGCGTATTGAAGCCGCATTAAACCAGGATAAATACACGGTTCGGCATGCCGTAGGGGTAATTGGTTTTTACAGCGGCCCTGAAATTATCATCATTGATCAACTTGCTTTGGCGGAGCCGTTTTTAGCGCGCTTACCCTCACGAAAAACTTGGCGTATTGGCCATTTTCCGCGCGATATTCCAACGGGATTTCTCAAAGCCCGTCAAACGGGTGATCTTTCCGAAATGGAACCTTCCATGGCTGAACATTACCGCAAGCTTCGCGTCATCACGCGGGATTCCATTTTCGCGGAAGAGCGCTTAAAAACCCTTTGGGACTATCACTTTAATGTATCGCCTTTGAACACCAGCGATTCACCCGGTTTAAGGTCGCGGTAAGTAATATCCGCCGCGCGTACCGCATCACCAAAATTACTCATATCACTTTCAAGAACCGGAAACGTGCCGTAATGCATCGGCACCGCAATTTTCGCCTTCACTTCGCGCGCCGCTTTAGCGGCAAAAATACTATCCATGGTAAAATGCCCGCCTGTGCAGAGCAGCGCGAGGTCTGGCGAAAATGTTTCGCCGATTTCATCCATCCCTTCAAAATAGGCCGTATCGCCACTGTGATAAATCGTCGGGCCATTCTGTACGACGATGACAAAACCCGCTGCCTCACCGCCGTAAAGCAAAGGCTTATCTTCACTAACTTGCAAACTACTCGAATGTACCGCAGGCACCATAGCGATGGTCACTTCACCACCGGCGACCGTAATAGTACCGCCGATATTCATTTGCGTATCAAAGCCGGCTTGCGCGGCGGGAAAGCCCATCGCCGTAACCAAATTTTTGCCTAAATCAAAGTTAGAAACGAGTTTCGCTCCGGTCTTTTTGCCCAGCGCCACTGCATCACCCACATGATCAAAATGCCCATGCGTGATCAAAATATAATCAAGCTTGCCTACAGCCGCGATGGGATCTTTTTTTGCTACCACAACCGGGTTAGTCGGGTTGGTAAGCCAAGGGTCAATCATCAGCTTTGTGCCTTTCGGCGTCGTAATTTCAAAAGCCGCATGACCATGCCATGTCACCGTCGTTTCGCCCATATCGGCATGCGCATCGGTGAGCATCCATAACAGTGCCACCCATCCCAAAACCCATAAAAATGCACGCTTATTCAAACTAATCGGCATAACCATCTTCCCCCGTTATGTAATACCACCGTGTCGGTGTTAGCAGGTCTCTTAAAAAAATCAAAGAGGCTATTTTATTTCGCCGTCCACCAGCACAAGGGGATACGTTTTCAATCCAGAAAGCTCCGAATTCATCACTTCCTGCGGCAGCAATGCGGTAAAGCTTGTACCCGCGCGCAACGATCTAAGCTTTAAAAGCGCCGCCTCGAGTAACGGCTCTTTCAGCAAACCGAGCTGCAATTCCACCGATTCATCCGCCACCAGCACATTCCCCTCGGGGTCGCTGATAGTATAGGTAAGTGGCACACGGTCACCGCAGTCATAAAGCTGACCCGCGCCAGGTTTACCTTCAAAAACCTGAAATACCGCCGGAAGTTGGAAACGCGGTGTAGCTTCCGTGAGTGTGGCGTCAAAAACCAGCGTTTCCATATTCGCGGCCTCCGGCAGCATACGCTTAAAATCCGGACTAATGGTTTTTGTATTCACCTGCACTTCGCCTGTCGAGCCCGCTTTCACTCCCAGAAACGCTTGCTCGATTTCCTTAGCAATTTCACCACCGCCAAGCACAAAGCTAAATTGCTGTGTTTCCTGCGCCGGCTCGGTGAGGCGTAGCGATACCGTCACATTGTCGCCACAAGCTGCTTCACGCCCCTCGCCCGCTTGTTTCACAACAAACTCCGCCGGCTTATCCCCGCGCGCGGTCTGATGTTTATCGCCGCCTAGGAAATGCGCCTCGAAAATCACGACATAGGCGATAAATCCGACCGCCAAGATCCGAAAAAGATATTTGGTTGAGAACATGGCGCCTATCTTGCTGAGCCTGCCTCGCTTGGCAAGTAAATACTTGCACGAGCTTACGGGCTGGTCTATGCGGAAAAGGTTCAACGGAGGTTATATGCTCAAAAAACTAAGTCTCGCACTGCTCATATTTCTCCCCGCGATAGCGTCGGCGGAGACACAAGATTTCACCTTTGATAAACACCATACATCAATCCAATTTTCATTGGATCACTTGGGTTTTTCCAGTTATCGCGCACGCTTTTTAGATTTTGATGGCACCTTGTCGTTAGACGAAAAAAAGCCGGAAAATTCTAAGCTCAATGTAGTAGTTCGTCCCAAAGGCATACGTACCGATCTCGATGAATTTGATGCAAAACTTCAGGGCGAAAAATTCTTTAACAGTGCTAAATTTCCGGAAGCAACCTTCAAAAGCACAAAAATTGAGCGCACCGGTGAAAAAACGGCAAAAGTTACGGGCGATTTCACATTGCTGGGCGTTACCAAACCGGTCACTTTCGATGTCACGCTTTACCAGATCGGTGAAGAAGCATTTTGCAGTTGTTACAAAGCTGGCTTCTCGGCAAAAGCGACGATTAAGCGTTCGGATTTCGGTATGAGCGAATATGTCCCTTACGTCGGTGATGAAGTAACACTCACCGTCGAAACCGAAATGCAACGTCCGATGAAAGGCGAAAAACTGCTGAAAGAGAAAAAATAATGCCGCTCAAAAATACACCGCTTGAATACGGTGCGGTTGCCAAGATTTTTCATTGGCTTATGGCGGCGGGTATTATCGGTATGCTGGCGCTTGGTCTTTACATGGGGGATCTGCCTCTTTCACCCGAAAAGCTAAAACTTTATGCCCTGCATAAAGCAATCGGTATCACCTTATTGGCTCTCGTTTTTGCGCGCATTCTGTGGCGCGCAAATCATATGGTGCCGGCTTTGCCGGAACACATGAAGCGCATCGAAAAGCTTGGTGCACATCTCTCGCATTTCGGGCTTTATGGTTTGATGTTGTTTATGCCGATTTCGGGTTGGCTGATGTCTTCCGCGGCGGGTTTTCCTGTTTCCGTTTTCGGGCTGTTCACCATGCCGAATTTAATTGAAAAAAATACGGAGCAGCTTGAATTACTAAAAGAAGCCCATGAACTTGCAGCCTATTTACTTATTGCTTTAATCACCGCGCACGCATTAGCCGCGTTACTTCACCATTTTTATCATAAAGATACGGTGTTGCTGCGTATGCTTCCCTTTACCAATTTTTTCCGGAGGTAACGATGCGTTTTCTTTTTTTGCTAACCTTATTCATAAGTTTTTCGGCCTGGGCGCAGGATGAAAAAGCACCACAATTTTATGTGCTGCCTGCTACTAGCAGTCTGAAATTTATCAGCACCGTCAATAACGCCGAGTCAGAAGGTAAATTCGAAAAATTTGATGCGGAGATTCGTTTTGATCCAGATCATCTGGACCGCAGCTCTATTAAAGTGGAAGTTGATCTCACCAGCATCACCGCCGCCTATCCCGAAATTCCCGCCAACCTGGTGAAAGAGGCTTGGTTCAGCGCCAAAGATTATCCCACCGCCACCTATGAAAGTAGCAGCATCACCTTGCTTGGCACCAATCGTTACCAGGTTCATGGTGAACTCGCGTTACGCAGTTACACCAAGCCATTACCGCTCACTTTCACGCTCGAAAAATACGATGGTACCAACGCGCGCGTGGTTGGCGAAGCCACGCTTTCACGTCTGGCATTTGGCGTAGGGCAGGATGAATGGTCGGATACCAGCACGGTCGCCGATGATGTAAAAATTCGTTTCGTCATTGAAGCAAGCCGTAACGCACCACCGGAACCTGCGCCCGCACCGGCAGTAAAGGAAACAAAACCCGAAAAACCGGCTGAGAAAAAAGAAGAGAAAGCCGAAGAAAAACCGGCAAAATCTGCTCATTAATGGGATTCTCGCGTGCAATTTCCGGTGTAGGAATTGGGCTTCGCGCGCCGCATTACCAGGCACTACTAGAAGAAAAACCGGCGCTCGGATTTTTAGAAATCCATCCGGAAAATTACTTCACCGAAACGATCGATCACACATTCCTTGAAAAACTCCGCACAGACTACCCACTGAGTTTTCATGGTGTTGGGCTTTCGCTCGGTTCGGCACAGGGCGTTTCAACGGCGCACATCGAAAAACTTTGCGAACTTGTTAAACGTTACGAGCCCGCGCTTGTTTCCGATCATGCCTCGTGGAGCGCAAGCGGAAACGCCCATATGCCCGATCTCTTGCCGCTGCCCTACACGCGCGAAACACTCGATGTCATGCAGGAAAATATCGCGCGCGTGCAAGATGCACTGAAACGCCCGATACTTATCGAAAACCCTTCCACCTATTTGCAATTTGCACCAGCAGAAATGGAGGAACCGGAATTCTTATCCCTGCTTTGCATGCGCGCGGGGTGCGCGCTGCTTCTCGACATCAATAATATCTATGTAAATGCGGAGAATCATACTTATAGCGCGCAGGATTATGTGGCAAAAATTCCGCCGCATATGGTGCGCGAAATCCATCTCGCCGGGCATTACCGTCAGGATTTAGGCCATGGTCGTTCTATCCTTATCGATACGCACAACAGCACCGTGTGCGATGCGGGCTGGGCACTTTATCAAAAAGCCGTGCAGCGCTTTGGGCAGGTGCCCACATTAATAGAATGGGATGCAGATATTCCTCCGCTTGCCACACTTCTTTCTGAAGTGGCGCGCGCAAAAACCTATTTGCCGGAGCTGCGGTATGCTGGCTGATTTGCAAAAAAATTTTTTACAGGCGATGCGCGGCGAAATACGCGAAGATTTACTTACATACATCAAAGCATCTGCGCATATTTCTCCGTCCGAGCGGCTCGAAATTTACCGCAACAATATTCTGGCAAATGCCGCGCAAGCACTTGCGATAACCTTTGTGGTTACGCAGGCCATCGTCGGCATCGAATTCTTTCGTGCGATGGCGCGGCGCTACGTCGCAGAAAATTTTCCTGCATCCTCCACACTCAATCGCTACGGAAAATCTTTTCCAGATTTTATTGCGCATTTTGAACCGGCAGCGTCACTGCCTTATTTATCCGATGTCGCACGGTTCGATTGGTTGTATCATGAAGCGGCACATGCGCCCCGCGATATCGCGATTGCACCGCAATTAGCGGGGGAAACTCCCCTATCATTTCGCGCAAGCGTCGGTCTTTTTTCTTCGCCCTATCCTATTACACGCATACGGCAATTAACGCAGGATAAAAGCAGCGAAAAACTTATACTCGAAGGCGCATGTTACGTGATATTGCATCGTCCGCATCAGGTCGTAGAGATAGAAGAGTTGCGGGCAGAAGAATATGCCATACTCTCCCGTTTCTCTGAAACCGGCGAAATCGATGAAACCACCGCTGAATTAGCCGTTGCGCTTTTTGCACGCCTGCTTCAGCGAGAAGTTTTTGCGCCGTCCAAACAATTTTTGAGTTCCGTCGCCAGAGAAAAAAGCGCCGTTTCATAATCGGGCTTATGATTGCCCAGCGGATCTAATATGCCCACACGAACGCCTGTTTTTTCTGCCAGCTGATCTACCAACTTGCTTGGAAATTGCGGTTCGCTAAAAATACACATCGCGCCGCTATCCCGCATTTTTGTATAAACTTCCTGCAAGCGCTTGGCGCTAATGGGATGTTCTGGATGCAGCGTAATAGAACCAACCGCCGTAAGCCCGTATCGTTTTTCAAAATACTGATACGCATCATGGAAAACGATATACGATTTACCTTGGACAGGCCTGAGCGTTTCTGAAAGTTGCGCATCAAGCGCTTTTAGTTTGTTGTTAAAAGCTTCGGCATTTTTAGCCACTTGCTTTTGGTACGCTGGCCAGCGTTTTTCAATCTCTTGTGCCAGAGCCTGGCTAATAATTTGCATGCGCAGAGGGTCAAGCCACACATGATAATCTTTCGCCTGTGTCTGCGAATATTCATGCTCATGTTCATGATGATGATCATGCTCTTCTTCATGCGCATGCGCTTCCCAAGAACCATTTTGACGCAAAGGCAGAAGATCCAGATTCTGTACCTGCGATAAAATCAGCACATTCTTTTGTTCCTGCACCAGTTTCTTTAGAAATGTTTCAAAATTGGGGTCGATAAGGATGAGCAAATCGGCTCCGCGTACAGCGCGCACTTGCTCCGGTGAAAGCGTATAAAGATGCTCCGAACCCAAGCCGCGCACCACTTGCGTCACAGAAATCGGCGTATCCTTCACAAGCTCTTTCAGCGCATACGTAAGCGGTGGAAGGGATGTTACAATACGAGGCGCCTCCGCCCAGGAAAGCGCGGGCAGAACCCAGCAGAGAGCAAAAATAAAAAGACGCAGCATAATTTTCCTTTGCAAACGCAGATATGTAATAATATTACATGCTTGTCAAGCAGCACGGCTTGGGATATAGGTATTGTATGAAGCACGCTCATGGCAACTCCCTTATCAAACAAGCTGAAAAAGTCTGCGCCGAGCACGGCACCCGGCTTACGGATTTGCGCAAATCGGTACTGAATCTCATATCAAAAAGCGATCGTGCTACCAAAGCCTATGACATACTAGACGCGCTGCGCCCGGCTCATCCGGCTGCCAAACCTATTACCGTGTATCGCGCCCTTGATTTTCTTATAGATGAGCGCCTCATTCATCGTATTGAAAGCCTCAGCGCTTTCACACCGTGCCACCATCCGGGTGAGTCGCATAGTTGTCAGTTTTTTATCTGCACCAGTTGCGATAAAGTGCATGAAATCTGCAACCCGGCGATTGATCGCGCTATATCGAAATCAGCGGAAGACCAAGGGTTTAACGTCACGCGTAAAACATTAGAAGTTCAAGGCGTGTGTAAATCCTGCACCTCGAAAAAATGAAGCAAAAACCTTTGATGGATGCGCGCAATCTGATCCTTTCCTATCAGGGTCGAAAGGTGCTGGATAATGTATCGTTACAAATCATGCCCGGTGAGTTTGTTACGATTGTTGGCCCTAATGGTGCGGGCAAAACTTCTTTACTTCGCCTGATGTTAGGCACCCTTAAGCCTGATAAAGGTGCCATCACACGCCGTGAAAAAATGAAAGTTGGTTATTTGCCGCAGCGCGTAGCGATTGACCCGCTTTTGCCGATGACGGTGCGCCGCTTTTTAATGTTGGTGGATGGCGCCACCGAAAACGCTATCCATGCGTGCCTGAAAGAAGTAGAAATTTCCGCCGACCGTCTTTGGGCGCCCATGCAATCTCTTTCCGGCGGTGAGCTTCAGCGTATTTGGTTGGCGCGCGCATTGCTTGCCAACCCTGATATTCTGGTGCTGGATGAACCCGCGCAGAATTTAGATGTGCAGGGACAACTCTTACTTTACCGCCTGTTCCGCCAAATTCACACCCACCGCAAATGTGCGATTTTAATGGTCTCGCACGACGTGCATCTTGTTATGGCGTCCACCAATCGCGTTGTATGTTTGTTTCATCACGTATGCTGTACAGGCACCCCCGAAGCCGTATCCAAAGATCCCGCCTTCGTTGGCTTGTTTGGTAAAGACATGGCGCGCATGCTCGCCATCTACCATCACGATCATGATCACGCGCACGAACATGAGCATACCCATGGCTAATATATTCCCGCTCGAAACTTTTATTTTCCAGGCGCTGGTCGCCGGCGTTCTTGTCGCAGCGATGTGCGGGCCGCTTGGATGTTTTGTTGTATGGCGGCGCATGGCTTTCTTCGGCGACGCGCTTGCGCACAGCGCCTTGCTTGGCGTAGCGCTCGGCCTTGCGCTGCATCTACCCATTCCTATTGCTGTTATCTTCGTGTGCGCAGCATTTGCGTTAATTCTAACCGCAATGCAGGCGCGAAGATGGTTTGCCACCGATACGATGCTTGGCATCCTCTCGCACAGCTCGCTTGCGCTCGGTATCATCGCGGTGATGATGCTTCCGGGTGTGCAAGTGGATCTTTATACGCTTTTATTCGGCGATATTCTTGCCGTCAGCCAACAAGATTTGCTGATGCTGTTAAGCGCTTTGGGCATTTGCCTCGTTATGCTGATTAGCTTGTGGAAACCGTTACTCAAACTTGCGCTGAACGACGAAGTTGCGCGTGCGGAAGGCGTGAACGAAACACGCGTACAGATTGAATATATGTTGTTGATGGCGTTTGTTGTGGCCGCGGCGATGCAAGTTGTGGGCGTGCTGATGATTACGGCGTTGCTGGTCATTCCTGCGGCAGCTTCGCGGCAGCTCACGCGTACACCGGAAACGATGGCCGCCATCGCAAGCATCATTGGCATTGTATCTGTGCTCAGTGGCTTGGCCTCTTCGCTGGCGTGGAATGTGCCTACAGGCCCAGCCATTGTACTCGCCTGTACTTTATTTTTTCTTTTTAGTTTTTGGGGTAAATTTTTCCACCGCGTAAAATAATGTTTGGTTCAGCGCGATAGAAAGCAGTGAACCGGCAAGTACCAGGTCGCGCGCCTCGTTGTGCATTACGCCAAGCGAGATGCCTACCGCAACCAAAATGAAAGAAAATTCTCCTATCTGTGCAAGACTTGCTCCCACAAAACAGGATGTAGGAAACGGGTAACGGAATAAACGCATAATAGCGACTGCGGCCAAAAATTTACCGAACACAATAATACCCACCACCACAAGAACCTTCATCGGCTGCGTGACCAAAATCGAGGGATCAAAAAGCATGCCGACGGCCACAAAAAAAAGCACCGCGAACGCATCCTGAAACGGCAGCGAATCTTTCGCCGCGCGATGACTAAAATCCGATTCATGCATCACCATACCGGCAATAAACGCACCAAGCGCGAAAGAAATATCAAACAGCACCGATGCGCCATAAGCAACGCCCAGCGCTATTGCGAGCACCGAAAGCGTAAATAACTCGCGCGATCCCAATTTATCGACATAAGCCAACACGGCGGGAATCACTTTGCGGCCCACAACATAAAAGGCAAGCGCGAAAAGGGCGATTTTCCCCAACATCACAAATACAGCCAAGCCAATATCATCGAGCATAATTTCTGATTCAGAAAAACTAGTCGTCGGCTCCAGAATTCCTACAAGTGAAGGCAAAAAGAACAACGCCATAATCATCGCGATATCCTCCACCACTAACCAGCCTACCGCTACCTGCCCATGTGGTGTGTGCAAAGATTTGCGTGCATCGAGTGCTCGCAGCAGCACCACGGTACTCGCCACCGAAAGCGCCAGACCAAACATCAGACTCTCGCTAACCTTCCAGCCCCAGTATATTCCGAAAAGCGTTGCCACGAATGTTGCAAATGTCATTTGACCTATCGCACCCATCGTTGCGACGCGCCATACTTTGCGCAAATCCTGCAGAGAAAAGTGCAAACCTACGCCGAACATCAAAAGAATAACGCCCACCTCTGCAAGCTGCATGGCAAGCGCTTGATCGGCCACAAATCCGGGCGTGTTAGGCCCAATCGCAACACCTGCCAGTAAATACCCGACAATGGGCGGCAGGCGCAATTTCGAGGCGGCAAGCCCACCCAAAAACGCACACACTAAGCTTGCAACAAGCGTTGTTATTAATGTGGTTTCGTGCATGGCTTCCTCCTTTTTTCAAACCTAACTTTCTAGGCATTAAGATACAAGCAACAATAACCCCAGTGGTGGGACCGGCGGGATTCGAACCCTCGACCTACAGTTTAGGAATGCCACGTTTTTAGCCTTCCACAGCTATAGGGCCTTTTTATTCCCCTAGCATTTATAGCTGGTTTAGTAAACGCATCCGCATTTGAGTTTTATTCTGCTATAAGGCCTTTTTACGCTGCGACCTTGCTATCACCTTGCTATCAATAGTTGTCAGGTTCAAAGACGGTGTTTAACTCAAAACTTCTCACACTCCCGCTGTTTCGATGAAGTTCCGTACCTGTAATTACCGCTATCTCCAACTTTTTGGAGTTTAGCATTCCGAGTAGGGTGCTGCAGGCATCTTTGGGATAGCTGATAAAGAACCGCAGCTTGCCATTATGTAGCTGTATTGCTCCTATTGCAGCGGCGCTTTCAACTTTCTGCAGTAATGCATTTGGATCGCAATGAAGTGAAATTTCAACCTGCATGCTATCTTTCACTTTTGGGCTATCAGGTTTGTGCAGTTTTGCATTAACTCTTCAATTTTTACTGTAGGGGTAATTTTCTCAGATAATAATGTGATTACAGAGTCCCCTATTTCTTTTAAATTGAGTTTGGGGGTGCCATAGTTTGTGATTTCTAGTTCTGCAGAATTGGCATTAGCTACGGTTAGTTTATTTCTATATTCCTCATCTGTTAGAACATTGGCTTCTATTTTCCCACTGATAATGTCTGAATAATCTCTTTTTAAATGGGTCTTTTGATATTTAGCCTGATCATAACTCAAAGAATTTCTAATAATTTTAGAGTGATTAGTTAGTAAGGCTTCAACTTTATCAGATGCATCTTTAGCGGTTTGGCTAAGGTTAGGCACTGCTTTCTCCAATTCCTCAAGCTCTTCATCTAACTTTGCGATTGCTTCCTGAATTTTTATATCAGCCTTACCCAGCCAAAGCAGGTTGGTGGCATGTCCGCCATCCCAAAAAAGATTGCTATTTATATAGTAAGTGTTGAAGACCTTAATGCGTCCCAGAAAAAGAGATAAATCAGATGACTTTCCTTTTTCAGTAGATATTTCAGCAGAAGGTACGGGAATAAAGTCTTCTGGAAATGCACCATCTTCATAACATTGCAGAAGCTGCGACAAAGTAGTTTTGCCTGATCCATTTTTTCCGTAGAAAAGGTTGGATTTTTTGAAATCAGATAATGTGCTGGGCCAAGAAAAATCTTCAAAGGAGCCAAAATTCTTAATTTTGTTTATTCTTTGAATGAATGCCGAAACAGACATGAAGCTCCCCAACTCTTTTCTAAAGCATAATACAGGGGGGTAAGCAGCCGACAAGAGGTATGGTTGTACAGAAATGAGAAGATAAATGACTGGATATGGTGGGACCGAGAGGATTCGAACCTCCGACCTAAAGTTTAGGAAACTTTTGCTCTATCCAACTGAGCTACGGCCCCATCGAGTGATTTCTTAACCTTGCTATCACCTTGCTAATAAAAATAGCTTTTAGATTTTATCTTATATTCCTCATTAAAAACAATTAATTATAAGAATTAGACCCTAGCATTAGGAAACTGCCGCTCTATCCAACTGAGCTACGGCCCCACACGCGTGGATGAACATGCCTGAAAAACGTATCGAGCACCAGATACGTGGCAAGGCATGTGATAACCGATGTCAGAAACGGCGCCTCGAGCTCTAAATGATCGCTTAAAAATGTCATCACCATCGCCAACGCGAGCGTTGCGCTCGCTGCAATCGAAGAGTGATGTTTGCGGTAAAGTCCCATAAATACCACCACCAATAACCCGGCCGTACCGAAGGAAGATTCCGTCATCAAAAGCTCGTAAATACTATCGCCGCGCGATGCGAGCAGATACGCAACAACGCCCGCACCGGCCACACAAATGCGTGCCGATAATAATTTTTTCTTGTCACTTAAATCGGGAAAAAATCCCCGTAAAATATTATGCGAAAACAGCGAACCCACTGAAAGGAACGTACTGTTAATCGTCGAAAGAATTGCCGAAAGCAACGCGCCAATAAAAATTACAAACAGGAAACTTGGCAGCAATTCTCTTGCGACAACAATAATATAATTATCGCTGTAATCATCGTGAAAATCGAAATGCCGACCGATGAGCGCAATCAGAAGCGGAATGCAGGCAACACAGAAATAAAGCAAGCTCGCCGCATACGCGGAACGGCGTGCAATTTCCGGAGATTTCATCGAAAGCGTGCGCGACGTGGCTTCCTGCGAAACGAGCGAACCAAGCACGGGAATCATCCATAAATCCAGTCGTGTCCAAAACGATTCGCCCGGTGCAACTAAGGAAAGCTGCGATGGCTCGATCAGCGCAAATCCCGCGCTAAGGCCACCTGCATGGATAAACACCATCACCAATAAAATGGCGAGCCCAATAATCAAAACAATGCCCTGAATAAAATCCGTAATAATATCGCCGAGCAATCCACCAAGCGTAATATAAATCATGGTAAGCCCCGTTGCCAAAAGCAGCGATGCGCCAAGGGGAAGCGGCGTAATCATCGAAAGAATAGTTGCAAACGCCAGCAGTTGCGCGGCCGACCAAATCGTCGCAGTGCCCATCATGATGAAGGCGCTCAAAACTTCCGTGTGCCGATCAAATTTGCGGCGGAAAAAATCGCTGAGCGTAACAAGACCGAGCGATCGCATTTTATACGAAAGGAAAATCGCCATGAGCAACAGCGCGAGACTATAGCCAAATGGATCCGCGCGCGCTCCTGACAAACCAAATTCAGCAATACGCGCCGAAGATCCCATCACGGTTTCGGATCCAAACCAGGTCGCAAATAAAGAAACGGTGCCCAAACCAAAACCGACCGTTCGGCCGGCGATCAGATAATCTTTTTCCGTGTGTATATGCCGCATCGCATACACGCCAACCACCAACTGAATCAGCATGTAGGCGCAAATCGCCAGCAACTCGCCATTCATAGGGAGGAAACTTTTTTCGGTTCTATCATCGCCACGTTATCGTCCGTTTCAGAAGCGGGCGTCACATCGATCATCGCCGGTTTTTCTTGCGTGATATGTAGCGTTTGCAAATGTTCCGGCAGCGTTTTTTGCTTGCCCATCGTCACGCCGAGGTTCAGCAATTTTCTCGCCTTGCTCAGGAAATTGCGGTTAAACGACGCCGCAAATCCTTCATAGCCTTGCGCACTCATCAGCACGCCTTTGCGCATTTTTTCGGCGTATTCGGCGAGTATTCGCACCGTATCCATAAAGCCGGAAAGCTCTTCCATAATGGTTTTGAAATTCTGCTGCTGCTGTTCGTTCACAATCTGGAAACGCGAAAAAGAAAGCAGGCCAGAAAGCCCCGCCGGGCCCGTAATCGCGATATCGCATTTCTCGCATTTATGGCGAAATTCGGGATCGATTTTCAGCAACGTTTCCACCGCGCTTTCCGTCTGCAAAAACATCACGGTAAGAATATGCTGCACCTCATGCCCACGTCCGAGTTGCTTATAGAGCGACTGAATCGCCTCCTTATAACCCTTGCCGGAAAGCGATTGCATTTGCCGCTGCATGGAAATTTTTAGACGATCGGCAATTTCTTTTTCTTGCGGCGTATCTTTCACCTGCGCGAGTTCATAATAAAGATGCGACGCTTTGCTATCCACCACCAGCAAATGATTGCCCGGCAAAAATACCAGCGCATCGGGGCGCAAACCACCTTCGGATTTCGGCAAACCATATTGCATAATAAAATCGCGACCCGGCGTCAGACCATAATTCTTAAACGTATTTTCCAGACCGATTTCCGAAAATTGCCCCGCCGCTGTCGGCGAACTCAGCATGCGTTGCAGCGTGGAAATCGAGAGCGCGTGTTTCGTCTGCTCCGCATGCACGGCGTGAAAATTTTTCAGCACCTGCTGCATATGTTCCATCGTGGATTTCGTCACCTTCTCCACTTCTTTGCGAATCACATCGGTGCCCGATTCCAGCAACGCCGATTTCGCCGCGCCCGTCATTTCCGCTTTGTGCTTTTCGAAATCTTCCATCTGTTTTTTTAAGAGCGCCTGTTCTTGCAACAACAATTCATTGCGCACTTCCGCCTGATGACGCAGATTTTTTTCCTCATCACGCGCCGAAAACGCCTCGTCGCGTTCGCGCATCACCTGCTCGAGTTGCTCTTTCGCCGAAAGCAGCAATGTCTCCGCTTGAATTTTCCCCTGCAGCAATTCCTGCTCATTTGTACGCAGCTTTTCGCGTTCCAAGCGCAGCCGCTTCAGCCCGCCAAAAAACGCCGCAAACTGCACAAACAACATGAAGAGCATCGCCGTTGCGATAATCGTCAGTACTTTTTCCGGATTCATATCTTGCAATAATTCCATGACAAACGCTTTCGTTTCGCGGATAATAGAGGGAAATTTGTAAAGTTGGAGCTTTTTTTCTTAGGGATTCTATGCAGCAAAAAATGTCTTTATCTGAGGCGAGTGCGCGAAATGTGCGCCCGCAAAACCGGAGTGTACATCACGCGTACATGAGGATTTGAGGACGCACATGACAAAGCAATCGCCCAGAGAAAGCATTTTTGCGGTCATTTTGGCCGCCGGTAAGGGTACGCGGATGAAGTCCGATCGGCCCAAAGTCCTGCATGAAATCGCCGGTCGGCCGATGTTGCATTATGTGCTCGATACGGTCGAAAATCTCGGCGTGGATAGGCAGATTATCGTTGTTGCGCCGAGCATGGCGAAAGAGCCATCGCCTTTCACCCGCGGCAAAAAATCGGCGCAAATTGCTATACAAAAGCAGCAGCTTGGCACCGGCGACGCCGTAAAATCCGGCATGGCAGCGCTGAAAAACCCTACCGGCACCGTGCTTATTTTATACGGCGATACGCCGTTTATTTCCGAGATGCGTTTGCGCCAACTCATTGCTGCTTCGCACCAGCATCCCGTAACGGTATTGGGCTTCCAGCCGAAAAACCCGGCCGAATATGGCCGCCTGGTGCTGGATCAGGAAGGCCATGTCGCCGCCATCGTTGAATATAAAGATGCCACAACTGCCGAGCGCGCGATTCCGCTTTGCAATTCCGGCGTGATGGCACTGCAGGCCCCGGTCGCCACCGCATTGCTTGCACGTATTAAAAATAATAATTCGAAAAAAGAATATTACCTCACCGATATCGTAGCACTCGCACGCGGCGCGAATCTCGAATGCGGCCTGGTGATTGCCGAAGAGCATGAAGTGCTCGGCGTGAATTCAAAAGCCGAACTCGCTGCCGCCGAACAGATCGTGCAGCAGAAATTACGCGCCGCTGCGATGGAAAATGGTGCAACGTTGATTGCGCCCGAAACCGTGTATCTCAGCCACGATACAGTGCTTGCGCCGGAAGTCGTCGTACACCCATTTGTCGTATTCGGCGCGGGCGTGAAAGTCGGCGCGCGCACGGAAATTCGCTCTTTCTCCCACATCGCCGCCGCAACGATTGGTGCGGACGCGATTATCGGCCCCTTCGCGCGACTACGCCCTGGTACAGTGCTCGCCGATGAAGTCCATATCGGCAATTTCGTCGAGGTGAAAAAATCCAAACTCGCACGCGGCGCGAAAGCCAACCACCTCACCTATCTCGGCGATGCGTTCGTCGGCGAAAACGCCAATATCGGCGCCGGCACCATCACCTGCAATTACGACGGCTACACAAAATCCGAAACGCGCATCGGCAAAGGCGCCTTCATCGGCTCCAATTCCAGCCTCATCGCACCGGTGACCATCGGCGATGGCGCCATTATCGGCGCAGGCAGCACGATTCGCAAAAATGTGCCCGCAGATGCCCTTGCTATCAACGATATGCCGCAGGCCACAAAACCCGGCCATGCCAAGAATTTCCGCAAAAAACGGCAAAAGAAATAGTCGCCGCTTGCCTGCCGCCGAGAGCCATATTATAATTCTTTTATGAAGTTTCTTGCCCAATACCGCCCTTCCGGCAGCCCGCCACCTGCTCAAGCAGAAGGTTTTGATCAAGCCGGCGAAGTCATCCCGGTTGTCGCCCAAATCAATGATTTTCTCACCTGGTACGGCGCGCTTTTGTGGTATGAAAAAATCGGCGTCGCGGTGGGTATTATGTTCGGTATTTGGCTTTTTGCCAAAATTGTTGGCATGATTTTTTCCACCGGCGGGGATTGATTCGCTCCCCACT
>CAYPXJ010000012.1:17104-29851 GCA_964414595.1 uncultured Rickettsiales bacterium
ATCTAAAAGAGTCCGCGGTAACATTAACCCGGTATTTGTATGGCATTTATTTCCACACGCATGAAGGCGATAAAACCTTCGCCAACCATCGCAGTCACCACCAAAGCGGCGGAGCTGAAAGCCGCAGGCAAAAATATTATTGGTCTGGGTGCAGGCGAACCGGATTTCGATACGCCGGAGCATATCAAGGAAGCGGCGCTCAAAGCCATGCGCGCGGGTAAAACGAAATATACGCCCGTGGATGGCACGCCCGAACTTAAAGCGGCGATAGCTACAAAATTCAAACAGGAAAATGGCTTAGACTACACGCCCAAACACATCACGGTAGGATGCGGCGGCAAGCAGGTGATTTTTAATGCGCTCGTTGCCACGCTCGATAAAGGCGACGAAGTGATTATCCCCGCGCCCTATTGGGTTTCGTATCCGGATATCGTGGCATTTGCCGAAGGTACGCCGGTTTTTGTGAATTGTTCGGAAGAAAATAAATTCAAACTTCAACCGCAGGATTTGGAAAAAGCGATCACGCCGAAAACCAAATGGCTGATTCTCAATTCGCCGAGCAACCCCACCGGTGCGGCTTACACGCGCGAAGAATTGAAAGCGCTTGCAGATGTATTGGTAAAATACCCCCATATATATATTATGACGGACGATATTTACGAACATATCGTTTACGATAATTTCAAATTCACGACTCTCGCGCAGGTCGAACCAAAACTTTTCGAGCGCACACTCACGATCAACGGCGTATCCAAAGCCTATTCGATGACAGGCTGGCGTATCGGTTATGCAGGTGGCCCGCAGGAACTCATCAAAGCGATCGCCACGCTGCAATCACAATCTACCTCTAACCCCTGCTCTATCAGCCAGGCAGCCGCAGTGGAAGCGCTTATCGGCCAGCAGGATTTCCTGGGCGAATGGCGCGCGGCATTCCAACGCCGCCGTGATCTGGTGGTGAAAGGTTTGAATGCTATTCCAGGCATTAACTGCAACACGCCGGAAGGCGCTTTTTATGTCTTCCCATCGTGCAAGGGCATCCTCGGCAAAAAAACACCAGCAGGCAAAACCCTCAAAACCGATAGCGATGTCGCTGATTATTTCCTGGAAGATGCGTTAGTCGCCGTTGTACCGGGCATCGGTTTCGGCATGGATGGATTTTTCCGCATTTCTTATGCCACAGCAGATAGCGCGCTGGAAGAATCACTCACGCGCTTGCAAGCTAGCATCGGCAAACTCGCCTAGTTTCCACATGGATTCCGCATACGTTCTGCGCTAAAGTGCGCGGCATGAAATTCCTGCTACGCCTATTTCTAGTAGTGATCGCACTTGCGCTGGTAGTGATCGGTGTAAGCTTTTATGTTTTGCGCGCCTATCTCACGCCGGAAAATGTCACCGCCTTTATCACCGAAAGCGCCACACGTTACGGCTATGCTGTAGAACACATGCAGGTTGTGCAGGCAACGCCGCACCATGTGCGTATCGAAAATATCGCGCTCACCGGTCCCCAGCAAATCAAGGCGCAAACGCTGGATATTACGGCGGGAATTTCTGGCCTTGCCGCCAACGCAGAAAATATACATATCACCTCCGGTGAACAAACCTATCGCATTGCCACTGTACTGGCGCACGCGATTCCCGCTGGCTTTTCGCCGCGTGAAATTCTCTTCGATCTGGAAGCCACACCTATTGAACATATAAGCGATCTTTCCTATTTCGCGCCGCTCACGCTCAAAGCCGACGGTGTGCTGCGTTACCCCGATCTGGATGCAGAAATTGCACTATCGGACAAAGAAGAACGAGCTACTTTCAACACCGATCTCGCATTGAACCTTACCACACAGCAAGGCAAGGCCGAAATCGAAGTACCATCGTTAAATTTTGCAACCGGCGCGCTGCAGCCGGCCGATCTGGTGCCCCGGTTGCGCGGCAAACTTTTGCAAGTAAACGGTGTGCTGGAAGCCACCGGAACCATTCTCATTACACCGGAAAATCTCACACCCGATATCACCTTGCGCCTGCGGGATCTATCCGGTGAATATCAGGGCAAAACTTTCACCAAACTTTCGACGGAAGCGCGCATCACGCAGCTCTCGCCGCTAGAGACTGCTCCCGGCCAAAAACTCACTTTCGATTCACTGATTGCGGGCATTCCGCTTTCCAAAGGCGAATTTTCGTATCAACTACGTGGTCAGAACGAGCTCGCGCTGGAAACCGCAAAATGGAATTGGGGTCTCGGTGTTTTAAGTTTGAAACCTACTATTATACCACTCGGCACAGAGGAACCCATTATGCTGACCGTCGATGTGGTTGGCTTACCTTTGAGCGACGTTGTATCTCTTGCCAAAAACGAAGAGCTGAAAGCCACAGGCACACTTTCCGGCTCAATTCCACTAACACTCGATAAAGAAGGGCTCCGGATTGATAACGGTTTGCTTGCAACCGCCGAACCGGGCACACTCGTTTACGCGCCACCCATTGGCAGTGAGCAATCGGGTCAGCCGCAATTACAGTTATTGCAGGATCTGCTGAAAGATTTTCATTACAAGAATTTACGTCTGGCCCTTGCCAGCACGCCGGATCAAAAACTGAAGGCAGAGCTTTATCTCGAAGGCAATAATCCGGCAGTTTATGATGGACGCCCTGTGCAACTTACGATAAATATAACAGGCGATGTACTCAGCCTCATTCAACGTTCGGCGGATATTTATGCACTACCTGAAGAAATTCTTAAACAAATGCAATCTGGCGAGCCTCGTGTGCGTTAGCATGCTGACTGTAGCCTGCACACCCACCGTCGCGGTGCAAGCGCCGGATAAACCCATTGTCATCAATCTGAATGTGAACATTGAACATAAAGTGCGCGTTGAAATCGATAAGGATCTCGAAAGCGCTTACAACAAAAACAACGATATTTTCTAGGAGAACACCATGCGCCGTTTACTCATTCTTGTTACGTTGCTTTTCGCACTTCCCGCCTTTGCGTTGGATTTAGACTCCGCACGTAAACAGGGGCTCGTCGGCGAACAGCCGGATGGCTATGTTGGTGCGGTGCAAAACACTGCGGAAGTTTCCGCGCTGGTGAAAGAAGTAAATGCGAAGCGCCGCGCCGCGTATGAAGCGGTGGCGAAGCAAAATGGTCAGTCGCTTTCGGTGGTGGAAAAGCTTTCGGCAGAAAAACTTTACCAAAAAGTAGGCCCGGGCGAATATTTCCTCGACGCTTCGGGTAAATGGCGTAAAAACTAACCTACTGATTCCCCGCTATATATTCTTCGAACAAGCGTGCGCCCCGTCGCGTAACGACCGCCATAAATGAGGGCGGTCAAACAAATCCTTACCTACTGTCACAAAAAGTTCATTTGAGTTTTGGGCCGTTTTTGGCGATAGTTAAGGTATGACCGATAGCCCCGAAGACATTAAAAAACGGCTCGACGCGATGATGGGGATGATGGGCAATTTTGGCTCCATCCCTACCCCTCCCGCTGCGCCCGAACCACCCATGGATGTGAGCCTGAACGCCCCCGCACCCTCCGCGGCAACGCTTGCGCAAACTACGCAGAATTTCGGCCAGCCCAATGCCGGCCCCGCGGGTTACGATCCCAATCTCGGCTTTGCTAATAATGTGGGGCAAAATTTCGCAACGCAGAATGTCGCACCCCAACCCACAACTCCTCAGCCGCAGGCTTTCGCGCAAATTACACCGGTGCAAGTTCCGGCGAGTCAGGCTAATCGCCCTGTGCCCGCCGAACCCAAATTCAACCTCAATCAGGCAAACGAAGGCCAGATCATGGCCTACATGACCGAGCGTCTCGGTGCCGAATGGGGCGGTCATTACGATAACAGCGACCTCGGCAAACTTAGCCCGAATGGTGGCGGCAAAGCCGGTGCGAAAGGCCGTGGCGGCGATTTCGCGCTCCCAGCCTAACTTCTTGCTTCTTTACGCCAATCCTTTAAAAACCATAGCGTCATACTTATTTAATTCATAAGGATGTTCCATGAATTTGAACTTTGATACCAACGCACTACTTGTCATGCTCAGCACCTATGGTCTGAAGCTTCTGGGTGCGCTGGCGATATTTGTTATCGGCAGATGGCTTTCGTTACAGGCCTCGCGTCTGGCTGCGCGCATGCTTACCCGCGCGCATGTGGATTCAACACTCGTTTCTTTCGCGGAGCATATTGTTTACGCGCTGCTGTTGCTTGTTGTGGTGGTTGCCGCCATCAGTAATATTGGGGTTGAAACCACCTCCATCGCGGCAATGTTAGCCGCCGCTGGTCTTGCGGTTGGTCTAGCACTGCAAGGCTCGCTGGCCAATCTCGCTGCAGGTGTGATGATCATTCTGTTTCGCCCGTTTCGCATCGGCGATGCGGTGCAAGTCGCGAATGAAAACGGCACGGTGCACGACATCAACATTTTCACCACCGTCTTAAAAACGCCGGATAACAAAACGATTATCATTCCCAACGGTGCGATTACTTCCGGCAACATCACGAATTTTTCCGCCGAAGCAACGCGCCGCATCGATCTCACAATTACCGTAAGTTACCACGAAGATCTCCGCACGGTTAAAAAAATCCTGCTACAGATTGCGTCGGAAAACGCGCGTGTGATGAAAGAACCCGTGCCTTATATCGCCGTTTCTGCTCTTGCGGATACGCACGTAAAAGTCGTGATGCAGGTGTGGGTAAAAACGCCGGATCATTACTCCGTTACCAACGAGTTACAGGAAGCCGTGATGCTCGCCTTTGAAAAAGAAAAAATAGCGTTTATGAATCCTCCATTATTTACGCCCGTAGCGCTTGCGTCCGAACCGTTGAAGAAAGTGGCTTAAGATGGTCTCTTTGCATGAAGCGGCGACTTCCATCATCGAAGCCGGAAAATTTCTCGATACGAAAGGCTGGGTGCCAGCCTCCAGCGGTAATTTCTCCGTACGCCTGGACGATGGCGACATCGCTATGACAGTATCTGGCCGCCATAAAGGCTATCTCACGCCGGACGACGTGATGCGTGTGGATAGCACAGGCACGCCGCGCGATAACAAAAAACCCTCCGCTGAAATGCATTTGCATTTGCTGATTTATGAAAAAGATGCTTCCGCCGGCGCGGTGCTGCATACGCATTCACCCAATGCGGTGATCGCCAGCCGCCTCTGGCCGGATAAAAAATTTCTGCGGTTGGAAGATTACGAAATGCTTAAAGCGCTGGAAGGTTACACCACGCACGAAAGCGCTATCGATATTCCTGTTTACGATAATATGCAGGATATGCTGGAGCTCGCGGCGAAAATCGCGCCGGCGTTCCAAAATAAAATGCATGCGTTTTTGATTCGCGGCCACGGGCTTTACGCCTGGGGCGCAACGATGGAAAAAGCACGTTTCGCAATGGAAGCGCTGGAATATATGTTTGCCTGCGAACTCAAACTCAAGGAGCTAAGAGCATGAGCCGTTTACGCATTTTCTCCGATCGCGATCCCTCCACGCCGGAAATTGACACCACCGATGGCGGTGCGATTGCGAATATTCTCGCACATGTCGGTATTCAATTTGAGCGCTGGAACGCAAGCGTGATGCTGCCCGATGGCGCCGGTCAGCCGGAAGTTCTGGCCGCTTATGCGAAGGAAATCGCTCGCCTGAAAGAGCAAGGCGGCTACCAATCGGTGGACGTGATTCGCATGCACGCGGCGCACCCTGATAAAAAAACGCTGCGCGAAAAATTCTTAAACGAACATCGTCACAGCGAAGACGAAGTGCGTTTTTTTGTCGAAGGCGACGGGCTTTTCTGCCTGCATATTGGCGATAAAGTGTATCAGGTTTTATGTTCGCGGGGCGATCTCATCAATGTTCCCGCGGGCGCAACACATTGGTTTGATATGGGCGATATGCCCACGTTTGCCGCTATCCGCCTTTTCACCAACCCCGATGGCTGGGTTGCCAAATTTACCGGCGATCCCATCGCTGCCAATTTCCCAAAATATGGCGAGTAACATTCACGCAATCCTCACCGATATCGAAGGCACCACGTCTTCCATCGCCTTTGTAAAAGAGGTGTTATTTCCTTACGCCTACCAACATCTACCGAAATTTTTAGAAACGCATCAACACGAGCATGAGGTCGCGGCGCAAATTGAAGAAACACGCCTGATTGATGCAAAACCACACGCCACGATCGCCGAGATCGGAGAAATTCTTCGCACCTGGATCACCGAAGATCGCAAAATCACACCGCTGAAAAATCTGCAAGGCCTTATCTGGAAAGATGGCTATGCGCACGGTGAAATTAAAGGTCATATTTACGACGATGCGGCGGCAAAACTCAAAATCTGGCATGCGCGCGGCCTGCCGCTCTATGTTTATTCTTCCGGCTCTATCGTGGCGCAGCAATTACTCTTTGCTCACACAACACACGGCGATCTCACACCGCTCTTTTCCGGCTATTTCGATACCAATATCGGCAGTAAAAAAGACGCAGCGTCTTACAGCAAAATCGCCGCTGAAATAGGCAAAAAACCGGAATCCATTCTCTTTCTTTCCGATATAGCGGATGAAATCCGTGCCGCAAAAGCCGCAGGAATGCAGGTAATTCGCCTCGTTCGCCCGCAGGATGGCACAAAAGCTTTACGTGACGGCACAGCTGAAGTAGAAAGCTTTGCGGAGATCAATCTGTGACGAAAACAAAATACCAAGCCTTTAACGCGAATAATCTCGCCACCGCGATGAGTGACTTAAAAGATGTCGCTGCAAAACTTGGCGGCACATCAAAAGATTGGAAGGTGAGCGAAGTCGGCGACGGAAACCTTAATCTTGTTTTTATCGTGGAAGGCCCAACGGGCAGCGTGGTGGTAAAACAGGCTTTGCCTTATGTGCGCCTCGTTGGTGAAAGCTGGCCGCTGCCGCTGGATCGCGCTTATTACGAACACGCAGCCCTCAAAGTGCAAAACGCGCTCGTGCCCGGCCTCGTGCCCTCGCTCTACCATTTTGATCGCAGTCTCGCGCTGATTGTGATGGAGCATCTCACGCCGCATATCATTTTACGCAAAGGCCTTATTGGCGGCACGCAATATCCGAAAATGGCCAAGCACATGGCCGAATTTTTGGCAAAAACCTTATTCCATACTTCCGATCTCGCATTGCCCGCGGACGACAAAAAGAAATCGCTCGCAAAATTTGCCAGCAATATCGCGATGTGCAAAATCACCGAAGATCTCGTGTTCACGGAGCCGTATTACAACGCGCCTATGAACAAACACACCACGCCTGATCTTGATAATATTGCCAACGAATTCCAGCGCGATACCGCGCTAAAAATCGCGTCGCAGGAACTCAAGCACGCGTTCCTTTCGCACGCGGAAGCGCTGATTCACGGCGATTTACACACAGGCTCCATCATGGTGACGGAAACCGATACGCGCGCCATCGATCCCGAATTCGCTTTTTTCGGCCCAATGGGTTTTGATATCGGCGCGCTCATCGCGAATCTCTTGATCGCGTTTTTCTCCCAAAAAGGCCACGCCACACCGGAAAATAACCGCCTCGCCTATGCCGATTGGATTCTCTGGCAGGTTAAAGATCTCTGGAACGAATTCGCGGTGGAATTCACCAAATTATTCGTCGCACGCACGCCCGAAAAAACCGGCGATGCCTTTACCCCGGTGATGTTAAGTTCCAATGAAATGGAAAAAGCTGCCGCGCGTTATCTGCAAAATGTGTGGCAAGATACGCTTGGTTTCGCCGGCATGAAAATCATCCGCCGCATTTTGGGCCTCGCGCATGTCGCCGATTTTGAAACCATCGCGCATCAGGGCATGCGCGCCGCCTGTGAAAACCGCGCCCTTGCGATGGGCCGCATGCTTGCGGTCGAACGCGCGAATATCAAAAGCGTTGGGCAAATCTTAGAAGCCGCCAAAAAATTCGGCGCATAATTTTTCATGAAACTGAACGGTAAACCACGCTGCTCCATTCTGGAAAAAGGCAAAGCGATCGAAATTCTCGATCAGCGTAAATTGCCGCACGCGGTGAAGCTGGTAAAAATTTCCACGATGCAGAAAGCCGCGCGCGCTATTTCGGAAATGTGGGTGCGCGGCGCGCCGCTCATCGGTGCAACCGGTGCGTATGGTCTGGTATTCGCGCTACGCAAAAATGCCTCGGACGCAGCGCTTAACGCGGCGTATAAAACACTCCTCGCCACGCGCCCTACCGCCGTCAATTTGCGTTGGGCACTTGATTCCATGCTGCAAACGGTAAAAAAACTGCCGCCGGAAAAACGCGCCGAAGCCGCCCTTAAACGCGCGCGTGAAATTTGCAGCGAAGACATCACCACCTGCGAAGCCATTGGCAATCACGGCCTCGCGCTTATTCAAAAACTCTACGCCCGGAAAAAACGCACTCTCAATATTCTCACCCATTGCAATACGGGCTGGATCGCGTGCGTCGATTGGGGCACCGCGCTTGCCTGTTTTTACAAAGCGCACGATGCGGGCATTCCGATTCATATCTGGGTGGATGAAACGCGCCCGCGCAATCAGGGCGCACTCACCGCATGGGAACTCGCGCAGCATGGCGTGCCGCATACGGTGATTGTCGATAATGCTGGCGGCCAGCTCATGCGCGAAGGTAAAGTCGATCTCTGCATTGTCGGCGCCGATCGCGTCACCGCCAACGGCGATGTCTGCAATAAAATCGGCACCTATCTGAAGGCACTCGCGGCGAAAGATAATGACGTTCCGTTTTACGTTGCGCTACCCCACACCACGATCGATAAACACACAAAATCCGGGGATGACGTGGAAATAGAAGAGCGAAATCCCGAAGAAGTCTTAAAAATCGGCGGCGTCGCACTTTATCCGAAAAACACACGTGCGGCGAACCCCGCTTTTGACGTCACACCCGCCCGCCTCATCACCGGCTATATCACCGAAAGCGGCGTCACACCCGCCGCCGGATTTAAGAGCAAGATTCTAAAAAATCTCTAAAACCTGCTTGGCTTATGAGCCCCGCATCTATATTTTTTATTTGCGAAGACTTTGGCTGACATTGTCGTATAAGTCTTAACGAGGTCGGGTGTAATGAAAAAAACAGGAATATGGGCGCTTCTGACACTGCTTGTGGTCGGGATTGTCATCTATTATTTCTGGCAGCAATACGGCACCAAAGCCTCTAAAACTCAGCCGGATACGCCCGTTACGGTCATAAAAGTCTATAAAGATATGATTTTCGATAGCGTGGAGGCGCTGGGCACAACCTACGCCAACGAATCGGTGGATATCACCACGAACATCACGGAAACGATTCGGGAAATCCGCTTCGACGACGGGCAGGAAGTCAAGCAGGGCGATATCATTGCCGTGCTGGAACAAAGCGAAGAGGAAGCGCAGCTCGCCGCGGCCAAAGCGCAGCTCGCCGAGCATCAGCGCGAACTCAAGCGCATTGATTCGCTGGTAAAACAAAAGGCAGCCGCCAAACGTGATTACGATGAGCGTCGCACCCAGCTAGAAGTCACGGAACAACAAATCAAAGAAATTACCGCTCGCATGGAGGATCGCACTTTACGCGCGCCGTTTGATGGAGTGCTCGGAGTGCGCCGCTTGAGCATGGGTGCGCTGGTACAACCGGGCCAACTCATCACGACCATCGATGACATTCATCAAATCAAACTCGATTTCAACGTCGCTTCCACGTACCTTACCCAACTGCAAGTTGGAACACCGATTGAAGCCATCAGCAGCGAGCTCGGCGGCAAAGTATTCAATGGCACAATCCAAACCATTAATTCGCGCATCGATCCGGTAACGCGCTCCGTGCTTGTGCGCGCTCTTATTCCCAATCCCGATGGGTTGCTAAAACCTGGCCTGCTGATGCGCGTTGTCTTGCTTAAAGATCAGCGCCGCGCCTTAATTGTACCGGAAGACGCCATCATCCAAAAACAGGATGCGCATTTCGTGCTCACGGTGGATCCGGAAAAAAATACCGTAGCGCAGCGCAAAATTACACTTGGCACGCGCCGCCCTGGTATCGCTGAAGTGAAAGAAGGCCTTGAAGAAGGTGAATTGGTCATTGTGCGCGGCGTGGGTCGTGTGCGGCCGGATCAAAAAGTTTCGCTGCAGGAAGTGTGGGATAAAATTCGTGCGCCTAATAGTGGCGCGGCGGCCACGGAGGAGTAAATGCTCCTTTCCGATATTTCCGTTAAACGCCCTATTTTCGCTGCCGTTATCAACTTGCTGATTATTGCGTTCGGTATTGTTTCTTTTACCAAGCTACCCTTACGTGAATATCCGGATATCGACCCACCGATTGTATCTATTGAAACAACCTATCGCGGTGCCGCCGCGAATGTGATCGAATCGCGCATCACAGAAATTATCGAAGATCGCATCGCCGGCGTAGAAGGCATCAAAACCATCACGTCAAAAAGTGAAGATGGCGTTTCACGTATTACTGTCGAATTTGAAATCAGTCGCAACATTGATGATGCTGCAAACGATATTCGTGACCGTGTTTCGGGTATTTTGGATGACCTCCCCGAAGAAGCGGATCCGCCGGAAATTCAAAAAGCCGATGCCGATGATCAGGTGATTATCTGGTTTAATCTTTCCGGCGAAGGCATGACCATTATGGAGCTTACAGATTACGCGCGCCGCTATGTGCAGGATCGCTTTTCTGCCATTGATGGCGTGGCGCGTGTGCGCATTGGCGGCGGTTTGGAAATCGCCATGCGCATCTGGCTTGATCGCAATGCGCTTGCCGCGCGTAATCTCACGGTTGCGGATGTAGAACAGGCGCTCCGTTCAGAAAACGTGGAATTGCCTGCGGGTTCCATTGAATCCACCGCCAGAGATTTCACCGTGCGAATGCAGCGCAGTTATTTCTCACCGGAAGATTTTCGTAATCTTGTGCTTTCCGAAGGTAAAGATGGCTATCTTGTGCGTTTGGGCGATGTTGCGCGTGTGGAGATCGGCCCTGTAGAACAGCGCACCACGCTGCGGGGTAACGGCCTGCCGATGGTGGGTATCGGCATTATCAAGCAATCGAAAGCCAATACGCTGGATGTTGCGCGGTTGGCCAAAGCCGAACGCGAAAAAGTCAATGCCACGCTGCCTGAAAATATGGAACTCGGCCTCAGCTACGATTCCAGCGTATTTGTCGAAAGCGCCGTGCATGAAGTGTACATGACACTCTATATCGCGATCATTTTAGTGATTCTCGTTATCTATGCGTTTCTTGGAAATTTTCGCGCTACACTGATTCCGGCGGTCACCGTTCCGGTCTGTCTTATTGGATCGTTTATTTTGCTGTATGCGTTTGGTTTCACCATCAATTTGTTGACCCTGCTTGCGCTTGTGCTGGCGATTGGTTTAGTGGTCGATGATGCGATTGTTGTTCTGGAAAACGTGCACCGCCGCATCGAGCTGGGCGAACCCCGTTTGCTCGCGGCGTTTCGCGGCACACGGCAAGTGGGTTTTGCCGTTGTTGCCACTACCATCGTTCTCGTCGCGGTCTTTATTCCGCTCACATTCCTAGAAGGCGATATAGGCCGCCTCTTTACCGAATTCGCAGTAACCATGGCGGCTTCGGTACTGCTTTCCGGTTTTGTCGCCCTAACCTTTTCGCCGATGCTTTCTTCCAAACTTTTGCTCGCGCATGGCGAAGCCAATCGCTTTTCCAAATGGCTTGATGCGCGCTTTGATCGTCTGCGGGAACGCTATCTGCGTTTGCTTAATCGCGTATTAAATCATGTTTCATTGAGTATATTTATCTTGCTCGGGGTGCTGGTTTCCGCGGTTATATTATTCCGTGTCGTGCCAAGTGAATTTACACCGCAAGAAGATCGCGGCGTCTTTTTTACCAATCTTCGTGGCCCGGAAGGCGCTTCGTTTGATTACATGATGGAGCATGTCAACGAAGTGGAAAAACGCCTTATGCCTTATGTCGAAAGCGGAGAATTCCAGCGTCTGCTGATGCGTGTGCCAGGTAGTTTTGGCACCACCGCAAGTTTCAACAGTGCCGCCGCCATTGTTATTTTAAGCGATTGGGGCAATCGTAAACCCATCTGGGATTACTTAAATGAAATACGGGCTAAAACTGCTGATATCACTGGCGTACAAGTGTTTAGCGTCGTGCGCCAGGCCTTTGGTAATAACACCGCAAAACCCGTGCAATTTGTGCTTGGTGGCCCCACCTATAACGAGCTTGCCGATTGGCGCGATACGCTGCTTACCAAAATCCAGGAAAATAAAAATCTTCTCGATGTCGATAACGATTACAAGGAAACCAAACCGCAAATCGGCATCACCATCAACCGCGACCGTGCGGGCACGCTAGGCGTTCCTGTGGCGGCCATTAATTCGACGCTGGAAACGATGTTGGGCTCACGCCGCGTTACCACCTTTATTGATCGCGGCGAAGAATATGATGTCATGCTCGAAAGCGAAAAAGATTTGAAGCGTAGCCCGCTCGATATCAGCAATCTCTATGTCCGCTCCGAACGCACCAACGAGCTTATTCCGCTTTCGAATCTTGTCACGATTAATGAGTTTGCCGATGCCGCTGTGCTCAACCGTTACAACCGTCTGCGCAGCATCACGATTGAAGCGAATCTTGCCGATGGTTATACGCTGGGCGATGCGCTTGAATATCTGGAAAATGTTGTGCAGAACGATCTGCCTCCGGGCGTCACTATTGATTACAAGGGCGATTCGCTCGATTACAAAGAGTCCGGCAGCTCGATGGTTCTTGTCTTTACGCTCGCGCTCGTTG
>CAYPXJ010000012.1:29861-37537 GCA_964414595.1 uncultured Rickettsiales bacterium
GTTCGAAAGTTTTGTGCATCCGCTGGTTATTATGTTCACGGTGCCGCTGGCCATTTCCGGCGCGCTCGCGGCGTTATGGCTCACCGGACAAACACTCAACATTTACAGCCAAATCGGTCTTATCATTTTGGTGGGGCTTGCGACCAAAAATGGTATCCTGATCGTAGAATTCATCAACCAGTTACGCGATGAGGGCATGGAGTTTCGTCAGGCCATTCTGGATGCGGCAGGCAAACGTCTGCGCCCGATTATCATGACCAGTATCACCACGGTAATGGGCGCCGTGCCGCTCATTCTCTCGCATGGTGCGGGTGCAGAAACACGTACCGTGATTGGCATCGTGATTGTCGCGGGCGTCACCACCGCGACCTTCCTTACCATTTTCGTTATCCCGGTGATGTATCAGTTGCTTGCGAAAAATACGACATCGCCGGAAACCACAAGCCGTAAATTGGAGACACAGTTGAAGGAGCATGAGCATGTCACGTAACATCGCAGCGCTTCTCATGTGCAGTATGCTGTGCTCATGCTCAGTCGGCCCGGATTATAGAAAGCCGGAAACAACGGTAGGCGCTGATTGGCATCGCCTGGATACATCCCTTACCGTCACTGATCCCGTGCAAGAAAAATGGTGGGAAAATTTTCAGGATGCTACGCTGACACAACTTATCGACCAGGCGGCAGAGAATAATCATGATCTGCGGGTCGCCGTTGCGAATATCGCGCGGGCGCGGGCGGATCGCGCCGCCGCACGAGCTGCTTTTCTCCCTTCTGAAAATATCGGTGGAAGTGCTGCTCGCGAAGGTTTAAGCGCACAAAATTCACGCACCAATTTCACGGGCGAACGCGAGCGCGATAGTTTTGATGCATCGCTTGATGCAAGTTGGGAAATCGATATTTTCGGCCATACACGCCGTTCGGTTGAAGCTTCAAACGCACTGCTGGAAGCCGCAATAGAAAATAAACGCGATGTTTTGGTGGCGATTTTTGCGGAAGTCTCGCGCAATTATTTTGAAGTGCGTGGTCTGCAAAAACGTATCGATTACAAAAAACGTAATATTGAATTATTGCGCGAAGTGGAAAAGCTTGCCGAGGCGCAATTCAACACGGGCACCGTTACGGAAATTGACGTCGCGCGGGCGCGTGGTGAGCGTGAAGCCAACGAGGCGACGCTGCCCAATCTCGAAGCGGAAATGATGGCGGGTATTTACCGCATTTCCACACTCACTGGCCAACTGCCGGAATACCATGTCAAAACATTAGAAGCGACAAAACCACTGCCCGACGTTCCCGATCTTGTGCCGATCGGCCTGCGTTCGGATCTGTTGCGGCGTCGTCCTGATATTCGGCGCGCGGAACGCGAGCTCGCGGCCAGCAATGCGGAAATCGGTGTCGCTATTGCCGATATGTTCCCGCGCTTTTCCTTGAGTGGCTCGGCAGGTTCAAGCGCGCGCAGTTTTGGTGATATGTTTTCTACCGGCAGTTTCACTTATCTACTCAGTAGCGCGGTAGATTGGACTATTCTCAATGGCGGCCAGCGTATCGCCGCGGTGGATGCGGCGCGGGCGCGCAACGATGCTTCTCTTGCAAGCTATGAAAAAACGGTGCTGCAAGCCGTTGCGGATACGCAAAGCGCTCTTACGCGTTACGGCAAGGAATGGCAGACCGAAAAGCAACTGAAAGCGGCTGAGAAAACCCGCGAAGAAGCCTTCCGCATTGCTAAATTACGCTACGAAGCGGGGGAAGAAAATTTCCTGGTGATTTTAGATGCCGAACGTTCACTTATCACCGCGCAGGACGAACTCATCCAAAGCGAAACGCGTCTGCGCACCAACCTAACGCAGCTATACAAAACGCTGGGCGGCGGCTGGGAAACCTACGAAAAATAATTATTTCTTGCCGGTTTTGGCTTTAAGAGATTTGGCACTGGCCGCCACGCGGTCCATCAGCGCAAGCAACACACCCGAAATCACAAACACCAGGTGAATAATCACCATCCATTTAATTTCGTATTCCGAAGCTTTTTCAACATCCATAAAAACTTTGAGCAAATGAATTCCTGAAATCGCGACGATAGACGCCACCAATTTTAATTTCAGCGTAGAAAAATCCACCGTACCTTTCCAGGAAGGCTGATCTTCGTGATCGCCGATATTCAGTTTAGAAACAAAATTTTCATAGCCGGAAAAAATCACAATCACGAGCAAATTGCCCGCCAGGGATAAATCAATCAACGCGAGCGCACCCAGCACGGCATCATTCGCCGTAATATCAGGAATACTCATGGCAAAATGAATGAGTTCCACGATAAAACTATACAGCAATACCAGCAACGCACCGACAAGCCCGATGTAAAACGGCGCCATCAGCCAGCGGCTGGCAAATAGCCCGCGCTCAATCCATGTTTCGATAGTGTTTTGCGTCATGGCTTCTGTATAAGGCATTTTTAGCTAAGCGCAAACGGCGAGTTTAAAAAATGAATGGCGTGCCCGGAGGGATTCGAACCCCCGACCGTCGGATTAGAAATCCGATGCTCTATCCAGCTGAGCTACGGGCACGCACGGGCTCCGTTTTACGTTTCAGCCGCGATTCGCGCAAGTTTTTCGGCAAGAACAGAAGCCGTGCCCAAAATGCGCAGACATTTGTGCCGGTGCGTATCTCCGGAAATAAGAGCGATGGAAGATTTAGCAATACCCAGATATGCGGCTAAAAGTGCGATTACGGCTTCATTCGCCTTGCCATCTTCGGGCGGCGCGCTCACGCGTATCTTCAACCATTGATTTTTCCCGTCATCAAAAATGCCGCCCATCGCTTCGTGCGAAGCTTTCGGCGTAACGCGCACGCCAATTTCCAGTGTGTGGGGCGTAACCAGGCGGCACCAATGCATTAATAAACTTCGCAAACAGGAATATCGTATTTTTCAGAGAAATATTGCTCTAGGCCGCGCACTTCTGCATCGCTTGTCGCCTTATTGATGATTACCAGTTCCGCTACATAGCCTTTGAAATCTGCTAAATTACGATGCCCGCCTAACCAGATTTTGTCAGCATTATATTTTACCGTTGGGCACACATTATTGTAAGCGCATGCGCACGATGTCTCTTTAGTTGTGCCGTTGGGATCGCACCCACCAGGCGGCGGGTAGAAAGCCACATCATGTTCACCCACGATATTGCCATTCACAAACGCTTCAATTTCATCGATACCCGAAACGCGCGCTTGCAAACGGAAAATAAAGGGGCGGTGATTTGCTACCACACTCGAATAGCCGTTCGAGATAGTCACAGGGTTAGAGGTATTGCTTTTTTCATCATGCACGTCCAATTCCTCAGGGCTCAATTCGATAAGTAAATCGGGGTCGCCGCCGCTGGAATTATCCATAGAAAATAACGCGCGCTTATCCGCAGTTTCGTCTGCATCAAGCATCGCCACCATCATAATGGTAACATCATCAAATTCCTCGCCATTCGTCATTTCCAGAATTTTATTGCCGTTAAATTTCAGCCAGTTTTTATTCTGAATTTTTACCACATCCGCATCGCCGGTAAATGTCTTACTGGCATCATTCGGGTCGAGCAGATTTTTCCATTCTGAAATAGCATCATCATTCAAACCATCCGCGCTGTACCAGGCCCACAAGCTCTCGCCGAATTTTTTCGGATTCACGGCTTTCACAGGCCTTTGCAATTCCTTCACCAGCGTCATCAAACCGTCATCAACATCATCATTTGGCTCGCCTTCCAGATTCGGCGTGATGTTATATTTCTGTGAGAGATACGCCATTACGAATTTTTGTTCGCGTTCGGAAAGACGGCACCCATACGTGATCACTTCCGCAATATGCGAAGTATCTGTGCCAATATACATCGGCACATTTCCAGGTTCGTTTGAACCAAGATTAAACGTATCAAAATTCTCACCGGCATTTATACTAAGCGTGCCTTGGCCTTTCGCGCCAATCATCACCGAACTATAAGCAAGTTTTTCGGAAGGCTGCTGATCCTCACCACGCGCGCAAGCCACATCCGCATCACAATAAGGTTGGGATTCGCCGCCCGCGCTTGCTACTTCAGCACCGGGTTGCAACATCCATGTTGGGTTTTGCATCTTTAAAATATTTGCCGCATTGTCACCTTGCATTGCTTTATCAAACACAACGAAGGTCGTGTAAGGGCGCCAGAGTTCCCACTCCTTGCCCAGCACCTCTTCCTGCGTATTCTCAAGATCAAGGTTCACCATAGGCATGATCGCTTGATTGCCACGGAAATGAAGCGCGCGCGCGCCATCTATCGTCGCCAGCGTAGGAGCATAATTATTTTGCGGATCGCGAATCGGATTTTCCGCCACGATATTCAAACTACCGCGGCTTATCCAATCACGCGTAAAGGCTTCCTCGGTTTGCCCGGTCAGCTTTTTGCCATCCAGCCACAAGTAAAGACCGCGGTTAAAACTGTAATTTTTATTCGCCGGAAAATCATCCAGCCCGATATCGAGGTAATTACGAATACCTTTTCGAATCGGGTTCACCAACCCTTCTTGTTCGATACGCGGCATAAACACAACCATATCGTCAAACTGATCGGTCGGAAAACGTGGTTTTGCAAATTCGCTGAAAGAAGCCGCATCTAACTGCGGAATGCCAAGCACGCCACCATTCACAGAAAATGTGCCTGCCGTATCAATTTTATTATTAAACCCTTCCAGACCGCTCATGCGTTCGCCTACTTTTTCTGGCTCCGGCGAAGGAGGCAACACAACGGGGCGTTCCGGCACCGGCGTACGCGGATACGCACCATGGCCGTTACGCCCATGGCTCACCAAAACATAGGCGCCGAAGCGGAAGAAATTTTCATCATCACGTGTAAACACACTGCCCGCCTGCGTGTATTTTTCGTAAAGCTTTAATTCCTGATTCGTATTAAAGGGTGCGCCACCTGCGTCTGTATAATCATCAATCACCGCATAGGTAATGCGGCGGCCAAACGGATCAAAAGCATAACTTGTTGGCAGATTGAGCGCCTTCACAGGCACCGCGCCAACCCATACATCGCCACCGCGGCGTATGCCTTGGCTATCGTTCAAAACCGAGCTATCGCATCGTGCCGCACCGTTCGCGCGCACCTCTTTACCAAAACCTTCTTCATTAATGGGCTCGGTGCCATCCGCTGGGCAGGGCAAGTAATTATTTGCATCATAAAAACGCTGCAGCGCTTCGGTAATCTGACTTAAATTGACGCTGGTACCCTCTTCTTGCTTCAAACTATCGCGCGCATCGCGCAGCGAAAGCGTTGTCGCCGCAACAGCCGCCACAATGGTCAGAACAACAGCAAGCTCAACGAGGGTAAAACCCCGTGTATGACGATTCGACACCAACTCCCCCATAGAGTACCTAACGCGCAGGAGCGCCCTTAAAAAGCGAATTAACAATTAGTTAATTTCAGCTTAAATATAACATATTCATTTCACCCTGCCTAGAGGATATACGCAAAGCTTATGTACTTATCAACGTCCCGTCGCTTTATATAACCCCTTGCCCTACAAGGGGTTTTTAACATGGCATAAGTGCGCTATTTTCGTTATAGTAACTGCGTGTTCCATTCTTTTTCAAATTATTTTTTAGCCACCCCCGCAAGCCCGCTGGCTCTATTTTTTGTATTTCTTGTGGGCCTGACTTTCGGCAGTTTTGCCACGATGGTGATCCACCGCTTGCCAGAGGGTAACGATCTCGTTTTTAAACGCTCGCATTGCCCCAAATGCAAAAAGCCGCTGGGCGTTTTTGATTTGATTCCGTTTTTTTCGTGGCTTTTTTCAGCGGGGCGTTGTCGAAAATGCGGCGTAAAAATTCCTCTCATGTATCCGCTTACTGAACTTGCCACCGGTCTTGCCTTTGTGTGGGTGGTAGGCAGTTTTGGTTTTACCGCACATGCTTTGATTCTTGCCGCATTAGCTTTAGCACTTATCATCATGACAGGTATCGATTTTCGCTACATGATTATTCCCGATAGTTTGCAAATCCTGATGGCGCTACTCGGCGTTGCCTATATTTTTATCGCGCAACGCCCTTTGGAAATGCTTTTTGTAGGGCCTTTGATCGGTTTTGCGTTTGCCTATGCCTTACGGGCCGCCATGTTTGCGTGGAAAAAACGCGAAGCTTTGGGTTTCGGTGATGTAAAATTCTTTGCCGTCGTGGGCCTCTATCTTGATTCGAAAGAAATTGTGGCATTTTTGTTTCTCTCGGGCGCGATTGGTATTGCTATTGCGGCGTTGTGGCGCGGAATGAAGCGCGGCGAAGCCTTTCCATTTGGTCCTGCGCTTGGCTTTGCATTATTTTTATGTTTGATGTTGCCTCTTTCGATCGATAGGTTACTTTGATAAGTCGTAGGGAAGAGTTAGCAATAGACATATGGCTTTCGAATCTGCTATCAACACGAACATTCATGAATCGTAAGGGCATGCGTCAGATTTCGTATATTTCGGCAGCGTTATTTTCCTTAGGTTTGCTAGCCTCGTGCGGCACAATCGATGGTAAGCCTGCGGACGAAGCTGCGAAAGAAACTGCCGGTAAAATCGCGGATAAAACGGAAGATTTTTTTGGTGATGTCGGTGAAGCCACCGGCGATGCGATGGAAAGCACGTTTGGTAAAGATATTGTCGATCCAACCACCGGTTTGGATCGTGATGATTATCGCCAGCTAATGCGCCCTAAAACGCCAACGCTTACTAAGAAAAAAGGTGGTGGTGAACCAGCGATTCCCGATGTATCGCAACTCATGATTGAGCCTGGCCTTCCCATCGTCGGTAAAGATAAACTGGTTACACTGAACGTTACGGAAGATATTCCGCTCAAAGAAGTTTTGATTGAACTTGCGCGCCGCGCCGATGTTGATGTGGAAATTGATCCGGGCATCAACGGTGGCATTATTTTCCGCGCCAAAGATCGCCCGTTCCAAGAAGTGATGGAGCGCATCGCCAATCTCACCGGCCTGCGCTATTCGGTAATCAACGGCGTGCTGAAAGTCGAACGCGATTTCCCGTATGTTGAAAATTACCAAGTGCCGTTCCTCAACCAAGTGCGCACCGCGCAAGGTAGCACCAACATTCGCACAGACGTACTTTCTGCGAGCGGTGGTAGCGGCGGTGGAGGCGCAGGTGGTGGTGGTGGTGGCGGAGGTGGTGGCGGTAAAGGGTTGGGCTCTGGTTCTAACAGCACGATTTCTTCCAATACAGAAGACGCCGATATTTGGGCATCGGTAGAAAATAACGTCAAACGCATTCTTGAAAAATACGGCCGTCAATCGCCTGGCGTCGCTGCAAATAGCGGCGGCACTACTTCAGATGATGATGGCCTCGGTGAAGTATTGGGCACGCAAGGTGCACCTGGCCAGCCGCCTGTAAATCCTACACCTCCGCCACGTATCGCGAATGCGGGTGGCGCGGTAAATTTAATTCCGGAAGGCTCGGAAGTGCTTTCCACCAACCGCCAAGCCGGCGTCATTTCTGTCATGGCCAACAGCCGCCAGCATAAGGAAGTAAAATCCTATCTGGAGCAAGTGCAGCAACAATATTCCGCACAAGTTTTAATTGAAGCAAAAGTGGTGGAAGTGCGTTTAGATGATCGCTTTTCCGCGGGTATTGATTGGTCGCTTTTCATCAACGAAGTATCGAATTTGCCAGAT
>CAYPXJ010000013.1:0-25045 GCA_964414595.1 uncultured Rickettsiales bacterium
TGATATTACCGCGCAGCGTATTGATTTCGCCGTTATGCGCAAGCACGCGGAAAGGCTGCGCCAGCTGCCATTGCGGCGCGGTGTTGGTAGAGAATCGCTGATGAAAAATGGCGAAGGCGGAAATGAATTTTTCGTTTTTCAAATCCGGGTAAAACGCATCAAGCTGCTCGGCGAGAAACAGGCCCTTATAAATAATCGTACGGCAGGAAAAGGAACAGATATAGCAATATTTGATCGAGCGATTTTCCAGCTCCGCTTCAATGCGACGGCGCACGACATACAGCTCGCGCTCGAACGCTTCTTCCTCCTGATGCGATTTGCCGGAAATAAGAATCTGCGCAATTTCCGGCAGACTCACCTTCGCCTTATCGCCAATCACTTCCGGGTTAATCGGCACTTTGCGCCAGCCGAGAATTTTGAAACCCATACGCAAAATTTCCGTTTCAATAATCGTCCGGCATTCTTCCTGCGAGGCGTAATCTTTGCGTGGCAGAAAAATCATCCCGACGGCGAAGCGCGCATCGCTCGTGAAGGCGCGGCCAAACTCATTCAGATATTCAGCGAAGAAACTCTGCGGGATTTGAATATGAATACCCGCGCCGTCGCCGGTTTTGCCATCTGCATCCACGGCGCCGCGGTGCCACATGGATTTCAGCGCGTCGAGCGCCGTCTGCACCACGTAACGGCTGCGCTCACCCTTAATGGAAGCCACCATGCCGACGCCGCACGCGTCATGCTCATCCGCCGGGTCGTAAAGACCTATAGGTTTGCGCTCATCCATTGAGATAGGCCTCGATGGCTTTGCCTGCGTCGCGACCATCGGCAATCGCCCAGACGACAAGCGATGCGCCGCGCACGATGTCGCCCGCCGCGAAAACGCCGTCCACACCGGTCATCATATTTGTGCCGACATGCAACGTGCCGTTTTTGCGCGTCAGCAAATCGCTGCGGCCGAATATGCTGGGCAATTCCTCCGGCTCGAAACCGAGTGCGTTAATCACCATATCGCTCTTAATAATATATTCGCTACCGGGAACAGGCTCCGGCTGCGCGCGGCCAGAATTATCTACAATTCCGAGACGCATCTGCGCCGCTTCTACCGCCGCCACGCGCGGCCCATCCGTGCGACCGTGAAAACGTACCGGCGTAGAAAGCCAACGGAAATGTACGCCTTCTTCCTCCGCATTTTTTACCTCGCGTCGTGAGCCCGGCATATTCGCGCGGTCGCGGCGATATAGGCACGTGACCGACCGCGCTTCCTGACGCACTGCCGTACGCACGCAATCCATCGCCGTATCGCCGCCGCCAATCACCACCACATCCTTATCTTTCGCACTGAGCGCGCCGCTTTCATACGCGGGCACTTTATCTTTGAGACCGACGCGATTGCTGGCGATGAGAAAATCCAGCGCCGGGAACACGCCTTCCAAATCCAGGCCGGGAATCTGCAATTCACGCGCTTTATACACGCCAGTTGCGATCAACACCGCGTCATGCGATGCCACAATTTTATCGAAGCCCTTCGCATTCTGAATCGCGTAATCCAGATGAAAATGTACGCCGCTTTTTTCGTATTGATCACGGCGGCGTTCGACAATTGTTTTTTCTAATTTAAAATTTGGAATGCCGTAAATCATCAGGCCGCCGACGCGATCGTAACGATCATAGATATGCACCTGAAAACCCGCTTTGCGCAAATTTTCAGCGGCGGCAAGGCCAGCAGGCCCCGCACCAATAATCCCCACCGACTCTTTTCGATTCCGCTTTGGTGCGAAAGGCTGAATCCAACCTTCTTTCCACGCCGTATCTGTGATGTATTTTTCGACCGCGCCAATCGTCACCGCCTGAAAACCGCGCTCAATCACGCAGTTGCCTTCGCACAAACGATCCTGCGGGCAGATACGCCCGCAAATTTCCGGAAATGTATTGGTGAGGCTTGCCATATCATATGCCTCGCGCAGCCGGCCCTCCGCCGTCAGGCGTAACCAATCAGGAATATTATTCGAAAGCGGGCAATGAATCTGGCAATAGGGAATGCCGCATTGCGAGCAGCGGCTTGCTTGTTCGGCGGCGCGCTCGGCGGAAAATTCCCGGTAAATTTCATGAAAATCGAGCGCACGTTCCTGCGCCGGACGAACGTCTGGATAGGCCTGCTCAATCTGTGTAAATCGCAACATCCCGCTCATCTTACACCCCTAACACCGCATAAAGACTAGGCGATTCATATGTAAAAAGAAAGCAAAAGCACATCGCGCGTTGGCAAGAGACCTAGTGCATGATATAATTCGCAGCAACGAAAGGGGATGTACCACGCGAAAAACATCCTGGAATATGTACCTTTCGCGGCGATTTCTGCCGCTGTTCACCGCCCAGTTCCTGGGCGCATTTAATGATAATTTGTTTCGCACGGCGATTGTAACACTTGTTACCTACCGCATTGCTTCTATTGAACCCAGTACACGCGAGCTATTGGTTGTTATTGCTCTGGGGCTTTTCATGCTGCCCTTCTTTTTGCTTTCCGCCACAGCGGGCAAGCTTGCTGACCGCATGGATAAATCGCACATCATTCTTTACGTCAAATTTCTGGAAGTGCCGATTATGATTCTGGCGATGCTTGGCTTCATCATGCAATCGCCGTATATGCTGCTCTTCACACTATTTCTTACCGGCATACACTCTGCGTTTTTTGGGCCTGCGAAATACGGCATTTTGCCTGAATTAGTAAAACCGCAGGATTTACTTGGCGCAAACAGCGCATTTGTCGCGAGCACTTTTATCGCAATTCTGCTTGGTTCAACACTTGGTGCACAAGTTATTCACGCCGGGGCCTATGGGCATTATTATATTTCCGGCTTGCTCATCCTTTTTGCCGCAGCAGGTTTTTTTGCCAGTGTTTTTATCCCCTCCACCCCTAAGCAAGCTCCTGGGCTTGCACTTCATCCCAATATTTTTAAGGAAACCTGGCAGATTATGTCCCGTGCGAGCCTGGAAAAGCGCATTTTCAAACATATTTTATTCGTCGCGTGGTTTTGGTTTTGCGGCGCGTCGATATTGGCGATGCTGCCGAATCTTGCAAAACATTCGCTCTCCGCGAATGTAAATGTTTTCACCGTGATGCTGGTAATGTTTTCACTCGGCATTGCCGGTGGCGCCATGCTTTGCCGCTGGTTGCTTAAAAACCATATCAGTGCCCGGCTTGTGCCTCTTGCTTCCCTTTTGATGACTGCGTTTATTGTTGATCTCGGCCTTGCCTGCAGTGCGGATTTTTTTCACACTTCAAAACTTTTAACACTGAATGATTTTCTTACCCATCCGCACGGATTACGTGTGATGGCTGATCTCTTAATGCTTGCAGTATGTGGCGGGCTTTATGCGGTGCCGCTTTATAGTTGGGTGCAGCGTCATGCAAAACCTGCCTATCGCGCACAAATGATCGCCGCGATGAATATTTATAATTCAGGGGCAGCGGTGCTTGCGAGTGTGGCTGCTACCGCCTTGATTGCAGCGGGTATCGATCATCCACATCAGCTTATGCTGCTGGGTATTGGACAAATCGGCATTACCTGGCTGGCGTGGGAAAATCTGCGTGATCGCGGCCAGCGCAATCTATTTGGCACTTAAATCAAATCGCGCTATAAACACTGTATGATTGAAAATCCCTACCTATGGCTTAAAGCGCTGCATGTTATCAGTATCATCGTTTGGATGAGCGGCATGCTGAGTCTGCCCAAAATTTATCTGCAACATCAGCGCGCGCTGCAATCCGGCAAAGCGAATGCCGAATGGTTCGCCGCCGAAACGCATCTGCTGCGCTGGCTCACCAATCCCGGCATTATTTTCACCTGGATTTTCGGCATCACACTGATGATGACCACTGATCAGGCAGCGGCGGGTTGGTTGCATTCGAAACTGATTTTCGTACTGATACTTTCCGGCATACACGGCTTACTTGCGGCATGGCGTAAGAAGCTCGCAGCGGGAAAAACTATTCCTGAAAGCTGGCTGAAAGCGCTGCCGTATATTGTACTTTTAAATATCGTACTCGCCGTTTTGATGGCGGTACTCAAGCCCTTCTAAATCAGTCCATTCGCGGCAAAAGAATAATGTTTTTTGCCGCCGACAATCAAATGATCATGCACCGTAATGCCCATCGCCACCGCGGCCTGCTGAATTTTTAACGTCATCTGAATATCGGCCTGCGAGGGCGTTACATCCCCGCTCGGGTGATTATGGACGAGAATAATCGACGACGCCTCCAACTCCAGCGCGCGCTTCACCACCTCACGCGGATAAACCGGCGTATGATTCACCGTGCCGCGCTGCTGTTCTTCGTCGGCGATGAGTTTATGTTTATGGTCGAGAAACAAAATCCGGAACTGCTCGATTTTGTGATAACCCATCGTCGCCGCGCAATAATCGAGCACCGCCTGCCAGCTTTGCAGCACGGGCTTTTCCTGCATATCGAATTTGAGCAGACGGCGCGCGGATTCCTGCACGATTTTTAACGTGACGATACTCGCCTCACCGAGGCCTTTGACTTTCGCCAGCGCTTCCGGCGTTGCGCTAATCACCTGCGCGAGCGAACCAAACTCCGCGATAAGCTGCTTCGCGAGCGGCTTCACATCGCCCATCGGTTTTGCCGAAAATAACAGCAATTCGAGAATTTCGTAATCCGGCAGTGTATCGCCACCCGAATTCAAAAACCGCTCGCGCAGACGTTGCCGATGGCCGAGATAATGCGGCTTTTCTTTCGTTTCGGGCAGTGCAAATAATGCGTCTTCTGCCATAATCTTCCCTTATTTGGATGATTTCGCTAACTTATCAAACGCCAGCAGCTCTTCGAGCAGCGATTTCATATCTTTGAGTTTCACCATGCACGGACCGTCCGAAGGCGCGTTATCCGGGTCTTCGTGCGTTTCCATGAACACGCCCGCGATGCCGACCGAAATCGCCGCGCGCGCAAGCACCGGCACGAATTCGCGCTGACCGCCCGACGCGCCGCCAAGTCCGCCCGGCTGTTGCACCGCATGCGTCGCATCGAAAATCACCGGGTAACCGGTCTGTTTCATAATCTCGAGGCTGCGCATATCGACCACCAGCGTATTATAACCAAACGATACGCCGCGCTCGGTGAGCAGAATATTTTTATTGCCACTTTCGGCGACTTTCTCCGCCACGTTTTTCATATCCCACGGCGCTAAAAACTGGCCTTTTTTCACGTTCACAATCTTGCCGGTTTTCGCCGCGGCGATAAGCAAATCCGTCTGGCGGCAGAGGAATGCGGGAATCTGCAATACGTCCACCACGCTCGCCACTTCCGCGCAATGCGCCGGCTCGTGTACGTCGGTGAGCACAGGCAAGCCGTGCGTTTTTTTCACTTCTTCAAACACCGGCAATGCGTCTTTCAAACCCACGCCGCGCTTGCCTTTGAGGCTGGTGCGATTCGCTTTGTCGTACGAGGTTTTGTAAATCAGACCGATGCCGAGCTTGCCGGCGATTTCCTTGAGCTGGCCAGAAATATCGAGCGCATGCTGACGGCTTTCCATCTGGCACGGCCCGGCGATGAGCGTGAACGGCTTATCGTTGGCGATGGTGAGTTTGCCGAGTTTGACTTGCATAATTATTTCCTCTCCAGCGCAGCCGCCACCAGCGAATCGAAAAGCGGGTGCGGTGCAAACGGTCTGGATTTAAATTCTGGGTGGAACTGCACGCCAACAAACCACGGGTGATCTTTATATTCCACAATCTCCGGCAGCTTCCCGTCCGGCCACATACCGGAAAAAATCATGCCGACTTTCTCCAGCTCTTTTTTATAATTAATATTCACTTCGTAACGATGGCGGTGGCGCTCATGAATATGCGCCTTGCCGTAAATTTTATGCGCGAGTGTGCCCGCCTGAATATCGCACGGATACGAACCCAAACGCATCGTACCGCCGAGATTGCCGCGCGCGCCGCGCGTTTCTTTTTTGCCTGCCTTCACCCACTCCGTCATCAAACCGACAAGCGGTGATTTGGTTTTGCCGAACTCGGTGGAAGACGCATCCTTAATGCCCGCGAGATTACGCGCCGCTTCAATCACCGCCATCTGCATGCCGAAGCAAATGCCGAGATAGGGAATTTTATTTTCGCGCGCGAAACGGGCGGCGGCGATTTTGCCTTCCACGCCCTCCTCGCCGAAACCGCCGGGCACAATAATGCCGTGCATGGTTTTGAGCGACTTGGCGATATCCTGAAATTCCTCGCGGCTGCGTGCGTTCATCCAATGCAGATTCACCTTCGCGTCATTGGCGATGCCCGCATGGTGCACCGCTTCGATGAGCGATTTATACGCGTCTTTCAGCTTAATATATTTGCCGACGATGGCGATATTCACCTCGCGCTTCGGCGATTTCACCTTCGCGTTCACTTCCTGCCAGGCTTTGAGATCGGGCTTGGGCCCGCGTTTGATGCCGAACGCGGCGAGCACCTGCTCATCGAGCCCTTCCTGATGATACATCAGCGGCACATCGTAAATCGACGATGCATCCAGCGCCTGAATCACGCGCTCTTCCGGCAGATTGCAAAACAGGCCGATTTTCTTGCGCTCGTTTTTTGGAATTTCATGTTCGCTGCGGCAGAGCAGCACGTCCGGTTGAATACCAATCGCGCGCAACTCCTTCACCGAGTGCTGCGTCGGTTTGGTTTTCAGTTCGTGCGCAGCGGTGAGATACGGCACCAGCGTCACATGCATAAATAGCGCGCGCTTGCGGCCAAGCTGATTGCCGAGCTGGCGAATCGCTTCGTAAAACGGCAGGCCTTCGATATCGCCGACCGTGCCGCCGATTTCGCAGAGAATAAAATCCGTGCCTTTGGTATCGCGCTTGATGAACTCGATAATGAGATCGGTAACGTGCGGAATCACCTGCACCGTGCCGCCGAGGTAATCGCCTTTGCGTTCTTTCGAAAGCAGTTCGGAATAAATTTTACCGGAGGTGACGTTATCGCTTTTGCGCGCATCCACGCCGGTGAAACGCTCATAATGGCCGAGATCGAGATCCGTTTCCGCGCCATCTTCCGTGACGAATACTTCGCCGTGCTGAATGGGGTTCATCGTGCCGGGATCGACATTGAGATATGGGTCGAGTTTGCGCAGCCGGACTTTATAGCCGCGCGCTTGCAAAAGCACGCCAAGAGAGGCGGCGGCGAGTCCTTTCCCTAGGGATGAAACAACGCCACCGGTAATGAAAATAAAACGGGTCATTGGGCGATCGGAACTTGCGGTTGCGGGGTTTCAGCCGGTACTGCAGGAAGTTCAGCCGGGGTTCCTTCTTGTTGAATTTTATCAACAAGGGTCTGTTTATCACGGTGCGACACCAGATAACCCATCAGAAGCGCGTTAATCATAAAGGCCGCGGCAAGAATCGCGGTCATGCGGGTGAGCAGGTTTGCCGTGCCACGACCAGACATCAAGCCCATACCGCCCATCGCGCCGCCACCGCCCATACCAGACATGCCATCCGCGCCGCTGCGCTGAATCAAAATCACGATGACCAGACACACGGTAATAATTAAATGAAGTGTAAGTAGAACTGACATAAGCCGGTTTCTTTAACGCAAAGGGGCAGAAAGGTCAATCGCGGCGCGCATTATGTACGTGTAAACGCATCAATAATCGGTTGGAAGGTCTCGAGTTGCAAGCTTGCGCCGCCCACTAACGCACCACCAACGCCTGAAATTCCGGCAATTTCTGGGGCATTTTCCACATTAACTGACCCGCCGTAAAGCACTTGGGCTGCTTTGCCCTTTGCAAGATCGCGAAGCAGCGCAATCGCTTCCGCAATTTCTCGCGCCGTAGGTGTTTTGCCCGAACCAATCGCCCAAATGGGTTCGTAAGCAATAATCGTATTTTTTACCGTCGCGCTGGCAGGTAATGATTCTGCCAGTTGCTTTGTCAGCACGGCATCTGTCTTACCGGATTTTCTTTCTTCGGCGCTTTCACCTATACATATAATAGTTGTGAGGCCGGCAGCTTGGGCAGTCAGCGCCTTTTTTGCCACCAGCTTGCTAGGTTCAGCATGATGTTGGCGCCGTTCCGAATGGCCGAGAATCACATAGGCGCAGCCTGCTTCCGCCAACATCGCCGCGCTGATATCGCCGGTAAATGCACCGTGCGTATCGCTATGGCAATCCTGTCCGCCGAGGGCATAGGCACCGCGTTTCTGAAACGCATCACGCAGCAAGGTCGCCGGCGGGCAGAGAATGGTTTCCACACCTTCTGCCGAGGCTATCTCTTCGGCAAATTCCGTTACCAGCTCACGCGAGCCGTTCATCTTCCAATTAGCGATAACATATTTCGACATGGCGAATGCATACTTGACGCAGTGATGATCCGTCAATATCATTTCGGTTGTGGAATGGTGTTGGGGTGAAAATGGGCTTACATGAGCCTGGCATAAAAGAGGCATTACGCCTGTGGCAGCAGGTAAATTTACGCCTCATCAGCGATGAAAAGCAGGATCTGACCGCGCGTCAGATGGCTCTTCTGCTTACCGTGTACCTTGAGGCGGAAACCTTTGCGATCAAAGATATCGCCGCACGTTTGGGGATTTCCAAGCCTGCGGTATGTCGCGCCGTGGATACACTCAGCCAAATCGGCTTTTTACGCCGTATTCGTGATGAGCAGGACCGCCGCAATGTCTATATCGAACGTACGTCCGAAGGTGCAGATTTCCTAAAAAATCTGGGTGAAACGATGATGCAAAGCCTCGGGCAGATTTAACCCCTCTCTCTTTTGCTGCAATAGCCGTACCCATAACTTAAAACCCTTGCATTTCCGCGGTTTTCCAGCTAAAAATGCCCGATTATGCCCGATTTATTCAGTTCATCCGCCAAAGCCGAACAGCAATATACCGCTAAGGATATCGAAGTCCTTGAGGGGTTGGAACCTGTCCGCAAACGACCGGGGATGTATATCGGCGGTAAAGATGAAATCGCCATGCACCACCTCGTGGCGGAAATTTTTGATAACGCGATGGACGAAGCGGTGGCCGGCCACGCCGACCGCATTGAGATTCATGTCGGCAAAGATAATACCGTCACCATCAGCGATAACGGCCGCGGAATTCCGGTGGACCCTCACCCGAAATTCCCTAAGAAATCCGCGCTGGAAGTGATTATCACAACGCTGCACTCAGGCGGAAAATTCAGCAATAAAATTTACCATACGGCGGGCGGTTTACACGGCGTCGGTATTTCCGTAGTGAACGCGCTTTCCGATAACATGGTGGTGGAAGTCGTGCGCAATAAACAAGGCTATCGCCAGAGTTTTTCGCGCGGCGCGCCGACAACGAAGCTTGAAAAAACCGGCAATGTGCCGAATCGCCGCGGTACGACCGTTACCTTCCATCCCGATGCGGAAATTTTTGGCGCGAACGCGCATTTCCGCGCGCCGAAACTATATCGCCTGGCGAAATCCAAAGCCTATCTTTATCGCGGTGTGGAAATTCGCTGGTCATGCGATCCAGAAATGGTCGAGGGCCTGAAGGAAAAAATTCCCGCGCAGGAAGTAATTCACTTCCCCAATGGTCTGGTCGATTATCTCAAAGATACGCTGCATGGCGAACGCACCGTGACCACCGAGCCGTTTTTCGGCGAAGCGAATCTGGCGGAAAATAAAGGCCGTATCGAATGGGCGATGCATTGGCCGCTCGCGCTTGATGGCTGGACATACTCCTATTGTAATACGATTCCGACGTCGCAAGGCGGCACACACGAAACCGGTCTGCGCACGGCGTTGCTGCGCGCGATTAAAGATTACGGTGAGATGACGAATAACAAAAAAGCCTCGCAAATTATCGGCGACGATATCGCCAATAATAGCTGCATCGTACTTTCGCTTTTTTACAAAGAGCCCCAATTCCAAGGCCAAACCAAGGAAAAACTCGGTAACGCCGAAGTCGCGAAACTTGTGGAGACCGCGGTACGCGACCCATTCGATCACTGGCTTTCCAGCCATCCGCAGCAATCGCAGCAGCTGCTATTTTTCCTGATTCAACGCGCGGAGGAACGTCTTTCGCGCCGCCAGCAAAAAGAAATCAGCCGTAAAACGCTCGTGCAGAAACTCCGCCTGCCGGGTAAGCTTGCGGATTGTACGCGCGAAGATCAAGAAGGTACGGAACTCTTTATCGTCGAGGGTGATTCGGCAGGTGGTTCGGCAAAGCAGGCGCGCGAACGCGAAACGCAGGCGATTTTGCCGATTCGCGGTAAAATTTTGAACGTCGCGAGCGCCTCGAGCGATAAAATTCTCGCCAACCAGGAAATTAACGATCTCGTCACGGCACTCGGTTGCGGCACGGGCAAACATTATAAGGAAGCCGATTTGCGTTATGAACGCGTGGTCATCATGACCGACGCGGATGTCGATGGCGCGCATATCGCCTCGCTCCTCATGACCTTCTTCTTCACGCAAATGCCGGAACTGATTGAACAAGGCCATCTTTATCTTGCGCAACCACCGCTTTACCGTCTCGTACAGGCGAATAAGAGCTATTACGCGAAGGACGATAAAGATCTCGAAAAAGTCAAAGCACAGCTTTCAAAAAATAAAGGCCATATTGATATCGGCCGATTCAAAGGTTTGGGTGAGATGACCGCGCCGCAACTCAAAGAAACCACGATGAATCGCGCGAGTCGCATTATGCTGCAAGTTTCACTGCCGGAAGCAGAGCGCGTGGCGGCAGCGATGCAGGTGGATAAACTTATGGGCAAGAAGCCCGAACTACGCTTCCAATTTATCAGCGAACAAAGTATACTGCGCAAGGAATCGCTCGAGAAGAGCTTGGATATTTAACGATCGTACTTTCAGGTAGAAAGGTTGAGGTCTGTTTATGTGTATATTTTGCAGTTTGCAAAAACCTGAAGGGATGCAGTCGATAAGCGCGGCGAATGCGCGCGTGCAGGATCATTATGCCAACGCCACCGCTGTTGCTGGTATAGCATCCGATATTGGTTACACGGGCAATAGCTATGCAGATTCTCTTATTTTTGGTTTTTCGTGGTCAGGCAAAGCTGGCCTTGGCAAAACTATTACCTATCAGTTCGGCGAAGTTACTCCCGCAAGTGGCACAGAAAATTTTGATTTAACCGCAGAAACGAATCTTTTAAATATTTCTACAGAGCTTAAGAGCGTTACCAATCAAGCTATGCAGGCTCTGTCTTCTGTTGCGGATATTCAATTCAAGCTTGTGCAATCATCTTCTATTGTTCCCAGCGATACCGGAATGACGATAGGTATTGGTCAAGGGCTTGTTGATAACGATATCGCTGGGGTTACGAGTTACAATGATTTGCAATTCCCAAAAATAAGTGAAGCAGATATTCTTATTGATGAATATTATGCCACTGCCGCTTATGTGCAAAAAGGCTCTTTCGGTTTCATGGTCATGTTGCATGAAATTGGTCATGCGCTTGGCCTGAAACACCCTTTCGAGCAGGAATCTGAATCCGGCGTCGGTTCCACTTTGTTACCCGCTCAGTGGGATTCCATTGATTATACAGTGATGTCCTATACCGCTGGAGATTATTCGGATCAGCTTCTTAATCCGCCGCAAACACCCATGTTATTTGATATTCTCGCGCTCCAATATCTCTATGGCCCAAACATGAGCTATCGGGCAGGAAACGATACTTATACTTTCGATGGTAGCGTGATTACACAAACCCTATGGGATGCAGGTGGAAACGATACTTTCGACGCCTCGCGATACACGGGCGGCTCCACGACCATTACACTTACAGCCGGCCCGGGCCAGGTTTCCATCATCGGCGCTAGTTATACATGGGTGGCATACAATGCGAATATTGAAAATGCTATCGGTAGCAACAGCCAGGATATTATTGCCGGCAATGAATTAACAAATGGCCTTTATGGCTTAGGTGGAAATGACACTATTTTATCGGGCCAGGCTGGAGATTTTTCGAATGGCATGGCGGGTAGCGATGTTATTTTTGGCGGCCAGGGGGATGATATCCTGCGCGGTGGCCAAGGCGCAGATTACCTCTCTGGCGATATAGGCAATGATACCCTCTTTGGCGATGTGGGCGCAGATTTGTTAGTTGGTGGCGCGGGTAACGATCGCTTTATGTTCTATTCGGGCGGTGGCGCCGATCAAGTTTCTGGTTTCAGCACCGGAGATACGCTTGGCTTTGCTTCCACGTTATTTGGAAGTGTGTCAAGCGCGCTTGCGGCAGCAAATGCTTCGGGTGGCAACACCATCATCAATTATTCCGGCGGCAGCGTCACGCTGCTTGGCTTTACCTCCTTAGCGGTTGGTGATATTGTTATCATCTAAATAGCTAACCTATAGAGAAATATGACCATTCATCTGCATCACGGCGATTTGCCGAGTAACGTTAAATTCACCAAAAGCATAGCGGTAGATACCGAAACCATGGGTTTACAGCCTGTGCGGGACCGCTTGTGCCTCGTGCAAATTTCCGCCGGGGATGGCACGGCGCATCTTATCAAATTCGATGGTAAGGATTTCACAGCGCCGAACTTACGCAAAGTACTGCAGGATAATTCTATTCTAAAGATTTTCCATTTCGCACGTTTCGATATTGCTGCGTTAATGTTTTATCTCAACGTCGCGCCCCAGCCTGTTTATTGCACGAAAATCGCGTCGCGCTTAACCCGCACGTTTACTGATAAACACGGCCTGAAAGAATTGTGCCGGGACCTGCTGGGTGTAGAACTTTCCAAACAACAGCAAACTTCCGATTGGGGCGCAAAAGATATTACCGAAGAGCAGAAAGCCTATGCTGCTTCCGACGTACTGCATTTGCACGCCATAAAAACCAAGCTTGATGATATGCTCAAACGCGAAGAGCGTCTGGATATTGCGGAAGCCTGTTTCAATTTCCTTATCACCCGCGCGCTGTTGGATTTACAGGGTTGGGACGAGGTTGATATTTTTGCGCATTCCTAGCGAATTATTTCTTTCTAAGCACGTAACCTGTTCCGCGCATACTTTGTAAATGCCGTGGATTTTTTGGGTCCGTTTCTATTTTCTTGCGCAGGCGCGTTACATGCACATCTACTGAGCGCTCGCTGATATGATTGAGTGCGGCGGATAAATCTTCACGCGAAATCCCCAGCCCGATATTGCTTGCAAAAATGCGCATGATTTTTCGTTCCGTGGAAGAAAGTTTTACCACCTCGCCGTTTTTGAGTAGTGCGCTATCTTCCATGTCGAACACATAATCGCCGAAAGATACCAGCTTCGATTTCATCGGTTTTCCAGCATTGCGCTGCAAAATACGCTCAATGCGCAGCACCAACTCTCTCGGCTCAAAGGGTTTCACCAGATAATCTTCCACCCCCTGCTCTAACCCTTTTATACGATCCTGAGGATCGCCCAACGCCGTTAGCATCAAAATGGGAGGCGCGGCGCTTTTCTTGAGTTCTTCGGCAAATTCCAGACCGGAAACGCCCGGCATCATCACATCCAGGATAATCAAATCATACTGATGACTTTGCATAAGTTTTCGTGCGGCCTCAGCATGCTGCGCCACGGTGATGTGAAAGCCTTCCTCCTGAAGATAAGCCTTCAGCAGATCGCGTAGTCTTTCGTCGTCATCTACCACCAGCAATTTGGCGCTTGTGAGCATTGCAAATCACCCAAAATATCGTTAGATTGTGCGGTCTTAACTATGAACGAGGAACTGTGACGATGCAACCCCAAGCTTTTGACGATCGCGATGGTCTAATTTGGTATAATGGCAAGCTTGTGCCCTGGCGTGAGGCCAAGGTGCATGTGCTCAACCATGGTTTGCATTATGCGTCTTCCGTCTTTGAAGGTTTGCGTGTATATGATCGCAAGATTTTCAAGCTTCAGGAACATACGGATCGCTTGTTTGCCTCGGCCCAACTGATGGGTTTTGATATTCCTTACACAAAAGAAGAAATCAATAAGGCCACGGCTGAAGTTACAAAAATTCAGGATGTAACGAATGGGTATATTCGCCCATTCGCATGGCGTGGTAGTGAAAAAATGGCAATTTCAGGCCGTGAAAACAAAATCCATGTGGCAATCGCCGCTTGGAATTGGCCTCCCTATTATTCTGAAGAAGCACGCTTGCAAGGTTTGAAATTAGCCATTGCCGATTGGCGCCGACCCGCACCCAATACGGCGCCGACTGCCGCAAAAGCTGCTGGTCTTTATATGATCTGCACGCTTTCCAAACACAAAGCGGAAAATGAAGGCTATAACGATGCCATCATGCTGGATTACCGTGGCTACCTTGCTGAGGCGACCGGCGCAAACCTATTCTTAGTATTTAATGGTGAACTACATACACCCACGCCGGATTGTTTTCTTGACGGCATTACGCGCCGCACAGTGATGGAGCTTGCCCGCAAGCGACAGATTAACGTTGTGGAGCGTCATATTCAGAAAGAGGAACTTGCCAACGCGCAGGAATGCTTCCTCACTGGTACAGCGGCTGAAGTTACGCCGGTTAAGAGTATTGAATCCTATCAATTTACGATTGGCCCTGTAACACGCCAGTTGATGGATGATTACACTGCGCTTGTGAACGCGTAGTTACTCAAACACAAAATCAGTTACCGAAAGATTATTTCCATCTACGCTGAGCAGCGTAGCGATGGTAATTCCGTTAATACTGATTTCCGCATAGCCACTGCTATTATTCACAATAACCGGAACTTGTACCGTATTAAGCACATAGATTTTGTCTGTACCAATGGTAAAACCGACAATCACATCATCATTACCGGCAAGAAAGCCGCTCATATCAAAAAGGTAATAATCGCTGCCGACTTCACCGTAGAGCGTATCCTGACCACCCGCCCCTTCCAGCGTATCACTTTCAGTGCCGCCATGAATTTCATCGTTGCCATTACCGCCCGTTATCGAATCAGCGCCTTTATCTGCATAAAGAAAATCCATGCCTTCACCGCCGGAAAGCGTGTCAGCGTCCATTCCCCCACGAACCGTATCATCCCCCGCTCCGCCAGATAAATCATCGCCGCCGGAGTTACCGTGAATAGTGTCGCCGCCGGCATCCCCTGTAATAGTATCCGCGCCTTCGCCACCATAAATCGTGTCGTCACTATCTTCCCCTAATAGGGAATCAGCTCCCTCGGCTCCATAAATCACGTCGGTTTGCGACCCGCCGTAAACCGTGTCAGCACCGGCATCACCAAAAAGTTGATCGGCCCCATCATCGCCTGATAGCGTATCGCCTGACTGCCCACCATAAATTGTATCGTTGTTGGAACCACCAGAGAGCGAATCTCCGCCAGCATTGCCTTGTATAGAGTCTTCCCCTGACCCGCCGCTTATGGTGTCGGCATCTTTATCGCCAAAAATAAGGTCATCCCCAGAACCAGCGTCTATATAATCAGCACCCGCACCACCATAAATACGATCTGTGCCAGCATCCGCTATAATGGTATCCGCGCCCTGATTGCCTTGCAGCGAATCATCCGCAGCAAGACCATAAATCTCATCCGAACCTTCACCGCCAAAAACCGTATCAATTCCGGTAGAGCCTGTAATGGTGTCGTCACTATCTGTGCCAAGAAAAAGCATCGTTTCCTCCCTGGATACTGGCTTTTTACGCTTGCGGAGATTCTAACATTTCTATCTGCAAATTGCTAAGCATTGTTTGAATGGCGCGCGCCGCTTCTGAAACTTTTGCGTTATCTTCACCACGTACCACAAAACTCGCGCCGACTCTGCCATCACGAATAAATTGGTAACTGCCAATTTCCACCTCATTGTGCGCATTTTGAATCGCAGCAAGGGCATCCGCTATATCACCTTCTCGTGCGCGCGAAACAATGGTTATATTATGTAGCTTCACCCCGCCGCGAAGACTTGGCACAACATTATCCACCATCGCCTGAAAAATGCTTGGCACTCCCGCCATCACATGCACATTCTTGAGTTTAAACCCGGGCGCTGCCGAAACGGGATTGTCAATTAAACTCGCACCCAGCGGGATACGCGCCATACGGCGGCGCGCGTCATTTAATTCGCCGGGTGGATAATGCTTCGTGAGGCGCTCCAGGGCCTCTGCGTCTTCTATGACATTCACGCCAAAGGCCTTTGCAATGGAATCGGTGGTAATATCGTCATGTGTGGCGCCGATTCCACCTGAAGTAAACACGTACGTATATTTAGCCGAAAGCGCACGGACAGCCTCGCCAATTTCAGCCTCCACATCAGGCACGACGCGCACTTCACGCAGGCGAATCCCTAGCGGTGTTAGTTTATTGGCTAAAAAATGAAGATTTTTATCCTGTGTTCTGCCAGAAAGTACTTCATTACCGATAATTAAAAAAGCTGCGGTGGCGGCGGTTGACATGGTTTGACTTATAGCGGATCGGTCCCTAAATTACCACTTATGAAAATTACTTTACACACCCCGGAAGAATTCGCTGCAATGCGTAAAGCGGGCAAACTTGCTGCCGAAGTGCTCGATATGATTGCCTCGCATGTTAAGCCTGGTATCACGACCGACGCACTCAATACGATCTGCCACAATATGATTGTGGAACGTAAGGCGATTCCCGCGCCGCTTAACTACAAAGGCTTTCCGAAATCGATTTGCACTTCCATCAACCATGTGGTTTGCCACGGCATTCCTAGTGATAAAAAACTGCGCGATGGCGATATCGTGAATATCGATGTTACGGTGATTGTGGATGGCTGGCACGGCGATACTAGCCGTATGTATTATGTGGGTGATGTACCCAAGAAAGCGCAGCGCCTCTGCGAAATCACATATGACGCTATGATGCTGGGCATCAAGTTAGTTAAGCCCGGTGCGACGCTTGGGGATATCGGCCACGCCATTCAAACCCATGCCGAAAAAAGCGGCTTTTCCGTTGTGCGGGAATATTGCGGACATGGTATTGGCCGTATTTTCCATAGCGCCCCTAATGTACTGCATTATGGCAATCCCGGCGAAGGTCTGGCGCTGCAGGAAGGCATGTTCTTCACCGTAGAACCGATGATTAACGCCGGCAAACCCGATACGCTTCTGCAAAGCGACGGTTGGACAGTGACGACACGTGATAAATCCCTTTCCGCGCAATTTGAACATACCATTGGTGTTACGGCGAATGGCTTTGAGATTTTTACCGCCTCGCCTAAAGGCCTGGATAAGCCGCCTTACGGTCTTGCTGCCTAGCTCTTGGCGCAGGCCCTGTTTTTTGGTATAATGGGCTTATGCGCGATATGGAGAAAATGCTTCGGGATTATCGCCTCACAACGGCAGAAATCCTTTACCATTTACCGGATTTTCCTAAAATCCTGCAGACTTATATCTGGCAGGAATTTGATAAAACCCCGGATTTTCCAGTATTAATGAAATTTCTGAATTTCTGGGAGCATTCGCTGGATGGCAAACTTCACTCGGTGCGCGTCGCTAGTTGCGAAATCATCCGCCCTTCAGACTTCCATTACCATTACAAGGAATTCTATTTACACTAAAAGCCCGCTTCTTTAGCCTACCCAGCCATGCGTGTTGTAAATGCAATGTTTGGTCGCGGCCTGGGTGGTATTGAACAGGCGTTTCTTGATTATAACGACGCATTGCTGGCAGAGGGGCACGAAGCACACGCCCTATGCGCTCCAGACGCACAGATTCTGCAACACCTCAAAAAACAAAATGTACATATCCATACGTTACAGCAATGGGGCATGTGGGATCCCATCGCCAAATGGCGGCTCAAACAGCTAATGCAACGCATCCAACCCGATATCATTATCGCGCATGCCAACCGCGGCATGGCGCTGCTTAAAAAAACGGGCTTTCCTCTTTTGGGCGTGTCGCATAATTACCTCTTTCAATACAGCATTCACATCCCACATATGATTGTGATTACCCGGCATATGCAGCATGCGCTGGCGCAGGCCGGCCATCGTGGTCATACCTACCTTGTACCTAACATGGTAAAAATTTCTCCCAATTCCGGTTTTCAAAAATTTAAGAAACCGCCGGTGATAGGCACGTTGGGCCGCTTCGTTAAAAAGAAAGGTTTTGCCAGTTTTATCGAGGCGATGGCATTGTTGAAGAGTGCCGGAGTGGAATTTCAAGCCGTGCTGGGCGGTAGTGGTGAAGAAGAACACAACTTAAAGCAGCTTGCGCATCGTCTTAACGTGCAGGATCGCATCCACTTTCCAGGGTGGATTGAAAACGTGCCTATTTTTATGAATGATTTGGATATTTTCTGCCTGCCCTCCTTGCATGAATCGTTTGGCATTGTGCTTTTGGAAGCATTCGCTTATGGCAAGCCCGTTGTTTCAACCCGCAGCGAAGGTCCCCTTGAAATTGGCACGGACCGTGAAAATATACTGTTTTGTGATATTGATAATGCCGCGGAAATGGCGCGTCTTATCAGAGAATTGCTGGAAAACCCTAAATTTGCACGAGAACTGGGTGAAAGTGCGCGCAAAACGGTTGAAGAAAAATATAGCGTTCCACATGTGGCAAAAATTTTGACATCAGCACTTAACGACGCCGTAAAAAATTATGCAAACACCCATTAAATTATCACGCAGTATTGTTGAAATTACTGGGCCCGATGCTGTGCCGTTTTTGCAAGGGCTTGTCACTAATGATGTTACCAAGGCTAGTGACAAGCACCCCATTTACGCCCTCATGCTAACGCCGCAGGGAAAATTTTTATTCGATATGTTTATCCTTCATTACGAGGGGAAGCTGTTGCTAGAAGTTGATGCGGCGCGCGCGCCAGATTTTCTTAAAAAAATGGGCTTTTATAAACTTCGCTCTCAGATCACCTTACGGCATTGCGAAGAATATGAGGTTTTTGCAGGTGTTATTGATAGCGCTATTCACTATGCCGACCCTCGTCATTCTGGGTTACCTATGCGTACTCTTGCGCCTAAAAGTAGTATCAAAATCGCTGGCGATGAAACAGACTACCACTACGCACGCATTGCGCTTGGGGTTCCCGATGGTTTGGATATGACGTCAGAAAAATCTTTTCCGCTGCAATTCGCCTTCGATAAGTTTTCTGCCATTGATTATCAAAAAGGTTGTTATGTTGGCCAGGAAGTGACAGCACGCACGCATTACCAGGGTACGGTTCGTAAATCACTTTTTCGCCTACGTGCAGATGTCCCCCTTATGCAGCAAAAAGGTGCAGCCATTATTTCCGATGGCATAAAAATCGGCGAGCTGTGTTCTACCGCGCGCGAGATAGGCCTAGCGTTGCTGGATACAGAAGCCGCGCAGAAAATTACCATGGCCGAATGCGAGAATATCAACGTTCGTATAGAAAATATCCGTTTATAAAAAAGAAATCCGGCGATGCACGGGGGCACATCGCCGGATCAGGTCAAGGAGTCGCCAAGACCTAAACTTAGAAACTATCTCAAGATATTCGCAAGCTCTTCGAGCAACTGATCAGCCGTGCTGATTGTGCGCGTGTTGGCCTGATAGCCACGCTGCGAAATAATGAGGTTCGTTAATTCTTGCGAAAGTTCAGTGCCGGAGTTTTCCAGCGCTGCCGCCGCAACGCTACCAACACCACTCTCACCTGCTTCTTTCAGCGTTACGTCACCGGATTTAGAACCTTGGGAATATGCGTTACCCGAGTTTTCTTGCAAGCCGTTTACGTTAGGGAAGTCAGCAAGCGGAACTTTATAGACTGCACGTGACTCACCGTTACTGAAGTTAGCGATAATGAAACCATCTTCATCGATTTCAACGGAGGTCAGCAAGCCTGCGCCTGCACCATTCTGATCGATAAAGCGTACATCGTAGTTACCGGCGAACTGGCTCAAACCATCGGTCAAACCAAATTCCGTTGCACCATCTGTACCCAGAGGCTGACCGGCTGTACCGAAATCAAATTCCAGTGTGCTGGCAAGTGCCTCGTTCGACCAGTTGATTTCGATATTATTCAAAAGCAATGGCGGAATATTGCGCAAGCTACCATCACCATTAAAAGTGATCGTACCGTACGAAAGCAAACCATCCGTGCGTGACGAAACAACTTCATCGGGATTCGCAGCATACATTTCAATCGCCCATTTGTTGTTATCAATCTTCACAACGCTAATGCGAATATCGTGACCTACGCCGAGCGAATCAAATACACGCACCGAGCGACCAAAATGTGGAACAACACTTCCCGAGGCCATGTTATCCCCTGCCGCACCATCCAGCGGATCGTACACTGGGCCTTCTGCTGTAGCGGTGAAACCAAATTCCGGCTCGGTGAATAAGCCTGCTTCAACAAAGTGACCGTTGTTCGCTGCGTTATCCGCAAAAGTAATCGTACCCAGCGGATCGGTAGCGTAAATAGTCATTTGCGGATCAGAGCCAGAGCTTTCAATTTGCGAAGCAATACCTTCTTTGGTTGCAATAATAGTTTGCAAACCTTCTAACGTGTTGAATCGGTCAGTGCCTGCTGCAATCGTTGCAACACTTGCCGCCACAACGGTTGCGGGAGAGGTTGTCGCGTTACCAGCGCCGAACAGCGCCGTAACAACGTCAGCCGCACCACCTCCGTTTACACCATCTACGTTCTCAATGGTAAGAGAGTCATTGGCGTTACGCGAGCTGATAAAAAGATTATTCGAAGCATCTACACGCGCCACAAGTCCGTTTGTGTTGTTAATTGCTTCCACGAGTGTCAGAACGCTATTGAAGGTACCGTTCAGCGGATCGGGACTGCTGCTCAATTCGAAATCGAATGCGCCGTAGGTATCCGTTGTGATACGCATAATATCACCTTCATCTGTTGCGCCTAATGTAAATGCACCTCCTGGTGTGGAAGAGCCGAACATCGTGTTACCAGCGCTAATTGGAGCATCGGTTTGCGCCCAGCCACCATAGGTAAAGGAGTATGTGGTCGCCGGTGGATTGGTGACAGAAATTTCAAGAACATCGCCGGCAGAAAGACCACCAAGTGGGGCAGCGATACCTTGCGGAACGATAATCGAACGCGAGGAGAACAAAGTTCCACCGTTTTCACTCGTTGCCGGAAAATCAATCAGCAGACCTGCGCCTTGCAGCACTTGCTGTTCAGCATCAAGGTTAAGACCGAGATCCACTTTCGTAGTTGCCTGCGCAACGTTTGAACCGCGGAAGTTTACGGTCTCCAAGCTGTCCAGTCGTGCAAAAGGTGTTGTATCAATGTTACCTAACTCACCTGGCAGACGGCCTTCGTTATCTAGTGGCCATGCACGCAAAAAGTATCCTGCGGCATTTACAAAGTTGCCGCGGTTATCTTGGCGGAATGAACCTGCGCGAGTATAAAGAAATTCCTCGCCCGAATCTTTTTCTGCCTTATCGGTTACAACAAAGAAGCCACCACCATCAATTGCCATATCGGTTGCAACACCGGTTGGCAAAATAAGACCTTGTTCGTCCACGGCTGTACGACCGCGAGCCAATGCACCGCCAGAACCGCCTGTACCACCCGTACCCGTTACAAGCGAGCTAAAGGTTGTTTCACGAACTTTAAAGCCCACCGTGTTAACGTTGGAAATGTTATCTGAGAAGCTGGCGATTGCCGAGCTCTGTGAGTTAATACCGGCAACACCGGAAAAGAGAGATGCAAAAAGTGACATAGTTTCCTCCTACTTGTTAATTCTTAGGTTCATAAATTGCGTAAATCGAAGCGAGCGGCGCGCGTATCTTATCGTTCACAATAAGCGTAGTTTGACCGTCCGCAAAATCCGAGGCAGTAACTGTGCCACGCACCATCGTAACGGCCTCTTTTGAGCTCCCATCACTAAGCTCTGACATTACTTTTACAGTATAAGTGCCGGGCTCTACTTTTTTCCCGTCTAAATCTTTACCATCCCAACTCACCTGGTGCTGGCCAGCAGAAAGTTTTCCATTTGCGCGGTATACAACTTTGCCTTCTTTATTCGAAATTTCGATCGAAGTACCCCGCACCGAACTATCCAGTACGTATGAGAAATTCGCGGAGGTATCACCCTCATTCAGAATCACACCATTTCCTGCAACATCGACATCTTTACCAATATATTGCACGGCTACGTTAAGCTGTGTACTAGCGACCAGTGCGCCTTGCGATGTTTTTGTAACGTCCACAAGTTCTTTCATGCTCTGGTTCATCTGCACACCCTGTTCCACCTGTGTGAACTGGGCAATCTGTGCAGACATCTCATTCGTATCGGTTGGTGCGGTGGGATCCTGATTCTGAAGCTGCGTTGTAAAGAGCTTCAAGAAGTTACCGTAATCGTCCGAAATTTTCTTACCAACCGGTGCAACCGTTGTAGTCGGCGGTGCATCTGCAACCGATGGAATTCCTGTTACTGTCATAAAATCCTCCTATGCCGTAATATCTAAAAGTTTGTTGGGAACGCTGTAATGCATCACTTTTTGTATTTGGTCAGCGCTCAGCGTGATACGCGCCTGATCCATCAGCGAGGCCATCGTATCGACGTATTCTTTGTAATCCTGATTTTGATTCTGCTGGTTCTGCTCACGCAGGCTAAATTGCAGATTCAGGCCGTCGCTGGAAATGCCGGCATCCTGCAACGCCTGCTCCAACGCGCGGGAATCTTTTTGCAGCGCATCGAGCGCCGCTTTATTTTCCGCTACGATCGAAATCTGCATGCCGCTGCGGTTTGCCCACTCAATTTTTACATCCACTTTGCCCAGTTCAGCGGGCTCAAGTTGGATGGTCATTTGGTTTTTCCCTTTAAGGCCGCGCGCAATTTTTACCGCGACTTGTTCCACCGGATCGGTCACCGTCTGATTCAAATAGTGTTGGAAACTGCTACCACTTGATGCAGTAGTGGAAGTTGTGTGCGAAACGGTCTGCGTGAGTGCTTGCTGGGAAGCTGTAAAATTACTGCTATCTCCCATAGAAGATTGGCCACCATTTGCCAGCGCCTGCTGACCACCGGCCAAATTATTCGAAGCGAGCGTTGTTTCATCGCCTTTATTCACCAGAATATTTTCGCCGTTCTTTTTCACGCCGGCTTGTGTTAGGGGCGCTGCGTGCACCTGCTGCTCTTTCGTGACCGCTTTGCCAAGCGTGGTATCGGGCGCGACCTCATCTAAAATGCTACGCAGATCGGCCAAAACATCTTTCGATCCATTTTCTTTCTTCTCAGGTAGTGCAGCGGCCTTCTCGCGCAACGCGTTTAACACCTGCGCCAGATCAGCATCGCTGCCGCTGGTTTTATTCATGAGTTCCGTAAGTTCTTTTGCCAATGCAGCCGTATCCATTTGGCCAGCACCTTGCTGCGCCTGATATTTCGCTACTGCTTGCGCCACTTCAGGGTTTGTAAGACCGGCCGCAGTATCCACCTTAACAACGCCTTGTTGCGCCTGATTTTTTGTTGCCTCCAGATTTGCAAGCGCCACATTATTCAACTGTCCAGAGCCTTGTTGCGCCTGATATTGCGCGGCTGCTTGCGCCCCTTGCAGATTTGCGAGCGATTGTTGCGGCGCCTCAATTAAGCCGCTTAAAACATTCGCGCTTTTTTCACTTAAACCTACATAGATCGGATTTGCTTGTGGGTTCGTTTGACCAAAACCATCTGCAAGCATACCTCCGACAAGACTATCACTACCCTCACCACCTTCCAGCGAGTCCCCGCTTTGACCAAGAAGGAATTGTGCTGCCGCGAGTTTCTGCTCCTGCGTGGCGTCCGCAGGTAGGCCTACCGCTTCGGGATCTTTTTGTATAACAATATACTGCGCGAGCAGTGCCTGAAGTTGGAGAAGCGCATCTTCGGTGCCACCAGTTTTTGCCTCGGCTTCACCTTTTGGGTTTGGCTGAGTCGGCAAATTTTGCCCAGCCGCTTGTGCACCTCCGGCAAGATTTGCACCTAAAATACCCGCCAGGCCACCCTGGCCACCGCCCAATAAACCGCCGAAATTCGCCGCCAGCGGATTGGCCCCGCCAAGCAGCGAATTACCCAGCAATCCTGCGGTTTGCAAGCCTGCGCCTGCGGCCGCTGCCGGGTTCATAATCTGCGATATAAGGGCGTTCGTAAACATACGTTCCTAAAATAATTGCTCCCCCATATACATGCATGGAGCGTGCCAACTCGAAGAACGCCTAAATCAACCACCTGAATTATAGCTATTTTATCTAATTTTATTTTTGATATGCTTGGTAGTTTTTCTTCACACCCTATATCTAATTATATGCCCAAATCACTTTATCAGCTTGTGTCCGATTTTCAGCCCGCCGGTGATCAGCCGCAGGCGATTGCGCAGCTTGTCGACGGCGTGAATAAAGGCGCGCGTGATCAGGTGCTGCTCGGCGTAACGGGTTCGGGGAAAACTTTCACCATGGCGCAGGTGATTGCCGCCACGAATCGTCCTGCGATCGTCATGGCGCATAACAAAACCCTCGCCGCGCAGCTCTATGAAGAGTTCAAAGAATTCTTCCCGCACAACGCGGTGGAGTATTTCGTTTCCTATTACGATTACTATCAGCCGGAAGCCTATATTCCCAAAACCGATACGTTTATCGAAAAAGATTCGGCGATTAATGAACAAATTGATTTGATGCGTCACTCGGCGACGCGCGCGCTTTTGGAACGGCGTGACGTGATTGTCGTGGCGAGTGTTTCCTGCATTTATGGCCTTGGCGCGCCGGAACTTTATCTGCAAATGGCGATCCCGATTGCCAAAGGCAAACGCTATAACATCACCGAACTCACCAAGCAGCTGGTCGAAATTCATTACGAGCGCAACAATATCGATTTTCACCGCGGTACGTTCCGCGTGCTTGGCGATAATGTCGATATTTTCCCCAGCCATTTGGAGGATCGCGCCTGGCGGCTTTCCTTCTTCGGCGATGATCTCGAAGCCATCACCGAATTTGATGCGCTTACCGGCGAAAAAACCGGCGAGATGGATGAAGTTACCGTTTTCGCCAAAAGCCATTATGTGACACCGCGGCCCACGCTGATTCAAGCTGTTGGTCTTATTAAAGAAGAGTTGAAAGAGCGGGTAAAAATTTTTGAATCGCAGGGCAAATTACTCGAAGCACAGCGCATCGGCC
>CAYPXJ010000013.1:25055-35919 GCA_964414595.1 uncultured Rickettsiales bacterium
AAATGATAGTCGAGACCGGCGTATGCAAAGGCATCGAAAATTATTCGCGCTATCTTTCCGGCCGTAAAGAAGGCCAGCCGCCGCCGACGCTTTTTGAATATTTGCCGAAAGACGCGCTCGTATTTATGGACGAAAGCCACGTTACCGTACCGCAAATTGGCGGGATGTATCATGGCGATCGCTCGCGTAAACTCACGCTGGTGGAGTATGGCTTCCGCCTGCCCTCGGCGCTGGATAACCGCCCGTTGCGTTTTGAAGAATGGGATGCGCTGCGCGGCCAGACGATTTATGTTTCCGCCACACCTTCCAAGCATGAGCTTGGGCTTACGAACGGTCTTTTCGCACAGCAGGTGATTCGCCCGACAGGGCTTATCGATCCGGAATGTATCGTACGCCCGGTGGAACATCAGGTCGACGATGTGATTGCGGAATGCAAAGACATTGCGGCGAAAAATGGCCGCGTGCTCATCACTACGCTCACCAAACGCATGGCGGAAGATCTCTCGGAATATATGCAGGAAGCGGGCATTAAAGTTTGTTATCTGCACTCGGATGTCGAAACGCTCGAGCGCGTGGAAATTATTCGCGATTTGCGCAAAGGCGTATACGACGTGCTGATTGGCGTCAATCTCTTGCGCGAAGGTTTGGATATTCCGGAATGTACGCTGGTGGCGATTCTCGATGCGGATAAGGAAGGTTTTCTCCGTTCGCAAACCTCGCTCATTCAAACGATTGGCCGTGCCGCGCGCAACGTCGAAGGCCGCGTAATTCTTTACGCCGATGTGATGACCAATTCGCTCAAAGGTGCACTCGAGGAAACCAGCCGCCGTCGCGCGATTCAAATCGAGCATAACAAGAAGCACAACATCACGCCTGCGAGCATCAAGAAGGCGATTTCGCAAGCGCTGAAAGATGAAATGAAAGAGGAAGAACCGCTCTTTTCGGAAAAAGATTTGCCCAAAGATCTGCGCGGCAAAAAGGGAGAGATTTCTGTCGAGCGCATCAAAAAGCGTATGCTCGAACACGCCGCGAATCTCGAATTCGAACAGGCGGCGAAGTTACGCGATCTGCTGCATAAGTTGGAAAAGCAGGAAATGGGCCTGCACGCCGAGTAGTGATACGGCTAGCGATTAGAAATAATAATTAATCAAATCGCGTAGGAAATACACCGCCAGAAAAACGATAATCGGCGAGAGATCAATGCCCAAATCTTTCGGCAAGAAACGGCGCACGCGCGAAAGAATCGGCTCGTTGATGCGTATGAGCACTTGCAAAATCTGGCTCACCAGCGCCTGGCCGGCATTGATAATACGGAAATGAATCAGCAATCTGAGCACAATATAAATAAATAGCTGCAGATTAAACAGGCTAAGGATAGTATCTAAAAGATTCACAATCGGATGCATGGGGCCTCCTCCACTGCCATCTAATGTACACATGGGTATCGTATGGTCAAGCAAACTCGAACTTCACGCGTAGAATGCACGGTAAAACTGGGATTTTCCGTGGCAAAACGTTTGGTGCATCTACCGGGCCCTTGTTCCTATCTGCATGGTTATTACCATGTTGTCGAAGCAAGTTTTGCCCCTCGCGGCGCGCTTAAAAACCACATGGTTGCCGATTATGCCGAGCTAAAGGGAGCGCTTATGGCCTGGCTTGAAACGAATTGGGATCATAATGTTATTTTAAATAAAAAAGACCAGGCGCTGGGCTCCGCGATTCAAAAAGTAACGGGCCAGCGCATCTTTTATCTGCCAGGCGACCCGACTTCCGAACATCTAGCTACTTACCTAATGGAAAAAGTAGCCACGCCCATTGGTAAAAAACTCGGTGTGCGATGCGTAAGCCTGCGCCTATACGATAACGACGAAGCCTGGGTGGAAGTCGCTTAAGGATAGAGCAAGCTTGCTTCCCACTTGCCGTTTTCTTTGCGTGCGTAAAGCGTGCGCTGATGCAGTCGGAATTCGCCTTCTTGCCAAAATTCAATCGTCTCCGGCTTTAAGCGAAAGCCGCCCCAATAAGGCGGGCGCACCACATCGATCCCTGCAAATTCTTTACGTCGTAAATCAAGCTGCTCAAGCATCACATCCCTATCCGGCAGCATTTCAGATTGTTTCGACGCCCATGCGCCCAGCTGACTCTCGGGATGACGCGAAGCAAAATATTTATCCGACTCCGCTTCGGTCGTGCGTTCCACCTTACCTTCAATGCGAATCTGCTTGGCCATTTCCATCCAATAAAACATCAATGCAGCTTGAGGGTTATCGATTAATTCGCGTCCCTTGCGGCTATTATAATTCGTAAAAAACACAAAACCGCGCTCATCAAAATGCTTGAGCAAAACCGGGCGAGCTGAAGGCTTGCCGGTGCGTGTCGCGGTGGCGAGCGTGACCGCCGTCGGTTCTTTCATGCCGCTGGATTTGGCTTCGTCAAACCAATCTTTAAATTTTGCAATGGGATCGTCTGCGCGCATCATACCCTCGTTGAAAGCCAGATTGCAGCGCGGCTGCTTGTTTTCACCAACGCGGTAAGTAAGGGATGTCCGGGCGCCTTTTCCGCCTCATGTGCAAGGCCGGTATCGCGATGCTCCACTTCTTCCTGGCGGAATTTTTCCAGCGTGCCCGCAAGTTCCGGTTCACTTTCTTTTATCTTTTCAATTTGCTTGGCGTAATGTTCGTCGATCACTTCTTCTACCGCTACCGTGCAGGCCATGGCCGCGCGTTCGCCCAGCATCGCTGTGGCTGCACCTAAGGCAAAACCGGCCACATGCCAGAAGGGAAAAAGCGCCGTGGGACGCACGCGGCGGCGGGGCAATTCCTTATTGAAATACTCCAGATGCACAAGCTCCTGCGCATACATTTTTTCAATTATCGGGCCACTCGTGCGGCCGCGCAGCACGGCAAGCTGCCCCTCGTAAATACGTTTGGCGCCATATTCCCCTGCGTGGTTCACACGCAGCATGGCAGCCACGTCAGTTTTTGCGTCTCCCGGCAAGCGCAGCGCGCTTTTCTTTTGGGGATGCTGTTTTTTTTGTGTGCGACCAGTTGCCATATTTCACCAGATAAACGGCTAAAATTCCGAGTGCTAAACACCATAAACTATTCCACCCGGCCATGGAAAGACCAAAAACGCGGAAAGCAGGTTCGTCACATCGCGCCAGCGGCGCATTATCCAGCTCCGCTTTTAAATCTTCCAGCGTTTGCGCCTCTGACGCATGGCTACAGGTTTCTGGCCCTTCAAAAAACTTCCACTCTACGCCTGCGTGATAAAACGCGAGCGCAGCATTGCCGAAAAATAGCATTGCCGCCAGCGCGATGAGATATTTTTTGAAACTTTCGCGGCGTGAAAGCAGCGCATAGATCATTACGCCAATCACGCCGAAAAACGGCGCGCGTTGATAAAGACAAAGTTTGCACGGCACATAGCCGAGCACATATTCCGTAAAATAGGCAAATGCGAGCGACGCAATCGCCAGCAGCAAGAGACTCACCACCGGAAATCTGCGTACTGATTTAAGCATTACTGCGTGATTTTCTTCCAGAGGCCTTTGATGAGCGAGGCGTTTTCTTCACGCTGCGCGGCCATCGCGGCCATCTCTTCGGGGCTAGGTGCTTTTTCCGCTGCCACCATCACCGGCGGTTCTCTACGTTCCGGACGCGGCTGTGGTGGATTTTGGGGTTGCGAAGCAATTTGCTCGGGTGCGCTTGCACCATCGCGGTAACGCATACGGCTACGGTCGGAACGATCTTCCGATGGCGCAGACGCTGGAGCCTGCGCTTCTATTGCAGCAGGAACAGCTTGTGGCGCGCGGGGAGTGCTCTCGCCTTGCGGTTCACTGCCGAAATGCTCACGATCGCGGCCACGGCGACGGCGGCCACCTCTGCGACGGCGGCGGCGGCCAAATTCCTGGCCTTGGCCATTCGCGCCCTGTTCAGGCAGCGCCTCTTCTTCTGTTTCTTCCTGAACATAATTTTCAGAAAATTCTTCCGCCACGCTTTCCATCGAAACCGCCCGCGCATTTTTATTGCGGTCTTCACGCTGATGCTCGTCATCGCGGCGTTTCGTACGCATGATCGAAAAATCTTCCCCGGAAAGTGCCGGGTCAACTTCAATAACGATACGCGTACCGGTGCGCGTTTCCATATCCATCAAATCGCGACGTTTATGATTAAGTGCATACGAAGCTGCAATCGGCGATGCGCTGACTTTAAGTTCAGACGCCTTGCCTTTGGAAGCTTCCATTTCAATGCCGCGCATGAGCGCAACTGCCATAGAAGCGGGCGAGCGCACCATACCGGTGCCATTACAATGCGGGCATGTCTGCGCGCTGGATTCGAGAAAGCTCGAATGCATACGTTGGCGTGACATCTCGAGAAGTCCGAAGGCGCTAATACGCCCCACCTGAATTTTTGCACGATCCGTTGCCAGCACTTCTTTCAGTGTGCGTTCCACCTGGCGGCGATTACGGTAATCCACCATATCGATAAAATCGATCACGATAAGACCTGCTAAATCGCGCAGGCGCAGCTGGCGCGCAATTTCGTGCGCGGCTTCAAGATTCGTTTTTACAGCTGTTTCTTCTACGTTACGCTCACGCGTTGCTTTGCCGGAGTTCACGTCGATGGAAACGAGCGCTTCTGTCGGGTTCAAAATAATATAGCCGCCTGAACGCAGCATCACCTTGTTATCATAGAGCGCTTCAATCGCTGATTCGATACGGTATTCTGCAAAAATCGGCTGTGAGCTTTGGTGTTGCTTGACTTTTACTGCGTTGCTGGGCAACAGCATCTTCATATAATTGCGCGCGGACTCAAACGCTTGCTGGCCCTCAATCACAATTTCCTCAATCGAAACGTCATACATATCACGCACGAAACGTTTAATAATGTCACCCTCTTCGTACACCATCGCAGGGGCTTGAGACGAGATTGTCAGCTGGCGAATTTCGCTCCACAATTTCACTAAATAATCATAGTCGCGTTTAATTTCACTTTTCGTGCGGCCTGTTCCAGCAGTACGAATAATCACACTCATCCCTTCGGAAAGCTCGAGATGCGCCAGCACGTCGCGCAGACGGCGGCGATCATCAATATTACCGATACGGCGGGAAACGCCGCCCTGGCGGTGCGAATTCGGCATCAGTACGCAATACCGTCCGGCAAGCGAGATATACGTTGTCAGCGACGCGCCTTTATTGCCGCGCTCTTCCTTCGTCACCTGCACCAGAATCAGCTGGTTACGCTTAATCACTTCCTGAATTTTATATTTGCGGTAGAGATCGCTGCGGCGGAAGGGGCGGCGCTCTTCCTCCTCCATCACCTCAACTTCTTGTGAAGATTCAATCGCCTCCACATTCACAGCGGCTTCTACAGGCGCTGCTTCGGCAACTACATCGCCGCTTTCGCCCATCGGCTCAACCTGGTCTCCACCGTCCGAGCCACCTGGAATATGCACCGGCTCAGCATCGACTGGCGGCACAAAAGGGGCAGCCGCTTCAGCATTAGAAACCGCGACTTCGTCGGCAGCAAATTCTGCCTGTTCGGCTTCCTTGGCTGCTCGCTCTTCAGCAACAACGGCTGCTTTCAGGCGCTCTTTATCCTCAATAGGGAGTTGAAAATATTCGTAGTGGATTTCTGAAAACGGCAGAAACCCCTGACGATTGCCGCCATACTCGACAAACGCCGCTTGCAGCGAAGGCTCTACCCGCGTTACTTTTGCAAGGTAGATATTGCCTTTAATCTGCTTTTTTGCAGCTGTTTCAAATTCAAATTCTTCGAGCCGGTTATCGTCCGCGATAACGGCACGAATTTCCTCTTGATGTGCGGCATCAATAAGTATTCGTTTAACCATGTGAGTAATTGCTCCTTATAGGGCGCGCGAAGAGCATGAAATCGCCCGCGCGCGACCTGAAGTTGTAAATAATTGATTGGTTCAAATTCGTAGTATTGCATGGGATGAAATCCCGAATTCCTGTTGCTTAAGATGCATCTGCAAGGGGTAACGCCTAGGTTTCGCGGTTGCCCTTGACTCATGCGGTAACTGATTTATCCCATACGGGTAGGCAAAAAGCAAGGATGAAATATATTCTATATATTTCAGATGCTTGAGAGGAGATCTTACTCTGAAAGAACGCGCAGCGTGGTGGAGTTGAATTCCCTGTGGAACAACACAAATACCACCCAGGCGCTCACCACCATCAGCAGCAGCGGATGAATAAACCAGGTAAGCGACGCCAGGCCGAAATAATAGGCGCGCAGGCCCTGGTTAAAGTTCTTCGCCGCCAGCGAAACAATCTTGGTGATACGCACGGCCTCTTTGCGCGATTCATGGTTCTCTTTTTTGAAAATCGGCGCGCCGGCAATCAGGATAGACGTATAATTAAACTGCCGCATCGCCCAGGTGTGCTTATAGAAAGCATAGATAAATATCGCCATCAGCCAGATGACTTTTAAATCCCAGAGCCGCTCGTCGGTCGGCACGGCAAACGGCAGATGGCTCAAAAACACCACGCCCTTATCGCTATAACCCAGCATCGTCATCAAACCGATGAGAATAAAAATCGAGGTGGAGGCGAAAAACGTCACGCTGCCCATCACGTTGCTCGCCACCTTGGCATCGAACATGCGGTTATCGCGCTTGAGCATCTCGTTCATCCAGCGCAAACGGTGGCGATACATAATCTTCATCAGGCTTTTATCGCTATGGCGGCGATGATAATCCGCAACGCCTGCATATAAAATCCATAACAGCATAAACCAAAGCCAGGCGAGCACGTCCCAGCCCTGCACTAACACACCATCAAGTGAAATTTGTTGATCAAGAATCGGCATTTAATATCCCAGCATTTTAAGCGTTGCGTCTTTAATATCGGGTTGCCGCATCAACGCCGTTCCCACCAGAAACGCCTTCGCGCCATGGCCTTTCAGCGCGAGAATATCCTTATGGTTGCTGATGCCGCTTTCCGCCACAAGCACATAATCGTTCGGCACGCGTCGCGCAACGGTGGCGAAATGATTCAGATCCACTTGAAGCGATTTCAGATTGCGGCTGTTGATTCCCAGCAACGTTGTTTTAAGGCGACGCGCAATTTCCAGCTCATCTTCCGCATGCACTTCGACGAGCACATCCATGCCGAGTTCCATCGCCAGCGCTTCCAAATCACGCAGCTCCTGATAGGTGAGCGCGGCGACAATCAGCAAAATCGCATCCGCACCCAGCGCGCGCGATTCGAGCACTTGATACGGATCGAGAATAAAATCCTTGCGTAGAATGGGCAATTCAACTGCCGCACGCGCCGCACGCAAATGTTCGTCCGCCCCTTGGAAATAAGGGGTATCGGTAACCACCGAAAGGCAAGAAGCTCCGCCCTCCTCATACGCTTTTGCAATGCGTGAAGGTTCAAAACCCGCGCGAATCACCCCCTTGCTTGGGGACGATCTCTTAATTTCGGCAATGAGTGGAATACGCCCATCGCGATAGGTCGCGGCGAGAGCCTTTTTGAAACCGCGTGTCGGTGGTAATTCGGTAATGCGCTCGCGCAGTTGCTCTTCTGTTACTTTTGCACGTTGCGCTGAAATATGATCCCACTTCTTGGCGCAAATTTCGGATAATACATCATCAGGCTGCATGTTCACTCTCTTGGGTCATTTGGGCGAATTTTTCTACCAGATTAATGGCTTTATCACTCGCAAGGGCTTTTTGTGCAAGGGCAATACCTTCTTCTATTTTTGAAGCCTTGCCCGCAACAAGCAACGTGGCGGCGGCATTCAGCAACACGCTATCCAAATACGCACTTTTTTTACCGGAAAGTACACGCTGCAATGCACGCGCGTTTTCCTGTGCATCACCGCCTTGGAGATCTTTCAGCGTATGGCGTGAAAGTCCGTAATCTTCCGGCCGAATATGGAATTCGCGAATACGTCCGTTTTTGAGTTCGGCTACATACGTTTCGTCCGTCACACTGATTTCATCTTGTCCGTCCTGCCCATGCACAACCCACGCATGTTCACTACCAATGAGTTGCAACGCTTCCGCCACTAACGGCACGAGCGAACCGGAGAATACGCCGATAAGCTGACGTTTGGCTTTGGCTGGGCTAGCCAGCGGACCCAGTATATTAAAGATCGTACGAAAACCGAGCTCTTGGCGCACCGGCGCAACATGGCGCATGCCAGGATGGTAAATGGGCGCAAGCAGAAAGCAGATATTCAATTCTTTAAGCGCCCGCTCCATAACCTGCGACGGAACTTGTACATTAATACCCAATGCGCTCAGAACATCTGCCGAACCGGAGCGGGAAGACACCGCATGATTGCCATGCTTCGCCACCGGTACACCGCACGCCGCCACAACAAACGCCGTTGCCGTGGAAATATTGACGGTGGAAAGCCCATCCCCGCCTGTGCCACATGTATCTACCGTGCCTTCTGGCGCATGAAACGGCTTGCATTTCGCGCGCAGCACAAGGGCGCCCGCCGCCAAATCGGTCACGCTTTCGCCGTTGCGTCGAAGCGCGGTTAAGAACGCCGCCATCTGCGCGGGTGTCGCTCCGCCATTCAGCATCACCTGAAAGGCGCGCTCGGCGTCCGCCTGTTCCAGGGCTTTACCCTCGGCAACGCGTGCAAGTAATTCTTTAAATTCAGCCATGCGAATAAATGTAGCTGCAAATCTAGGCTTTGCAATGGAGATTATGGAGTTTTTCCGTCGCCAAGCCCCGAATCATTGACCCGGCCGCCAGCTTTTGCTCGGCGAAATGCCGTAAGTACTTCGCGCACGTCACGTATGAAAGATGCGAGCACCGCATTTGCATCCTGGGCACCAGCAGCAATAGGTTTTACGCCATCCTCATCGGCTTCCGGAATCACACTGCAAAGCCCGACATACCGGGTTTCTTCTCCTAGATCCCATTTTTGCCAAGGATCACTGGAATTATATTCCGAACCTTCAAAGGCATAATCCTTGGTTTTAAACATCGCAGTAAGATTCCTCATTAATTCAGAAGCCATAGGATTCCATTGCTTAAAATAAGCATCATGATCTTCAATCGGAATTTCTATGGTTAAATAAGCGAGCGTTGTAGCAGGTCTGGATTTCGTGAAATCAGGATGGCTTGTAGTTAAATTAATTTCCAGCAGCCCTACATTTCCCAATGTTTGTGTATCGCTCATTATAAAGACTCCAGAAAATTCTTGAGAATCGCATGCCCGTGTTCGGAGGCGATACTCTCCGGGTGAAACTGCACGCCGTGAATCGCAAATTTCTTATGCTGCAGGCCCATGATAATGCCGTCTTTTGTTTCCGCCGTAATCATCACATCTTTCGGCAATGATTTTTTATCCGCAATCAGCGAATGGTAGCGCGTCGCTTTAAACGGCGATGGAATCCCTTTAAATACGCCCTTACCGGTATGTTTCACTTCGCTCACTTTGCCGTGCATCGGTTTTTTCGCGCGTACGACTTTGCCGCCTAGCGCCTGCGCGATCGATTGATGCCCGAGGCATACACCAAGAATCGGTACTTTGCCTTTCGCCAGTGTAATCAGATCGAGGCACACGCCTGCTTCATTCGGCGTACACGGGCCCGGCGAAAGCACGATACCGTCCGGCTTTTTCTTTAAAATCGCCGCCGGCGTGAGCGTATCGTTACGCACCACTTCCACCTTCGCACCCAACTCCGAAAGATAATGGAGCAGGTTGTACGTAAAGCTATCGTAATTATCGACGAGCAGAATTTTGGGCGCTTTCTTTGCCATACTTAATCCAGATAATTTCCAATATCGGCTAGCGCTTTGAGCAGCGCGCTCGCCTTGTTGCAGCTTTCCTGATACTCGGCTTCGGGGTCGCTTTCCGCCACCACGCCGCCACCGGCCTGCACGTAAAGTTTACCATCTTTCACAAGCCCTGTCCGCAGCGCAATACAGGTATCCATATCGCCGCCGGCGGAAATATACCCTATACCGCCGCCGTAAAATGTACGCTTCACCGGCTCGAGCTCGTGAATAATTTCCATCGCGCGGATTTTCGGCGCGCCGGAAACCGTACCCGCCGGGAAGCCGCCAATCAGCGCATCAAGCGCATCTTGCTTGCGGTCGATATCGCCCGTCACGTTGGAAACAATATGCATCACATGCGAATAGCGTTCGACAATCATCTGCTCCGTCACCTTCACCGAGCCGGGCTTGGCCACGCGGCCGACATCGTTGCGGCCAAGATCGAGCAACATCAAATGCTCCGAAATTTCTTTTTGATCCGAAAGCAGATCTTTTTCGAGCGCGAGATCTTCCGCGCGCGTTTTGCCGCGTTTGCGCGTACCAGCGATCGGGCGAATCGTCACCTCACCTTCACGCAGACGCACCAGAATTTCCGGGCTGGAACCGACCAGCGAAAAATCGCCGCAGCGCATCAAAAATAAAAACGGCGAAGGATTCAGATGCCGCAGCGAACGATAAAGCGCGAGCGGCGGGTACGGGCACGCCGCTTCAAAACGCTGCGACGGCACCACCTGGAAAATATCGCCCGCAACAATATACTCGCGCGCCTTTTTCACCATCGCGTGATATTGCTCGCGCGTCGTATAGGCCTTCACCTTCGCGCCGAACAGATAATCTTCGGCTTTACTATCGGTCGGTTTTTTCATCACGTAACGCTGCGCCGTGCGCGCCGCATTCAATTTCTGCACGCAACTATTGATGCGTGCCTGCGCGCGGTCCCACACTTCTTTCGCGTCATTGCCGGATTGGTAATAACACGGGCTGACGAGAATCAATTCATCCTTCACGTGATCAAAGATCAGCAACAGTTTCGGGCGAAAAAAAACGCTATCTGGAATGCCGATCGGATCTTTTTTTGGCTCCGGCAAATCTTCC
>CAYPXJ010000014.1:0-14458 GCA_964414595.1 uncultured Rickettsiales bacterium
GCCTTCGAGCGCGCGTTTATTGAGATTCACGCAGTAAAGATCGAGCGCCTGCGCGGGATCTTTTTTCGCGTTTTCAGTAAAGGCTTCCTGCTGCTGTTGCGCTTGCGATTCCTGATCCTGCTTTTGTGAAGACATCGATTGCTGCAGGCTTTCATTCTGGCCGACAGCAGTCGTTTCCGGTGCCATATGACCATGCGCGAGATAATTGATGACATCGAGGCAGGTGAGATTTTGTTCCTGCAAATAATAGACGGCGTGGGATTCACGCTCGGAAAACAATTCGGTGAGCACGTGCGCGCCGGTGACTTCCGTTTTACCCGCTGCATGCACATGCACAGCCGCGCGGTGCACGACACGTTGGAAACCGGTAGTCGGTTTGGTTTCTACATTGGCAGGCACGACGAGCGACGGTACATCGTTTTGCAAAAACTGAAAAAGATTATGACGCAGCAACTCTACATCGACATGGCAACCCAGCAGCACGGGGCTTGCATCCGCATCGTCCACAAGCGCCAGCAGCAAATGCTCAAGCGTGGCATATTCATGGCTCATTTCGCGGGCAAGCGCGAGAGCGCGGTGTAATGTTGTTTCGAGATTCTTGGAAAGCATGAAACCTACTGGCCTTGGGTTAAAACTACATGTTTTATATAGTATACCCTAGACATGGTTTCTAGTCACGCGTGGTCATACGTTGCATCACACATTTAAGCGGATGCTGTTGCTCGCGTGCCTGATGAATCACATGCGAAACTTTGGTTTCGGCTACGTCGCGCGTATAAATGCCGCAGATGCCTTGGCCATTTGTATGAATCTCTTGCACGAGATCCACCGCATCGCTGCGGGTTTTATTAAAATGGCGTTGCAGCAGCATCACGACGAAATCCATCGGCGTTGCATCATCGTTGAGGAGCGTTACTTCGTACATGGAAGGGCGCTGCGAAAGTGCGCGCGATTTTAATTGCGGCGCCGATTGCGAGAGATGGCCACTTTGTTTTTCCATATTCATCCGTACTTTTTTCGTGTCGCTCATTTTTTTGTTCCCTGTTGTTAGGGGCGGAAAGCCTCAGTTTTTCTGCCCTTACACCTTCAGTATATCGGCCAATTCATAATAAAAGGTTAACGCCACACGATTTTTTTTGTGGCGACGAAAAAAAATCTACGCGGGAAATGCAAAGGCCGGAAGGGATGGGAAAGTTTGTTATATTTCAGCATGTTAATATGATAGAAATTTATACATATTTCGTTTATGATGGCGGCTTGTCAGGAGATTTTATGAAAAAAGTACGCATTTACAGCCCCACAAAGACCGCGATGCAATCCGGTGACGCCAATACCGGTTTTTGGCTTCTGGAATTTGAGCCGGAAAGCCCGGATTCTCGTTTTGTTGAGCCGCTGATGGGGTGGACGGGATCTTCCGATATGAACCAGGAAATTCGCCTGAAATTCCTGACCAAGGAAGCTGCTATTGCTTACGCACACAAGCAAGGTTTCGAATACGAAATCAAAGAGCCGAAAGCGGTAAAAGTGACGCCGAAATCGTACGCGGCCAATTTTCTACGTCCTGTAGAGAAATAACAGCATTTTGAATTTTGTTATCTGCTGCGTCGTGCCGCGAACTCGCTGTGCTCATGTACTTTTTTGTACATTCCGCGCAGCTCGTCTTGCACTCCTTGCATATAAGCAAAATTGAAAATGCTGATAGTTGATTTATTTAGCGCGCTTTCGCGAGCGCATCTTTAACAAGCTGCTGCGTCAAGACTTCGGGGAGCAAAATTCCCTGCGGTGAAGTAGGGCCATATACGGCGTTAAACGGAATGCCGAAACGCCCATTGGCGGATAGAAAATCGGCAATTTCCTGGCTTGGTTTTGTCCAGTCACCGCGCATCGCGACGGTGTTTTTCTCTCTAAGTAATGTTTGAATTTCTGCCGTATCGATAACGATTTTCTTGTTGGCTTTGCAGGTGAGGCACCAATCCGCCGTGATATCTAAAAACACCACATTGCCTTGTTTTACATAGGTAGAAATTTTTTCCGGTTCAAACGCAACCCAGCTGATTTCACTCGGCGCGGCGCTTTCCGTTTTTTGCATTGGCGCGAATAAAATATAAAGCAGCCATGCCGCAGTCGCGATCAACAAAATGCCGAAAAATGCTTTCAGTTTTATCATCCATGCGCCAGGTTTTGGCATAATTTTCACAAGGCCAGGGAAGAGGCCAACGAGAATATAGGGAAGCGCAAGACCGGTTCCCATTGCGGTAAACATTAGCAGAATGATGGTGCTGCTCTGGCTAAATGCGAAGCCTATGGCGGTGCCTAAAAATGGCGCGGTGCAGGGCGTTGCAAGTAATGTCGCAAGCGCGCCGCTTAAAAAATGCGAGAGAAGTTTTTGCTCATCGCGGCTGGCCATGTGCGATAAGCGCGTGGCCAAAAAGGAAGGGAGCCGCAGTTCAATAGCGCCAAATAAATTAAGCGCAAAGAAGAAAATGATAATGGCCATAACGGCTAAAAATACCGGTGATTGGAATTGGAAGCCCCAGCCGACTTGCATACCGATATTGCGTAAAAGCACAACGAGGCCAGCAAGCGCGAGGAAGGAGAAAATGATGCCCAATGTGGACGCGATGAAGCTGCGGCGAATGGTTTTTCGGCTGCTGCCGGAATGTTTTACAAAACTCAGGATTTTGATGGAAAGCACCGGCAATACGCAGGGCATGAAATTAAGAATAAACCCGCCAAGAATGGCAAATGCCAGCATTAAGCTAAGCGAGGGCGCTTCGACGATTTCGGCAAGCACCGCATCTGACGCGCGCACGCTTTTTTCCATGGATTGCGCGCTATCGGTAAGGGTGAGGGTGAGCACCTGATCGCGCACGGATTTACCTTCGATTTGTTCTTCATACGGTGAATGGAAGGTGGCGGTGCGCTTTTCGTTGCTTAAATACACTTCCGGTTGTGGGAAACGAAAACCGGGCGCGGCTTCGATAAATAAATCGGGTTTTTCAAATGGCGTTTCCGAGGTGAACGTAAAGACAAGTTTTTTATCCTGGGTTTGCTGAAAGCGTGAAAGCGTAATATCCTTATTGGATTTTCTTTGTGAGATATTTGATATAACCTTTTGAATTTCTTGAATAGTGCTATCGTCAACTTTTATATCATCATCCAGTGTCTCATTAATGAGTTCTTTGCCGAAAATACATATCTGTTCGCACACCGCATACTCTACCGTTACCTCGATTTCGGTTTCGGTTTCGGGGTCATCCGGCGTGAATAATATGGGAATAATGACGTGTTTTTTGTAACCAAAACTTTCGAGACCATCGAATTCCACTGTGCGCGTGGGGTTAGGCCATAGAATTGAGACAGAGGCAAGATTTTCACTGCCGGTATCGTTAATTTTTACCGGGATGCCCGAATCGCCCGGTGTGCGCCAATAGATTTTCCAACCATCGTCGATGGCAAATTCCAGCGCGCCGACATGCTCGTTTTTCGCGGGATTATAGCCGGCATAAAGAAAACGCAATTTGACGTGAGGGGCTTCTATCCAGTCATCCGCGCGCGCGTGAGGAATCAAAAAAAACAGGACGAAAAAAAACGAGAGCAACCTGACCATAAAACTTATAGTAGGCTGCTCTCGTTTTAGAATAAAGTTATATATTCATTACTACTATGGCTTGCATCTAGCTTCGCTTTTTTGCGCTTCCGTTGCTCACGTACTTTTATGTACGCTGCGCTACGGTGCTCAAAAAGCGGGCTATCTGCTAAGCCCTAGCGTAACGATTTTTACTTAGGCTCCCGCTGCTTGCTTCGGAGAATCGTTGGTAAGCGCTGCCGCTTCTTTCTTATTCTCGTTTGCCGTTGCAATTTGCTTATCGCGTTTTGCAGCCAGTTTTTTCTGACGCGCGATATACGCACCCGTACCAGCCGGAATCAGGCGACCAACGATCACGTTTTCTTTCAAGCCGCGCAGCTGGTCAGTTTTACCCTGAACTGCCGCTTCGGTAAGAACGCGTGTGGTTTCCTGGAACGACGCAGCCGAGATGAAGGAGCGTGTTTGCAGCGAAGCTTTCGTGATACCTTGCAGTACCGGAATCGCCTTCACTTGCTTACGATCTTCGCTCTTCAGTTTCGTGTTCAGTGCTTCCAGCTCTTCGCGATCGATTTGTTCGCCGGCAAGCAACGTGCTTTCGCCTGCATCGATCACTTCCGCTTTTTGCAGCATCTGACGGATGATCACTTCGATATGTTTATCGTTGATCGTCACACCCTGCAGGCGGTAAACCGCTTGGATTTCCGAGATGAGATACTCAGCCAGCGCTTCCACGCCCATCACGCGAAGGATGTCATGCGGAACGGGGTTGCCGTCCATAAGCATATCGCCCTTCTGCACGAAGTCGCCTTCGTTCACCGTGAGGTGTTTGCCTTTCGGAATCATATATTCCACCGGCTCTTTGGATGCATCTTGCGGACGAATGATCACGCGGGTTTTGGATTTGTAATCCTTACCGAATTCCACCGTACCGTCGATTTCGGAGATGATGGAGTGATCTTTCGGCTTACGCGCTTCGAACAATTCCGCCACGCGCGGGAGACCGCCCGTAATATCGCGGGTTTTGGTCGATTCACGCGGGATACGTGCGAGTACGTCACCGGCATGCACTTCCTGGCCATCCTGAATATTCAGAATCGCATTTACCGGCAGGAAGTAACGCGCCTCAAGACCGTTGGCGAGCGTGATGATGTTATCTTTCGCATCGCGCAGCGTGACGCGCGGTTTGAGTTCCGAACCACGTTTCTGCTGCTTCCAATCGATAATCACTTTGTTTGAAATACCGGTTGCTTCGTCGAGCACTTCCTTCACGGACATGCCTTCGATGAGGTCGCGGTAAACCGCGCGGCCCGTACGTTCGGTGATGATTGGGAGCGTATACGGATCCCACTCGGCGAGTTTATCGCCTTTCTTCACCTGTGCGCCTTCTTCCAGCGGCATGCGCGCGCCATACGGCACTTTGTGGCGTGCTTTTTCACGGCCCTGCGCATCTTCAATGATGAGTTCGCAGTTGCGGCTCATCACCACATGATTGCCTTTGGAATCCACGACGACGTTTTTGTTTGCGAGTTTCAAGCGACCGTCAGCCGATGCTTCAATGCTCGACTGTTCCGCGCCACGCTGAGCCGCACCACCAATATGGAACGTACGCATCGTGAGCTGCGTGCCCGGTTCACCAATCGACTGCGCTGCGATAACGCCGACCGCTTCGCCTGTATTCACTTTACCGCCGATAGCCAGATCGCGGCCATAGCAGGAAGTACAGATACCGCCTTTGGTATCGCAGGTGAGCACCGAGCGAATCAGCACGGATTCAATGCCCGCTGAGTCGATTTTTTCCACCGTTGCTTCGTCAATCAGCTGACCCGCTGCAACGAGCAGCGTGTTATTGGTGGGGTGGCGCACATCTTTTGCCGAGGTGCGACCCAACACTTTTTCACCAAGCGACACGATCACGTTACCGCCATCGATTACCGGTTTGGCAATCAGACCGCGTTTCGTACCGCAATCTTCTTCCACGGTCACGCAATCTTGCGCAACGTCCACGAGGCGGCGGGTGAGGTAACCGGAGTTCGCTGTTTTCAGCGCCGTATCCGCCAGACCTTTACGCGCACCGTGCGTCGAGTTGAAGTATTCAAGAACCGTGAGGCCTTCCTTAAAGTTTGAAATAATCGGTGTTTCGATAATTTCGCCCGAAGGTTTCGCCATCAGACCGCGCATACCGGCAAGCTGCTTAATCTGCGCTGCCGAACCGCGCGCTCCGGAGTGCGCCATCATATAGATGGAGTTCACACTGGAACCGGCGGAGACATTTTTCTTGCCTTCGTTCTGTGTGACTTGACCGGAAATAACGCCCATCATGTCGTGCGCAACGCGGTCGGTACATTGCGACCACGCATCGACGACTTTGTTATATTTCTCGCCGAGAGTGATGAGACCGTCCGCATATTGTTTTTCGAACTGTTTCACTTCTTTCATCGTCGAGGTGATGTGTTTTTCCTTCGTCGCAGGAACAACCATGTCGTCCTTACCGAAAGAAATACCCGCGCGGCACGCATGGCTGAAGCCGAGCTTCATCATACGGTCAGCGAAAATCACCGTGCTCTTCTGACCGCAATGGCGGTAGACGTAATCGATGAGGTTGGAAACTTCCTTCTTCGTGAGTACTTTGTTGATCGCGTGGAAGGTGACGTTCGGATGTTTCGGCAGCAGCTCGGAGAGCAACACGCGGCCCGGCGTTGTTTCAATACGCTCGGCGTGCGTTTTGCCTTCTGCATCGGCATGCACATAGCGGTAGTTAATTTTGCTATGCAAATTCACCACACCGGAATCCAGCGCGAACTGAATTTCTGCCGTGTTGGAGAAGGACATGCCCGCGCCTTTCGCGCTCGTATCCATCATCGTGATGTAATAAAGACCGAGAACGATATCCTGCGTTGGAACGATAATCGGCTTACCGTTTGAAGGTGCAAGAATGTTGTTGGTGGACATGATGAGTACACGTGCTTCGAGCTGCGCTTCCACAGAAAGCGGAACGTGCACGGCCATCTGGTCACCGTCAAAGTCCGCGTTAAATGCGGTACAAACCAGCGGGTGAAGGCGAATCGCCTTACCTTCGATAAGCAGCGGTTCAAACGCCTGGATACCAAGGCGGTGAAGGGTTGGTGCGCGGTTGAGCATCACCGGATGTTCACGAATTACTTCGGAAAGAATATCCCATACTTCCGGACGTTCGGTTTCCACCATGCGTTTTGCGACTTTAATCGTGGTAGCGAGGCCGTAGAGTTCCAGCTTCGCGTAAATGAACGGCTTGAAAAGTTCGAGCGCCATTTTCTTCGGCAGACCGCACTGGTGTAGTTTGAGTTCCGGACCCACTACGATCACGGAGCGGCCGGAGTAATCCACGCGCTTACCGAGCAAGTTCTGACGGAAACGACCTTGCTTACCCTTAATCATATCGCTCAAAGATTTGAACGGGCGCTTGTTCGCGTCTTTAATCACGCGGCCACGGCGACCATTGTCAAACAGCGCATCGACGGCTTCCTGCAGCATGCGTTTTTCGTTACGCACGATGATATCGGGCGCTTTGAGTTCGAGCAGGCGCTTCAGGCGGTTGTTACGGTTGATGACGCGGCGATAGAGATCGTTCAAATCTGACGTCGCAAAACGGCCGCCATCGAGCGGTACAAGCGGACGCAGATCTGGCGGAATCACCGGCAGTACTTCCAGCACCATCCATTCCGGTTTGTTGCCGGAATCGAGGAAATCTTCGACGAGCTTCAAGCGCTTAACGAGTTTCTTGCGCTTCGCATCGGAGGTGGTTTCAGCCAAATCCGCGCGCATGATTTCTTGTTCTTTTTTCAGGTCTATCGCTTTTAGAATTTCGCGCACGGCTTCCGCACCAATCATGGCGGTGAAAGCGTCCGGGCCGAAATCTTCCTGCGCTTTGGCGAGTTGGTCTTCGTTCAGCAGCTCACCGCGTTTGAAGGAGGTGAGGCCCGGCTCGGTGACCACATAGCTTTCGAAATAAAGAATCTTTTCGAGATCTTTGAGCGCCATATCGAGCAGCGTGCCGATACGTGAGGGCAGGGACTTGAAGAACCAGATATGCACAACTGGAGAAGCCAGTTCGATATGGCCCATGCGTTCACGACGCACTTTGGACGTGGTGACTTCCACGCCGCATTTTTCGCAGACAATGCCACGATATTTCATGCGCTTATATTTACCGCACAAGCATTCGTAATCCTTGATGGGACCGAAAATGCGCGCGCAGAAAAGACCGTCGCGCTCCGGTTTGAAGGTACGGTAGTTGATGGTTTCCGGCTTTTTCACTTCGCCAAAAGACCAGGAGCGGATTTTTTCCGCGCTGGCGATGGTGATTTTGAGGCTATCAAAATCATCTTTAGCGGTGTTCTGGCCGAACAATTCTACCAGGTTATTGCCCATCGGGCCGCGTGTACGTTTTTCAGGAAACATATTATTTCTCCTCACTTTGGAGCATTTCGACATTGAGGCAGAGCGAACGCAGTTCTTTCACCATCACGTGGAAAGATTCCGGTACGCCGGATTCAAAGGAATTATTGCCGCTGACAATCGACTCGTACACTTTGGTACGGCCAGCAACGTCATCCGATTTCACCGTGAGCAATTCCTGCAGCGTATAAGCAGCACCGTAAGCCTGAAGTGCCCAGCACTCCATCTCCCCGAAGCGCTGACCGCCGAAGTGCGATTTACCGCCCAGAGGCTGCTGCGTGACAAGGCTGTAAGGCCCAATCGAACGCGCGTGGATCTTATCATCCACCAAGTGGTGCAGCTTCATGATGTAAATGTAACCTACCGTGACTTGGCGATCGAACTTCTCGCCGGTACGGCCATCATACAGTTGAACCTGACCGCTGGTTTGCAAGCCAGCTTGCTTCAGCATCGTGTTGATATCTTCCTCTTTCGCGCCATCGAAAACCGGCGTTGCAAACGGAATGCCGCGCTCAAGCTTTTCAGCCTGTTCGACGAGTTCTTCCTGCTTCATCGCCTTGATTTCTTTCTGCTCATGCGGCTGCTCATAAAGTTCGAGCAGGCGATGACGCAGTTTTTCGCTATCGGATTTTTTATCGAGGGTTTTGATGATCTCGCCAATCTGCTTACCAAGCGAAGCCGAAGCCCAGCCCAGGTGCGTTTCCAAGATCTGACCCACGTTCATACGCGAAGGTACGCCAAGCGGGTTCAAAACCATTTCCACCGGAGTGCCATCTTCAAGATACGGCATATCTTCCTGCGGAACGATAACAGAGATAACCCCTTTGTTACCATGGCGGCCGGCCATTTTATCGCCCGGCTGCAGCTTGCGCTTCACCGCGACAAACACTTTCACCATCTTGAGCACGCCGGAGGGCAGATCGTCGCCCGCCTGCAGCTTCTCGATTTTATCCTGGAAGCGTTTTTCGATGAGGCTGGTTTTTTCGTCGTATTCGCGTTTGAGGGCAGCGGTTTCCTTCATGATGAAATCATCGGAAACAGCAACTTCCCAGCGATCTTTGCGCGACAGACTGCGGATAATTTCCGCCGTCATCGGGCCTTTTTTGACCGCAGCGGGGCCTTTGGTCGCTTTTTTGCCATCGAACATTTCTTCGAGTTTGCCAACTACATAACGCTCCAGAATCTGGATTTCGTCATTGCGGTCTTTCTCGAGGCGCGCGATTTCCGAGCGCTCGATAGCCATGGCGCGTTCGTCTTTTTCGATACCGCGGCGGTTGAATACGCGTACTTCTACGACAGTACCCTGATCGCCCGGCGGCACGCGAAGGCTCGAATCGCGCACGTCAGCGGCTTTTTCACCGAAGATCGCGCGGAGGAGTTTTTCTTCCGGCGTCATCGGAGATTCGCTTTTCGGCGTCACTTTACCCACGAGAATATCGCCCGCTTTCACCTGCGCGCCGATATGCACGATACCGGTTTCGTCGAGGTGGCGGAGATTTTCTTCACCCACGTTTGGAATATCGCGCGTGATTTCTTCAGGCCCTAATTTCGTATCGCGAGCCATCGCTTCGTATTCTTCAATGTGGATCGAGGTGAAGACATCTTCCTTCACTAATTTCTCAGAGATGAGGATAGAATCTTCAAAGTTGTAACCGTTCCATGGCATGAACGCGACGAGCACGTTACGGCCGAGCGCGAGCTCACCGAGATCCGTGCTTGGGCCGTCAGCGATGATATCGCCTTCGTTCACAAAATCACCCACGCGCACCAGCGGACGCTGGTTGATGCAGGTGTTTTGGTTCGAGCGTTGGAATTTGGAAAGATTGTAAATATCCACGCCTACGGTTTGTTCTTTTTTATCGTCCGAGGTTGCGCGCACAACGATACGCATTGCGTCGATTTGCTCAACGTAACCTTTACGTTTTGCAACAACAACGGCGCCCGAATCGCGTGCCACGATCGCTTCCATCCCGGTGCCGACAAACGGCGCATCGGTTTTGATAAGCGGTACGGCTTGGCGTTGCATGTTCGAACCCATCAGCGCGCGGTTCGCGTCATCGTTCTCAAGGAACGGAATCAGCGATGCGGCGACGGAAACAACCTGCTTCGGCGAGACGTCGATGAAGTTTACTTCCTGCGGGGTTGCCATCACGAAGTTGCCGTTTTTGCGGCAGCTGATCAGATCGGAAGAAAGTTCGTTCTTCTCGTTACGCTCAGCGTTTGCTTGCGCGATGGTATATTTACCTTCTTCAATCGCGGAGAGGTATACTACTTCGTTCGTAACCTTACCCTCAGCAACTTTCAGATACGGGCTTTCGATGAAGCCGTATTTGTTGACGCGGGCATAGGTTGCCATCGAGTTGATAAGACCGATATTCGGACCTTCCGGCGTTTCAATCGGACAGATACGGCCATAATGGCTCGTATGTACGTCGCGCACTTCGAAACCGGCGTGATCGCGAGTCAGACCACCAGGCCCGAGCGCGGAAAGACGACGCTTATGCGTAATTTCCGAAAGCGGGTTGGTTTGATCCATAAATTGCGAGAGCTGCGAAGAGCCAAAGAATTCGCGGATCGTCGCGGCGAGGGGCTTCGCGTTGATGAGATCATGCGGCATGATCGTATCAGCTTCTACCGAGCTCATACGCTCCATGATCGCGCGTTCCATGCGCAGGAGGCCCACGCGGAATTGGTTTTCCATCAGCTCACCCACCGAGCGAACGCGGCGGTTGCCAAGGTGATCGATATCATCGATATCACCGAAACCGTTTTTCAGGCTCACCATTGCTTTGACGATGGAAATAATATCTTCTTTTGTCAGAACGCGTTGCGTTTCCGGCAATGTAAGGCCAAGTCGTGCATTCATTTTTACACGGCCTACATCGGAGAGATCATAACGCGATTGATCGAAGAACAAGCCCTGGAAGAGCACTTCTGCCGCTTCCACTGTCGGCGGTTCGCCGGGGCGCATCACTTTATAAATTTCGATGAGCGATTCCTCGCGATTCGTTGCTTTATCTGCCAGCATCGAGTGCAGCAGGTAAGAGCCGGTCATCGCGTTATCGATATCTACAACCGGCAGGCTTTCCATGCCGAGTTTTTCGATGGTGGTGTAAGCTTCCGATGTAATCGGCTGGCCTACCGCTACGAGAACTTCGCCCGTGCTTTTATCAAGAATATCTTTCGCGGCGAATTGCTTCAGAATATCTTCTTTGGAGAAGAGAATGCTGTTGAGGCCATCTGCTTTGAGTTTTTTCGCCAGGCGCGGGGTTACTTTTGTGCCCGCTTCGATCGCCACTTTGCCGGAATCGGCATCGATCAGATCTTTTTCCATGCGAATGCCTTTATAGGCTTCCGGATTGAACGGAGCCGCCCAACCTTTTTTGCCTTTTTTCAAGGCTACCGATTCGTAGAACGTATCGAGAATTTCCTGCGTGGAAAGGCCGATAGCGCGCAGCAAGGAGCTGATAGGCAGTTTGCGTTTGCGGTCGATACGGAAATTGAGCACGTCTTTCGCATCGAATTCCAGATCAAGCCAGGAGCCACGGTAAGGAATCACGCGGGCAGAGTGCAAATATTTGCCGGAGCTATGTGTTTTGCCGCGGTCATGATCGAAGAATACACCCGGAGAACGGTGCATCTGCGAAACGATAACGCGCTCGGTACCATTAATGATGAACGTACCATGGTTGGTCATCAGCGGTACTTCGCCGAAATAGACATCCTGCTCTTTAATGCCTTTGATTTCGCGGGCGCCGGTTTGTTCATCGACAATCCACACAATCAGGCGCAGCGTAACGCGCAGCGGTGCAGCGAAAGTCATATCGCGCTGCATACATTCATCCGTATCGTATTTCGGGTTTTCCAGAACGTAGGAGACAAATTCTAACGTGCTGGTGCCAGCGAAATCATTGATCGGGAAGATCGATTTCATCACCTGCTCAAGGCCGGAAAGAGTTTTGCTCTTGCCCTGCGACGGATACAAGAACCCGTCATAAGAGTTTTTCTGCACTTCAATCAAGTTAGGAAGTGGGGCGGAAGTGTGAATGCGACCAAAATTTTTACGCAGACGTTTATACGATGCAGCCGAGTGGACCATCGTGACTCCTCTATGTGCGGTTAAACGTAATGAACAAACGATTTACAAATCAAAAAGCGATAAAAAACAAAAAGCCGCGATGCCCTCTAAAAAGAGGGCATCGCGTTCTTAACCATAAAGCTGGTAAAACTATTTCAGTTCTACTTTCGCGCCAGCCGCTTCGAGAGCCGCTTTGGCTTTCTGAGCGTCATCTTTTGGCAGAACTTTCACAGACTTCGGAGCGCCTTCAACCAGGTCTTTTGCTTCTTTGAGGCCAAGACCGGTGATGGTGCGGATTTCTTTAATTACGTTGATTTTGTTTGCGCCTGCATCTTTTAAGACGACTTCGTAGTCGGTCTTTTCTTCAGCAGCAGCCGCGCCTGCAGCCGGAGCAGCAGCCATACCCGCGAAAGCTACCGGAGCAGCAGCGGAAACGCCCCACTTTTCTTCCAGTAATTTTGCGAGGTCTGCCGCTTCCAATACGGTAAGCGCAGAAAGATCATTTGCGATTTGTTCGAGGTTTGCCATGGTTTAGTCTCCTGTTGGTAAATGGTTGTTAGTTGTTGCCCGTGACTTCGTTTATGCCTGCCCTGCGTCTTTTGTAGCATGTGCCTGCAGCACTCTTGCCAATTGGCCAGCGGGGGTATTAATAACCGTCGCCAGCTTGGTTGCGGGAGCCTGAATAAGGCCCACCAGCCTCGCACGAAGTTCGTCAAGCGAGGGCAGGGTAGCAAGAGATTTGATGCTGGCAACGTCGAGCGCTTTTTCGCCCATTGCGCCGCCAATAATTTGCAGTTTTTCGTGGGTTTTTGCGAAATCCACCACGACTTTTGCCGCCGCAATCGGGTCTTCAGAATAGCCGATAGCGGTTGGGCCTTCAAACAGGTCAGTGAGTTGTTTGTATACGGTTTCTTGCAGTGCGAGTTTCGTCAGGGTGTTTTTGGTAACTTTAATTTGTACACCTTTCGCAAACGCGCTTTTACGCAAAGTGCTGATTTCGGCAACCGTGAGGCCCTTGTAATAGAACACCATCAGGGAGTTCGCTTGGCTCACTTCCTGTTTCAGCGTTGCGACGGTTTCGTGTTTTTGCTGTCTGTCCATGTTACTTACCTGCTTCGTTTGCCCACAGATCCGCGACGTTCAGGCGAATGCCTGGGCCCATCGTGGAGCTGATTGCGGCTTTCTTAAAGAAATTGCCTTTTACGCTTTGTGGCTTGGCTTGCTTGATAGCGCCAAGGAACGTACGAATATTTTCCGTAATTTGCTGCTCGGTGAAGCTCGCCTTCGCAACGCCTGCATGCACGATGCCGGCTTTATCGAGGCGGTATTCTACCTGGCCGCTTTTTGCCGATTTCACAGCTTTTGCTACGTCGGTGGTCACGGTGCCGAGTTTCGGGTTCGGCATCAGGCCTTTCGGGCCCAGGATTTTACCGATTTTACCCACGAGCACCATCATGTCCGGCGTTGCAACGCAACGGTCGAAATCAATCTGGCCTTTTTCAATTTTTGCAGCCAAGTCTTCGTCACCGACGATATCCGCGCCTGCTTCTTTTGCTTCTTTCGCTTTATCGCCTTTGGCAAAAACCGCTACGCGCAGCTCTTTGCCCACGCCATGCGGCATCGACACAACGCCACGAATCTGCTGGTCCGATTGCTTCGGATCCACATCAAGATTCAGCGCCACATCGACGGTTTCGTCGAATTTGGTTTTGAATTTCGTGGTGCGCTCTTTGAGCATTTTTACGGCTTCGCCGAGCTGGATATGCTTATTCGGATCCACGCCAACGCGCGCATTACGAATACGCTTACCACCCAAACCTACGCCGGGTTTTGCGTTTTTAGTCGTTTCTTTTTTTGCTGCTTTTTTAGCCATACTAATCTCTATTCTACAACTTCAATACCCATGGAACGTGCGGAGCCAGCTACCATCAGGCATGCTGCTTTAATATCATTCGCATTCAAATCGGGCATTTTTGCTTTCGCGATTTTTTCGATTTGCGCGCGTGTAATTTTCGCCACAACATCCGTACCCGGCAATTTGGAACCGCTTTCCAGCTTCAGTTCTTCTTTAATGAGGAACGTTACCGGCGCGAGTTTCATGCTGAATTCAAACGAACGATCTTTGTAGATCGTGATGATCGTCGGCACCGGTTGGCCGGGCTTCAGCTCTTTTGTTTTATCGTTGAATTTCTTACAGAAATCAGGCAGGTTGATACCATGTGGCCCGAGCGCCGAACCAATCGGCGGAGCCGGGTTTGCTTTGCCTGCAGAGATCTGCAGCTTTACGATTGCATTGACTTCTTTAGCCATAAAATCCCCAAAAATTATCTACTTACGCGTTCTTTTCAACCTGATTA
>CAYPXJ010000014.1:14468-25957 GCA_964414595.1 uncultured Rickettsiales bacterium
TGATTAAAAGCAAGCTCCACCGGGGTGGGGCGGCCAAAAATTGAGACGGCCACTTTAAGCTTTTGTTTCTCATTGTCAACATCTTCCACAACACCCACAAAAGAATCGAATGGACCATCGATAACTTTGACGGTTTCGCCGATATCGTAGTGTGCGCCGCCCGTGGTTGCGGTAAGGCCTTCTTCCACCTGTTTGAAGATGCGATCTGCTTCCGCTTGCGAGATAGCTTGCGGTTTGCTGCCGCTACCTAAAAATCCGGTTACTTTCGGTGTGGATTTCACCAAATGCCAGGTGGCATCGTTGAGTTCCATCTTCACCATCACGTAACCGGGGAAGAATTTGCGCTCTGCGTTGACTTTCTTGCCCTTTTTCACTTCGACAATGTCTTCCGTGGGCACGCAAACATCCAGAAGCTTACTGGTAAGCTCCTTTTTTTGTGCCTGTTCCAGGATGGATTGCGCCACCTTTTTTTCGGAACCCGAATGCGTATGAACGATGTACCATTGTGCGGTCATGTCTAATCTCAATTCTTACTAATGCTAGGACTCGAGGATGGCTCTAATAGCGCCTGACGCCAAAAAGTCAACTAATAAAAAGAATAAAGCGGCAATAATTACCATTACAATGACAACAATCGTGCTGGTAACGGTTTCTTTGCGGCTTGGCCAGGTGACTTTTTTGGCTTCCTGTTTTACTTGGCGAACAAATTTAACAGGCGAGGTGCGTTCAGTCTGGGTTTCGGTGTTCATGACAATCCCTAATTCGTTGTTCAAATCGGCCGCAGGGGAGACAGGGATCGAACCTGCAACCCCCGGTTTTGGAGACCGGTGCTCTACCAGTTGAGCTACTCCCCTAATGCGGCGAGCCGGTTCTATAATCTATTTTTCTTTTGTCGCCAAACGGAATTTACGCCATCAGCAAGACTATCTGCTTCGTCTATCACTGCTCACATGCCATGGCGGACGGAAAGCCAAGTTTTCGTATAAAGTTTCAGCGGACTTTGCCTCCAGAATTTTTATATCCTCCAAAGTTTGCAACGCGGCCTTTAAATGATCGTTAGCGAGTGGGAACTCCCTGGAAAGGCTGATGCGGATGCGTCGGCGGGTTTGTTCCTGAATCTCGGGGTGAAGCGGATCACCGGAAGCCGTATCTACCAGCGGTCGGCCAAAAGCCTGCACAAAATCATCAGCGACTTTCTTGGCGGTTTGGTAATCGTTTTCGATGACGAGATCGAGGTGATAAGGCTGGTTATGCTGCTTGGTCGGATAAGCGGCGATTATCTTCGTAATTCCGAAGAAGTTGCCGCTTATCCTGACTTCCGGCATGGCGTTACGCCACTTTTGCCTTAATTTCCTCAGCGACGTTGGTCGGAACCTGTGCGTAATGCGTGAAGGTCATGGTGTATTGCGCGCGACCTTGCGACATAGAACGCAGCGTATTCACGTAACCGAACATCGTTGCAAGCGGCACCAGCGCGTTGATCACCTGCGCGTTACCACGCTGGGTCATGCCCTGAATCTGGCCGCGACGGCTGTTCAAATCGCCAATGATATCGCCCATATATTCGTCCGGCGTCACCACTTCTACTTTCATCATCGGTTCAAGCAGAACAGGTTTTGCTTTCGGCATACCTTCGCGGAAGGCTGCGCGTGCTGCGATTTCGAACGCCAGCGAGCTGGAGTCTACATCGTGGTAGGCGCCGTCCGTGAGGGTCGCTTTGAAATCGATTGTCGGGTAGCCTGCAATCACGCCGGTTTCCAGCGCGCTTTCGAGACCTTTAATAACGCCCGGAATATATTCTTTCGGAACGCTACCGCCCACGACTTTGTTTTCAAACTCGAAACCTTTACCAGGTTCACTCGGTTCGAACTCGATAATCACGCGCGCAAACTGACCGGCACCACCGGACTGTTTCTTGTGCGTGTAATCCACTTCGTACGGCTTCGTGATGGTTTCACGATACGCCACTTGCGGCGCGCCGATATTCGCTTCGACTTTGAACTCGCGTTTCATGCGGTCGATGATAATTTCCAAGTGTAATTCACCCTGACCTTTAAGCACGGTCTGACCGGTTTCTTCATCGGTCGCCATGTAAAGCGAAGGATCTTCCGACACGAGGCGGGAGAGGGCAATGCCCATCTTTTCCTGGTCAGCAGTGCTCTTCGGTTCCACAGCTACTTCGATAACCGGCGGCGGGAATTCCATACGCTCAAGCACGATCGGTTTTGCCGGATCGCAAATCGTATCACCCGTGGTGGTATCTTTCAAGCCTGCAAGCGCAACGATATCGCCAGCGGAGGCTTCCTTAATATCTTCGCGGTTGTTGGCATGCATCAAAAGCATACGGCCAATACGCTGTTTGTTATCTTTCACCGAGTTCACGACGTTATCACCGGATTTCAGCACACCGGAATAAATACGGACGAAGGTGAGGGAGCCGACAAACGGATCGGACATAATTTTGAACGCCAGACCGGAGAAAGGTTCCGTATCCGCGCTTTTACGCTCTGCGACTTCTTCCGAATCCGGCAGCGTGCCGCTTACAGCAGGAACGTCGATCGGGCTTGGCAGATAATCAATGACCGCATCGAGCAAAGGCTGCACGCCTTTGTTTTTAAATGCGGAGCCGCAAATCACCGGCACAAACGTGCTAGAGATAGCGCCTTTACGAATGCACGCGCGGAGCTCATCTTCGCTCGGCTCTTTGCCTTCGAGATACGCTTCGAGAACTTTGTCATCCATTTCCACAGCGGTTTCCAAAAGCTTCATGCGGTATTCGTCCGCCTGTGCTTTTAAGTCGCCTGGGATTTCTTCGTCATGGAATTTCGCGCCGAGCGATTCATCTTCCCAGATGACCGCTTTCATGCGCACGAGATCCACAATGCCTTTGAATTTATCTTCCGCGCCGATAGGCAGCATGAGTACCAGCGGCTTCGCGCCGAGGCGATCGACAATCATATCTACGCAACGGAAAAAGTCTGCGCCGGTACGGTCGAGTTTGTTCACGAAGCACATACGCGGTACGCCGTATTTATCGGCCTGGCGCCATACGGTTTCGGATTGCGGCTCAACGCCTGCTACGCCGTCGAATACGGTGACAGCGCCATCGAGAACGCGAAGCGAACGCTCCACCTCAATGGTAAAATCCACGTGGCCGGGAGTATCAATAATATTGATGCGGTGTTGCGGTCCGCCGCGTACAGCCCAGAAGCATGTGGTTGCCGCGGAGGTAATGGTAATACCACGCTCTTGTTCCTGTTCCATCCAGTCCATGGTGGCAGCACCTTCATGTACTTCACCGATTTTATGCGATTTACCGGTGTAATACAGAATGCGCTCAGTGGTGGTGGTTTTACCGGCATCGATATGGGCCATGATCCCAATGTTCCGGTATCTTTCGATCGGATGACTACGTGGCATATGAAACTCTTCTAAAGGTTAGGAACCATTGGTAAAAAATTACCAACGGTAGTGAGAGAAAGCTTTGTTAGCTTCGGCCATTTTGTGGGTGTTTTCGCGCTTGGTGACCGAACCGCCGCGATTGTTATATGCGTCCAAAAGCTCGCTTGAGAGTTTGGATTGCATCGTTTTTTCCTTACGGCTGCGGGAATTTTCTAAAATCCAGCGAATCGCCAGCGATTGCGCGCGCTCGGTGCGAACTTCTACCGGAACCTGGTACGTTGCACCGCCTACGCGACGCGAACGCACTTCCACAGTGGGGCGTACATTATCAATAGCGGCTTGAAATACGTCGATGGGGTTTGCTTTGGTTTTGTCACGAATGATATCGAGCGCGCCGTACAGAATGCTTTCCGCGGCGGATTTTTTGCCGTGGATCATCATGCTGTTCACAAATTTCGCAATAATTTTATTGCCGTATTTGGCGTCTGGAGTGATTTTTCTTTTAGCGGCAGCGCGGCGGCGAGACATAGAACTATTCCGTTACAGGTTAGGTTATTTTGGACGTTTAGCACCGTATTTCGAACGGTTCTTCTTACGATCTTTCACGCCTTGGGTATCGAGCGTACCGCGGATAATGTGGTAACGCACACCCGGCAAATCTTTCACACGGCCACCACGAATCATCACCACAGAGTGTTCCTGCAGATTGTGGCCTTCACCCGGAATGTAACCTGTGACTTCATGACCATTCGTCAGGCGGATACGCGCTACTTTACGAAGTGCCGAGTTCGGCTTCTTCGGTGTAGTGGTATAAACGCGTGTGCACACGCCGCGTTTTTGCGGGCATGCTTCCAGCGCGGGCACTTTATTGCGAGCCATATTTGGCTTGCGCGAATGGCGGATAAGCTGGTTAATCGTCGGCATTGAAATCCTTACGCTAGTTAAAAATTAGGCGCGAAATATAGTGAGACGTCTTTTAGTAGTCAAGCGGAAATATCGGTATTTTCAGGAGGATTGCTCTCATCATCCTTTTTTGATTTTCGGCGCATGGGTTTTTTGCCGTTCAACATATATTCCAGTTTGCGCACCGCGAGGCGCTTAAGATGATCAGGCAATGCCTTGGCGTCACCGACCACAGTAACCTCGGTCAATGTTTGCGGATCCATCGCCGAAACGCGCACCGAATTGCCGATACGGCGAAATTCGATAATAATACTATCTTCGTCAAAACGCTTTTTCATGCGCCTGTCATAGGTTACATTCCAGCTTTAACGATCCAACAGCACTTACGCTATGAAAAAATGGCCTACCATTATTTTGCTGGTTATCCTGGTGATATTGCTGTTTCGCATTGGCGCGGCGATACCGGCTTCGATTATTAGTCTTTTACTGGTGGCGGGGTCGATTGCGGAAAAGTGGCTCACTCTCAAAAATTTTCAGGAGGCGGGTAAGCAGCGTAGTGCCGCAACCGGTGGGCGCGGGAAAATGACCGCAGAAGAAGCACGGGAAATCCTCAACGTGAGTAAAAACGCATCGCCCGAAGATATTAAAAAGGCGTATCAGGCGCTGATGAAACGCAATCATCCGGATACGGGTGGGTCGAAATATTTGGCGAGCCAGATTAATCAGGCGCGGGATTTGTTGCTGGAAAAATCCCGAAGTTCTAAATAAAGTCGATGGAGCTTCCGATTTCGACTTTTAGCGAATCGGCCAGATAGTTTAGTTGCGATCCCTTTACCAAAACATAAAAACTATTATCGTCATTAGAGATAAGGGCTTCGCTGGTGCTTTGTTTCACAAAAAACTGGTCTTTTCCCAAGGCTGTCAGGTCGATAAAGTCTGTCCTGCCGGTGAAATTCAGAACGGTATCGTAATTTGCCCGGGTACTATCGCCGATAGTATAGAATAACGTATCGATACCTGCGCCGAGAGTGATGTAATCCGCCCCAGCGCCACCTTTGATAAAGCTTACGGCATCTTGAGAAGTGATGGTATCATTACCTAAATCTCCATAAAGATAACCTTTTGAAACAGCGGAGAGAATTGCGTCATTGCCCATGCCGGCATGAAGAACTACGGTGCTATATTTGGTGGATAGATTGAGATTATCCAGTGCGACCAATGTATCGTTGCCGGCCTCGCCATAAATGGTGAAACTGTTATTTTTTTGGTTTTGAAACATCATAGCTGCCGTATCGTCACCCGCGCCCATTTTCATCATAGAAGTCACTTTATTTGAGCTATCCACCAGGAAAGAGACTTTTTGCGTGCCTTCCTTAAACAGGCCGTTCATTTCTACAGTATCCGCAAATTTGCCATTCACTGAAGTGGCGACATTGAGCATAGAAAGGTTGTCGTATACGACAAATGCCCTGTTGGAATTGACAAAAACAATCTCGCCGGGGTTTGGTTCTGGGCTACGGGGAAGTTCTATACCGAATGTACCATTTTTGTAGTTTTCGATGAGGACTTGGTCGGCAGTATTACCTGTTTTTGCGATAGTTAGCCCGGAGGCTGTTAGCTTCAGATCAAACATTTCATTGATGCGCGTGGTATTATTGTAAACCATGAGCTTATAATTTTGGCCCGAGATCCACTCGGCTGAGCCCTTAACCCATATATTGTCGATCCAGATGCGATCGTCAGGGCTTGATAAATTAAGATCACGCAGACCCAAACCATTGTCCTGAATAATATCTTGTCCATCGCCCGCGAAGAAGTGGTAACTATCTCTGCCGATGCCACCGATAAGCGTATCATTGCCCGCGCCACCATAGAGGGCATCGTTATCATTATTAAGCAGTGCATGGCTTGCAGTTGCTATGAGGAGATCATTGCCTGCGCCGCCATGGATAGTATCATTACTTTGGGCGCTGTATAGGGTATCGTTACCATTGGTGCCTACCATGGAGTCAGCGAAGAAATATCCCTCAAATCTATAGCCTGTATTTAAATGCTGCGCCGCATCGAATGGTGATTTTATCGTGATGCCGTTCGCAATTCGATCTAGCGAAGTAACGTGAATAGTGCCATCTCTGTAATGATTATTCTCAAATACGACGACCGGGCTTACATCGGCATGTTTACTTATGGTATCGCTGCCGTTCGTGTAGCGTGTCGAAAGCAAAATATCGCCATAGAGCGTATTGATAAAATCATTATTGGTAGCCCGAACGCCAACGAAGTGCGCCTGAGAATTTGGTGAAACGCCGGCATTGTAATAGAGGGTGGATAGTTCGATGCCGTAACGGACATTATCGAAGATGTTATTCTTAATCTCGGTAAACTGGTTAGGTTTATCTTGCCCGTTCAGGCTTACGCCATATCGTATATCGGTGAATTTATTGCCGTCGATTACCATATTCTCGCCGCCTTTGAAGGCCATGACGCCGAAGGAAGCCGTATGCTCTTCCTGCTCCGGGTGAAAATCTTGGCCATCTAAATTATTCTCATAAACGACAGCGTTTGCGGTGTAGCGCGTGATGATAATCTCGCTATTTGCATCGGGCGTAACCAGCCAAGCCTTATCCAGAGTAACCGTGCCATTGGAGTTCACATTGGTCACGAAACGTGTTTGGCCAATACCCTTGCCATCAACAATACTGACACTGGCGCCGATCATTTTTCTAGCTAACTCGCTTGTGATGGTGCCGATAGTTTCTTCGTGAGGATATTCTCCACCGGACGTGGCACCAGATATTTTTAGTGTCGTCGCACTTGATGCTAGAATGTTGTGACCGTCCAGAAGGGAATTAAAATAAGTGCCATAGGGATTTTCCCATAAAATTTGTTCGCCCATATTCTGGTCGTACCAACCCGGTGTGGCGCTCATATCGTTCGTGGTATTATTAGCGATATAATAATTGCTGGTGGAATCATTTCGAGCGGTCAAGTTTGCATTCCCTTTGGGAGTGGAGCCGGCAACAAAAAGCCGCCCGGCGCTCTGGTTGCCGGGAAGATCATCTAACCTGGCAGTGCTATTAGTTAATGAAAAATCGCTAAGACCTGCTCCACCAATAGCATAGGGTGACCAGCGCATGGAGATATCCAAATCATCCGCGAAAACTTGCTTGGAGTTCGTGATTAAAATGGTTCTGCCAGCGTAATCAAGATGCTCCAGATTAATATTTGTGCTTCTATCAATAGAGACTTGTTGATTACCAACATCCATTTCAAGATTTTTAAATGTAATATTTTCGGAATCTTTTACGGCTATTGCCATGCCCGATGTGTTCGCGATAGTTTCTGCATCTGTATATTTGAGCGCGCTGTTCAGATTGGGGTTTGTAAGGGTAGCGCTGGCATCGTAAGTCAAATTTTCAATTACGACATTTTCGACATCATTGCCGTTGATCATGGCCATGGCGCCCGGCTCTGCATCAATTTGAAGGATAGTTTTGCCTTCGCCATCGCCTATGATTTTTATATCAGATCGAAGAAGGATAGCGCTGCTTTTAAGATAATAAGTGCCTTCCGGCAGATAAACTGTGGCACCATCTACGTTACTGTCATTAGTAACGCGCGCGTTAGCAAGTCGTATTAAATGATTAAGCATGACTGAGTCATCCGTGACGCCATCGCCTTTTAACTGATAAAGTGTACTGCCGTCCTGCACGCCAGTTTTGGCATTAATCACATAATCGCTGTAATTATCGGAGACATCATCCTTCACTGTTAGTTTTGTTCTATTGCTCCAGACGCCTTCGCCATTGTTCACCAGTATGGAATATTCACCTGCCTTGAGTTCTGCCGGCACTTCAAAATCGATGCGGTACTGATTGATATTTGTTTCGCGTGCTGAAAAAATGTTGTTCTGGCTATCTACCAAGATCACTTGAACATCATTAGCGTTGCCATCCAAAGTAAAGTTTCTGCCGTAAATTGAAGCGGTGCCGCCTGTTTCCGCGGTGCTTGTCCACCATGTTTCGGCTTGGTTAATCATCCCGATATTGCTGGTGCCCTCGGCGTTTCTGGCGGCAATGCTATAGATGGTGTTTTCGGGGAGATTGTCGGGCAATTTGATTTTTGCGACATCACCGCTGATTTCTAAAGGAGAGACGGTAAATTGTAGGGGGTGTCCGAAATTATCCTTGGTTGCGATAACAAATTGCGTATCGGCACCATAGTCAGGGCCTGTGTTGTTTGAAAAGCCCCAGCCGGTCACCATGATGGTATCGCCTGCATTGGCGTTTTTGGTCCAATTTGAAAGGATGGGTTTCATGTAAGTACTCTCCCTTTCCTTACAGCCCTATATGTTAAAAATATATTAAATTCCTATCTTATTCAAGATAAAAATTAGTACTTTTTTAAGAAGAATGGGCGATTAAAAAAAGGGGGGGGGGGGTGTTGTTGGATTGGTTGATAAAAGGGGGGAAGAAATAGCAAACCCGGCATCGTGAGATGCCGGGTCGCGGTAGGTTTACTTCGGTGCTGTTTCCAGCATCCATAATGCAGGTATCCCTAGAGATACCGTCAGTATGGCAAAAAAGTAGAGAGCCTGTTTGCCTTTTCCCTCTTGGGTGGAGAGATGTTGGCAATAAGCTCCGCCAAGTGCAGCCAGTGCAAGATAGGCACAATCCGCTAAGGAATTAATAGAGGACATTTACTGTTCTCCTTACTCTAGACGTAACTTAGAACCACCGTTACGAAACTTGCGCTCCTTTCTAGTAAAAAAGGGACAAGAGAAATCACTATAAGAATAGCATTCTAATATGACGAAATTATGACAGTTTTAAGGGGTAAATAGCAAACCCGGCATCTTGCGACGCCGGGCTGCGGGTGGTTTACCTGTTGATATTTTTCCACCACTTTTTTAATTTTGGGTATCCAGATTTAATCTGGGGAGCAAACCATAATACTAAAACTGTAATGGCAGCCCAAATGAGAAGGATTCTCGGGTCCATCTCTATGGGAATAGAAAGCGCCAGTAATGACATTTCATTCTCCTTACTCATGCCGTAGTTAGAACCCCACTACGAAACTTGCTCCTTTCTATGAAAAAAGGGACAAAAAGAATCATTCTAAGAATAGCATGGGAATGTGAAGAAATTGTGACAAGGTTTAAAAGCAAACCCGGCATCGTGAGACGCCGGGTCGCGGTAGGTTTACTTTTTCCTGTTTTTCCACTTCTCACGTAGTGGCTCGATGAAAATAATGTACAAAAACAGGAGTGCTATGGAAATGACCATTCCCACAAACACGTATGGGTCTTTCATTTCTACCATCTCTTACTCCTTAAGGAGATTGAGCGTAACTCGAACTCCGTTACGAAACTTGCTCCTTTCTATGAAAAAAGGGACAAAAAGAATCAGTCTAAGAGTAGCACAGGTATATGAAGGAATTATGACAGTGGCTTAAAATAGCAAACCCCGATGCGTGCGCATCAGGGTTGCAGTAAGTTTACATAGTCGGCCAGCATATAAAGCATATGCAAGCAGTTGCGGCTGCGAAGAAAACCAAGGCCTCAAACATTCGGCCGTAATTTACTTCCAAGCATTCATAGAGGACGAATAGTCCTTTACAAATGCGTCGAATTTTCACCGCGCCACAGCAAAAGCATGCTGCTGCTAGAGCTGAAGTTGCAAAAACGAGAATGGCATTACTCCTTAAATTGCCCTAATCGTTCATCTTATCGAACCACTTTTCCAGTTTTTTGAACCAGGGTTTGAAGCAGGGATCGGCAAGGCCGATTCCAATCGCAATAAACAGCCCAAAAGCAATGAACATATCGTTCATATGCTCTCGGAAAAGAAGTGCCAAAGGCATATAAGTCTCCTTACTCTTTGCGTAACTCGAACTCCGTTACGAAACTTGCTCCTTTCTAGAAAAAAGGGACAAAAAGAATCATTCTAAGAGTAGCATAGGTATATGAAAGAATTATGACAGTTCTTGCGCTTGGGCGGCGGAATCAGTAAAACCCTTCGCCATGTCTGTGAACCCCTCCATTTTTCGCGCCTATGATATACGCGGCGTCGTGAACGAAACTCTCTCAGTGGCTGATGCCCGAGCTATCGGCAAGGCGTTTGGCACCATGGTCGCCAAGCCAGGTGGGGCACGTATCGCTGTGGGCCGGGACGGGCGGGTCAGCTCGCCGGAATTGGCTTCGGCCTTGAAGGAAGGGTTGCAATCGACCGGCGCGAAAGTGCTCGATATTGGTGTCGGGCCGACCCCTATGCTCTATTTTTCAGTTAAAAATCAGAAGTTTGATGCGGGCGTGATGGTGACAGGGTCGCATAATCCGCCAAATCATAACGGCTTTAAGTTCATGACCTACGACAAGCCGTTTTTCGGCGACGATATTCAGCAGATATATAAGGTCATCAAGGCGGGAAAATTCACGACTGGTCAGGGGAGTTTAGAAAGCCTGGCGGTGAAAGATGATTATATCCGTGCGCTGAAAGAAGTGGCCAAAAACGGCAAGGATTTGAAAATCGCCTGGGATGCGGGTAACGGCGCGGCGGGTGAGGTGGTCAAGGCGCTCACGCAACAACTGCCGGGCAAGCATATTCTCCTTTATTGCGATATAGACGGTACGTTCCCTAATCACCACCCTGACCCGACGGTGGAGAAAAATCTGCAGGATTTGATTCGCACCGTGCGGGCGGAAAAATGCGATGCCGGCGTCGCGTTTGACGGCGATGGCGATCGTATCGGCGTGGTCGATGGCAAGGGCCGTATTGTTTGGGGTGATCAGCTGGTGCTTTTCTACGCGCAGCAGGTTCTCAAGGAGCATCCCGGCGCAACGATTATCGCCGATGTGAAGGCGAGCAATGTGTTGTTTGACGGTGTGAAGGCGCTGAAAGGCAAGCCGCTAATGTGGAAAACCGGCCATTCGCTGATTAAGGCGAAAATGCAGGAAACCAGCGCGCCGCTGGCGGGCGAGATGAGCGGGCATATTTTCTTCGCCGACCGCTATTACGGCTTCGATGACGGGATTTACGCGGCCGCGCGTTTGTTGGAGATTCTGGCGATTGCGCCGGAGGGGCTTTCCAAATTCCTCGATATTCTGCCGGAAACGCATATCTCGCCAGAATACCGCATTCCCTGCAAGGAAGAGGAAAAATTCGAGATTATAGAGAGGGTCGCCT
>CAYPXJ010000014.1:25967-32538 GCA_964414595.1 uncultured Rickettsiales bacterium
TCCAAGCTCAAAGAAGAAGGCGAGGAGGTGATCGACGTGGACGGCGTGCGGGTGAATACGCCGCATGGTTGGTGGTTGCTACGCGCTTCGAATACGCAGTCTGTGCTGGTGGCGCGCTGCGAGGGCAAGACTGAGAAGGGGCTGCAAAGCCTGAAAGTGCAGTTGAGCGAGACGCTAAATGAGTATGGGCTATCTATATAACACATCTAATAAATGTGAATTAACTAATTCCACAAATTGATATTGAAAAATTGAGCTAAGTGGCTATAATCCACCCACACTAGGGATCAGCTATGGGTGACAACACCACAGAAAAGACAGTACCGGAGGCACTCTCCGGGCAGGAAACTATTAAGCGCGAAAGCAAATTCCTCAAAGGCCGCGTGGCTGAGGAATTGGCCGATCTTTCGCGCGGCGATGTTTCGGACGAAACCTACGAACTGCTCAAATTTCACGGCTCGTATTTCGGCCATAACCGCGATACGGCGACGGAGCGTAAAAAGCTCAAGCTCGAAAAAGAATATGAATTTATGGTGCGTACGCGCATCCCCGGCGGGCGGCTGAATGCGCAGCAATATCTGGCGCTCGACGATATCGCCGGCAAATACGCAAACGGTACGCTGCGTATCACCACGCGGCAGGTATTTCAGTTTCACGTGATTCTCAAAGAAAATTTAAAAAAACATATCGCGGCGATTAACCATACGCTGCTTTCGACGACTTCCGGTTGCGGCGATGTGACGCGTAATATCACTTGCTCGCCAGCGCCGTATAAAAATGCGAAATACGCGCGTTTGCTTGCCGATGTGGATCGTGTGGCAGCATTTGTGAAGCCGAAATCTTCGGCCTATCGCGAGATTTTTCTTGATGAAGAAGCGGACGAATTGCGCGAGCGCGATGTGGTGGATGCGTCGGCGATTCCGCCTTTTGCAAAAGGTGATGACGTTGGCGGCACGGAATATGAGCCGCTTTACGGTGCTACCTATATGCCGCGTAAATTCAAAATCGGCCTGATTTTGCCGGAAGATAACGTGATTGACGTGTTCACGCATGATCTCGGCATCGTGCTGATGTTCGAAGGCGATGTGCTCAAAGGCTATAATCTGTTGGTCGGCGGCGGCATGGGTATGAAGCACGAAGCGGCGGTCGATTGGGATGATAAAAAAACCTATCCACGCCTGGCGGAGCCGCTCGCGTTTGTCGGGCCGGATGATTTGCTGAATGCGGTAGAGGCTGTGGTGAAATTGCAGCGTGATTACGGCGATCGCGCCGATCGCCAGCATGCGCGGCTGAAATATGTGGTGCAAGAACAAGGCATTGCGTGGGTGCGCAAAACATTCGAAGAATATTTCGCCAAAACAAACCCGAAAGCCAAAGCGCAGGATTTTATCCCGGTCGCGAAATACGAAATTCCGGAACATATGGGCTGGCATGAGCAAGGGGATGGCAAATTGTTTCTGGGCCTGAAAATTCCAAGCGGGCGCATCATGGATTACGACAAACCACATCCGAGCGGCTATTCGGCGGAAAATAATGCGATGATTGCGAAGGCGCGTTACCGCAGCGGCTTGCGTAAATTGTTCGAGACCTATCCGCAGCCTATTGTATTGATGCCGACGGGTGAGATGATCATCAGTGATATTCGTAAGGAAGATGTTGCGGGGATTGAGAAAATTCTCGGTGATTTTGCGATTCCGCTGCACACAAAATACTCGCCGATGCAGTTGCATTTCTTTACCTGCGTGGCGCTGCCGACCTGCGCGAAGGCACTTTCGGAATCCGAGCGGGTGCAGTTCACGATTATGGATGGCATTCAGGAAGTGCTGGAAAAACATGGCGTCGGCAAAGAGCGCATGACGATTCGCGTCACCGGTTGCCCAAATGGCTGCGCGCGGCCCTATGTCGGCGATATTGGCATTGTCGGGCGTGCGCCGGGGCGCTTCGTGCTGTTTATCGGCGGAGATTTTGAAGGCACGCGCCTGAATAAAAAAGTATTCGATATGGTGCCGCTGGAAGATTTGACGAAGGCACTCGATCCCATGGTTGCGCTCTATGCGAAAGAAAAACAAAGTGGCGAGGGTTTCGGCGATTATTGCGAGCGCGTAGGCGTTGCGCAATTAATTGCAAATGTGAAGCCGCAACTTAGCCAATATAAATGGGCGGCGTGATATGAAAATTTTGCATATTGATGATCAGCCCATGGATTTACATTCTGTGCGTGGTCTCATCGTGAAGATTGGCAATCATGAATTAGTAAGCGTTGCAGATGAAAAAGCGGCAATGGCCGCGCTTAAAAAAGACGGATTTGATTTAATAATCACCGATGGCTTGCTGGAAAAGTACACAGGCATCCAATTAACGGAAGATATTAAGGATGCAGGCATTACAACGCCGGTTGTGATGCTAACGACTGCACCGAAGATTGCAGCCGATCATACACATTTATTTTTAGACGTGCTGGAGAAGCCGATTAGCATCCAGGATTTATCGCGCCTACTAAAACTAGTGGCTGATGTGGAAGCCACGCGTGATACGCAGGAAGTAATTGAAAAATTCTTAAGCAAAGCCGTGCAGGTTCGCCCTGAAGAGGCAAGCGGTTTTGAAAGTCTTATACCTGTTCGGGTGGAAGGAGATGGACATCGCATTATACACATGCACGAAGTTCTGGAGCTCATGAACGATTTATTTTTGGATTACGAAGACAGTGCGGAATTAAATAGAAAAAAACCACTCTCGAGCCAAAAATTTGAAGGGATAATGGAGTTATTCGCATATATAAATATCTGGAGAATTAATCATGCACAGAATCAAAAGCAGATTGATTTAGATATAAAAAAGCCGGAAGAAGTGGCGAACCTTGTTAAGCAAGCGTACAAGATGTTAGGTTCAGAAGAATTCAAAAACAATATAGATGATCAACAGAAACTTTTTGCGATTCTGAGATTAGAAGACAGGGTTTTAAGCTTTGTTTCCCAACTTGAGATGTATGTTACGAATCTTCAAATTCTTCGCGATATGGGCAGCGCTTCCGAAAAAGATTTGGGGACGCCGTAATGTTTCCGCTTATTGTTGATACCAATCAATTTACCGTCGCGCTCATCGGCAATGGTGGCGCGACACTGCGTCGTTTGAAATTGCTTGATCAGGCACAGGCGAAGCAGGTGATAGTCTATAGTGATGCGCCATCCGAAGAACTTAAAAAACTCGCGGGTAGAAGGCTGAAATCTTATTTGCCTAAAACGGAAGATTTGGCCGGGATTAAAGTGATTATGATTGCAGATTTTGATCAGAAAAAATCGGAGGAATTATATATGTTAGCGCGTTCTTCCGGTGCGCTGGTGAATGTGGAAGATAAGCGCGAGCTGTGCGATTTCCATGTGCCGGCGATTGTACGCCGTGGTGATTTGTTGCTTACGGTTTCGACCAATGCGGCAAGCCCGCGTCTGGCGCGTCGGATTCGCCAACTGCTCGAGGCAATCTTCCCGCATACGTGGGCAGAGCGTGTAGCGGAAATTGGTAAAGCGCGGCAGGATTGGAAATCACAGGGAAAAAGTTTTGAGGAAGTTGCCAAGCTCACTGACCAATATCTCACTGAGCGTAATTGGCTTGATACAGAGCATCTGGATGAAGCGCTGCAAAAAGTGGAGGCGTTATGACAGCCTCGCGCTCCATCAGTCGTCTGCAAACTTTTTATGGTGATATGCAGGATGAGCAGCTTTTAGCCGCTATGATTAAAGACGAATTTAAAGGACGTATTGCGTTGATTTCTTCCTTCGGCGCAGATGCGGCGCTGTTGATACATATGGTGGCGAAAATTGACCCCGCAACGCCGGTTCTCTTTTTGGATACGGAAAAACATTTCAAGGATACGATTGAGTATGTGGATCAGATCGAGCGCGAATTCGGACTCACGAATCTACGCCGCCTGAAGCCAGATCCAACGCTCAAAAGCAATGTTGACCCCGATGGTGATTTATGGACGCGGCAGGTGAATCGCTGCTGCTGGTTGCGTAAAGTAGAGCCGCTCAAGCGCGAACTCGATAAAGGTGATTTTGATGCGGTGATCACCGGGCGCAAACGTTACCAAACGCAGGAGCGTAAAAGCATTGATAATATTGAGTTATTTGAAGACGGTATTTTCCGTGTGAACCCGCTTGCCGATTGGACTAAGCAGGATATCAAAGCGGAATTTAATCGCCGCAATCTGCCGCAGCATCCGCTGGTGGGGAAAGGTTTTCCTTCGATTGGGTGCGAACCGTGCACGCGCGAAGTCAAACCGGGCGAAGATGAGCGCTCTGGGCGCTGGGCACATACGATTGATCTTGTCGGCGGGCAGAAACAAGAATGCGGAATTCACATTAGCCAGGGCGATGGCAGTAATTGGATGGTTTAGGAGTACCTATGGATCACTTAGATAAATTAGAAGCGCAATCGGTTTATATTTTCCGCGAGGCGTTTAATAAAATCGATAACATCGCGATGTTGTGGAGTTTTGGCAAGGACAGCAATGTGATGATTCATCTTGCGCGTAAGGCGTTTTTTGGAAAAGTTCCATTTCCGTTGATTCATTGCGACACCCAGCTGGAGTTTGATGAGGTGTATGCCTTTCGCGATAAATATTCGAAGGAATGGGGTGTAAATCTTATTTCCGAAATTTGTCCGCCGATAGAAGAGACGGATGCGAGCTTGCCGCATTCCGCGCGCGTCGCAGCGCGAAAAACGCTTGGCCTTAAGAATGTGCTTAAGAAATATAAATTTAACGCCATTGTTGCGGGCATTCGCCGTGATGAAGAAGGCACGCGCGCAAAAGAACGTTATTTCAGCCCGCGTGATAGCGAAGGTAAATGGGACGTGAAGGATCAGCCGCCGGAATTTTGGGACCAATTTATGACGGATTTTCCGCCGGGAGTGCATGTGCGTGTACACCCGCTTCTGCATTGGACGGAGTTCGATATCTGGCAATATATCAAGCGCGAAAATCTGCCGATCGTGCCGCTTTATTATGCGAAGAAATATACGACCTTTGAAGGTCGTGATTTTGGTGGACGCATGATGCGGTTTCGTTCGCTCGGCGAAAAAGGTATCACCTGGCCGCTTGAAAGTCAGGCGGATACGCTGGATAAAATTATCGAAGAATTGCGCACGACAAAAGTTTCCGAACGTTCCGGTCGGCCGATGGGTAAAGATGAGGACGAAGCCGCCTTCGAAAAATTACGCGCTGCTGGGTATATGTAATGTTTTTAGCGGTAAAAATTTTACTCGCCATCGCAGCGGTGGGTTTTAGCGCACTTGGAAGCCTTGAGCTGTTTAATCCGGCCACTCATCCCGCCATGGATGCCGGGTTTATTTTTGCGGGTTTTGTATCGGCGTGGATTCTTATCCTTGTTAATAAAGGTCGTCGTACCGTTTCACTGTTATTTTCCTGGCTGATTATAGGAGCGGTTGGCTATCATATTTATCATAAGGCTGGGGATTTTGAGGCGTATAAATCCACGGCACTCTATTCAAAATTATTCGGCGATTACTATGCTTATCGCGGTGATTACACGCTCGCCGAGGAATACTATATTCGCTACAGCGGAGAATATGTGCGCACGCATGCGCCGGATTATGAAAAAGGCGATCAGGCATTTTATTATGGCGTGATGATGTTTTTGGTTTCGCGTGAATATGCGCGTGCCTTTTATAGCGCCGATCTTGAAGATGCGACCGAAACCGAATACCACCAAGCGCTTTATACGAAGCGAAAAGAATATCTACAAAAAGCGTGGAATGTTTTGCAATCCGCCCGCCACCCTGAACGCGATACGATTCTAAATCAAGTGGGGCAGGATTACGCTTCCATGCAAACGATGAGTGCTTCAACCCAAACAGGCCATTAATATGTCGAAAACTGCTGCTATTAAAAACGTTTCTCCGAAAAAAGTGAAATTGGAAACCGCGCCCGAAAAATCGCGCGATGTGCTGAAAATTGTCATTGTTGGCCATGTGGACCATGGAAAATCAACGCTTGTAGGGCGTTTATTTTATGAAACGGACAGTCTGCCACAGGGTAAATACGAAGAAATTAAAATGATTTCCGAAAAGCGCGGGATGCCCTTTGAGTGGAGCTTTTTACTTGATTCATTGCAAGCTGAGCGCGACCAGGGAATTACCGTTGATACGACACAAATCTGGTTCAAAACGGCAAAGCGCGATTATGTGATTATTGATGCGCCGGGGCATAAAGAATTTCTTAAGAACATGGTGTCAGGTGCGGCAAATGCGGAGGCGGCGCTGTTGCTCATTGATGCAAAAGAGGGGGTGAAGGAGCAATCAAAGCGCCATGGTTATCTTTTGCATTTGCTTGGTGTTCGGCAAGTGGCAGTAGCGGTGAATAAAATGGATATGGTTGGCTACGACCAAAAAACTTTCCAGAAAATTGAAAAGGAATATCGCGCGTATCTGAAAGATATTGGCGTGACGCCGACCTTCGTGGTGCCGATTGCGGCGCGTGAGGGTGAAAATCTGACAAAAAAATCAGAAAATATGGATTGGTACAAAGGGCCGACGGTGGTGGAAGCGCTCGATC
>CAYPXJ010000015.1:0-32283 GCA_964414595.1 uncultured Rickettsiales bacterium
TTGCACGCTTATCCGCGCGCTCTATCATGCGGATGCGGCGAGTTGCTTCATAGCCATCCAGTTCAGGCATTTGGCAATCCATAAATATAATATCATAAGGCTTTTTATTAAAGGCATTAAGAGTGTGCAAACCGTCTTCTGCTGTATCAATGTTTTTAAAGCCATATTTTGTAAGTAATTTGACCAGGAAAAGCTGGTTCACATTGTTATCCTCGGCAACAAGCACCTTGGCTGAGCTGGCGGGAATTCGCTCATTTTCGACGATACATATTTCTGGGATATTTTTATTCTGAATTTGTGAACTGGTGATAAGCGGCAACGTAAGCCAGAAACGCGAACCTTTATTGAGCTCACTTTCAAATTCGATCCTGCCACCCATAGCTTCTGCCAGTTGTTTACTAATGGTAAGGCCAAGTCCTGTGCCGCCATACTTGCGGCTAATCTCGCTGTGTGCCTGAGTAAATTTTTCAAAAATATCCGGTTGCACTTCCTCAGGGATACCCAGCCCCGTATCTTCAACCTCACAGATGATATTGGTTGCATCCTCACTGAGCTTCAAGCGCACATCTACGGAACCTTTTTCCGTAAACTTAATTGCATTGCCTGCGAGATTGGTAATGATTTGCGAAAAGCGAATCGGATCGGCGTAGATATGGTTTGGCACTTCAGGCGCAATAGAATAGAGCAACTTGATTTGCTTGGTCTTGGCAAGGGGTTCCAGAACTTTCAGTGTTTGAATAAAATGGTGGCGAATATCGAATTCCATGCTTTCCAGCAAAAGCTCATGGGCTTCGATTTTGGTAATGTCCAAAACATCATTCAAAAGCGAAAGCAAATGTTGCGCGGAGTGATTAATGGTATGGATATATTCGCGTTGTATGGGTGTTGTCTGGGTATCGGAAAGAAGATGTGCCATCCCCAGAATGCCATTCATCGGAGTACGAATTTCATGGCTCATATTTGCCAAAAATTGGCTTTTAAGCCGGGTGGCGGATTCTGCCTTTTCTTTTGCGATTTCCATATCTTTTCTGCGGCTATAATTTTTCTGGGCTAGATATAAAATGAGCGTACAAAGTCCAGCCGTGAAAAAGCCCATAATAAGAATGGCCCTGGGAAGAAGAGAGTATTGGAACAGAGGTGAATCGCTACGAGAATAAGCGCGGAAATGCCAGGTTAATTTGGGCAATCCAAAAGTGCGCTCTGCCATCCAGAATTTTTCAGACATCCCGCTTTCCGGCAGAGAAGAGTAAAATTCGCGGTTATTATCACTGATAGTGAAATAGATGTTTTCATAATGATCAGGTATTAAGTAACGAAGCAATTTTTCTAAATTAAAAACAGCAACGATCGCGCCATCATAGCGATCCTTTATATAAAGTGGCATGACATAAAGTAACCCTGTGCTGCCCTGTAAAAGATCCACAACGCCGGTGGCCTGGCTTTGACGGGTTTGCTTTGCTTTGTTGAGTGCTTCGCGCCGCAAAAGCTCAAAATCCAGATTTAACCCCTGAACTTTTTCGTTTCCCTTTAGGGGCTCAACCCAGCGGATGGTATTTTTGGTATCAACCCATTCTAGCGCTACAAGGGGCGGATAGCCTTTGAGATAATTTTGAACATCGTGCTGCCACATGGTTTTAGATGTGCCACCGGCAGCCTCCCAACGGCCATCAATGCGATCTAAGGCACTATAAAGATCACGAAGATATTGCGTAAGTTCATCGTCGATATGTTCCAGCTCACTCTCAAGTGTTTGTTTAAAATATTTTTCCTCATTAGTTAGCGTTGCCTGCCATAGCGCAAGCGTGATGATGTTAAAGCAAACGAAGAAAGGCAACGGGATCCACTTCGGAAAACCTCCCGCCAACTTCCAAGCCTGAAGCACCATAATAAAACTTACTAAAACAAAACATGCGGCGGTATGAACAGCCATGCCGGACATCTGTCCCCAGGTGTAAGCCGACTCAACGCCAGTGGCATAACCGATGATAGGTACGACGGAAAAAGCAAAAACATTAACGCCGCCAATCGCGCCGATAACAGGCTTACACCGAGGCAATTTTTTGCATACGACTAGGAAAGCTAACGTTAGAACCGCAATAAGAAAAGTGATGCACGTATTCGCCGCCATGCGACCAGGCATAGTGGGATGTGAAACAATGAAGGGCTCAATAAAGAAAGTGTCTAAACCTAAATTGACATCAAATATATGCTCAGAAAAAACAAGCGCGCTGATAGCGCCTGTTATCGCTATACATATCTTGGTGATTAGCACGCGAGAGTTTAGGAAAAAAATACCTATGCCTAACAACACGAAACACAAGGCGGTGTTATATTGCATAGGGATGAAATGGGATGAGATTTGGACTATTTCTTCTAATTGAAGATGCCAGCCTGCCATAACAGCAAGGCCTACTAAAGCGATGACAACGCCACAGATTTTTATAACTCTTTCTAAAAATCCGGAAAGGGTGAAATTCATATCACGCTGTTTTTTTGCGCATACGCTTATAAAGCGTGGATTGGCCAATACCCAGGGCAGCGGCGGCTTTCCCAATATGTTGGCCATAACGTGCCAGCGCAGCATCAATTACTTCGTATTCAATTTCTTCTAAACTTTTCAGCTGGCCATCAGAACCTTGCAAATGCACCGTGAGCAACTGATTCTCTTCCTCGGCGCGATGAATAGTGGCTTGCTTTTTTAAGGCGTAACGCTCGAGGTGTGCAGCAGAGATAGTATCCCCTTCCAACAAAAGTACTGCACGCGAAAGTAGATGTTGCAATTCACGAACATTGCCGGGCCAATACTGTCTGGAAAGCCAATCCAGCGCTTCAGGCGCAAGCTGCACCGCAATTTTTTGCTCAACAAGGGCAATACGGCGCAGTAAATGTTCCGCTAGCAACGGGATATCACGGCGGCGCTCGCGTAAAGGAGGGATGTGAATAGCCAGTCCGTGCAAGCGATAATATAAATCCTCACGGAAATGACCTTGTGCAACCATACGTTCTGGGGAGCGATTGGTTGCAGAAATAACGCGAACATCGACCTTAATTGGCTTACTGCTGCCGACTGGTTCCACTTCACCCTGTTGCAACAAACGGAGCAGCTTTACCTGCGCATCAAGTTTTAATTCACCCACTTCATCCAGAAAAATAATACCAGTATTGGCCTCACGGCATTTACCGATCGAACGCGCCGTCGCTCCTGTGAATGAGCCTTTTTCATGACCAAAAAGTGTGGATTCGACGAGGTTATCAGGCAATGCGCCACAATTAACAGAGACAAAAGGCTTATCGCTGCGTTTGCTTTCCTTGTGAATCGCGAGCGCGAAAATTTCCTTACCCACACCGCTTTCGCCCGTAATCATAACAGGGATATCGGAAGCTGCGGCCTTTCTGCCAAGTTGAATAATATCGTGCAGCCCAGGAGAGGTGGCGAGAATATCCTCAAAGTGGTACTCAGGAACGTGGGTAGGCTGTAAACGTTTCACTTCTTCCTGAAGATCGCGTAGCGCCAGGGCGTTATGAACCGAAGCAATTAAACGCTCGGGCTGTGCCGGCTTGGTGATGAAATCTGTAGCGCCCAACCGCATGGCCTCAACCGCATCCTGCACACGCTCACTGCCTGTAAGAACGATAAAGGGGATATGAGGAGCAATTTTTTTAGCTTGGTCCATGACCATCATGCCATCGATACCCGGCATATTTAAGTCCAGCAGGCACAGACGAATACGCCGGCTAATATCTTCACGAAAATATTCCAGGGCGCTATTGCCATCCACAGCTTCAATGATTTCCACGGGAAGTTTTGCTTCCAGCATGCGCCGCACCGTGCGACGTTGGAGCGGATCGTCTTCTGCGATGACAATAGCGTAAGTAGACATGAGGTGAGTATCACAAATTTTAATGTGTTTTCCAATAGCTATTGCAGGTTGGCGTGGTAATTTCAGTCTATGAGTGAAGCTTATGAAAAACATCGCATGCACATAGAAAGTCTTGGCGGCTTGGGCGATGGTGTGGGTTATGTAAATGGGCAGGCGGTTTATGTATCTTACACCTGTCCAGGTGATGAGGTGGAGGCCGTATCGACGCAGTCTGGTAAAGTCAGTCTCGAAAAAATCATACATCCCTCTGCTCAGCGCCAAACACCGCCGTGTAAGCATTTCACGCTGTGCGGAGGTTGTTCACTCCAGCATTTGTCGCCGGATCTTTACCGCGATTTCAAAATCCGCCTTGCACAAAATGCAGTGCAAGGTGCGGGCTATGATACGGCTAACGTGAGCGCGCTTTATGAAGTTGGGCCGCAATCACGCCGGCGTGCGGAATTCAAAATTTCCGTGCAAAAGGGTGTGGTGAGGGTAGGCTTTTACGCGCCGCAAAGCCATCAGGTTGTCGCGGTAGCGGAATGTAAAGTGGTGACGCCGCGCATCATGTCTGTGCTCATAAAAATTGAGACGCTAATCGCTTCGCTTAAAAAGCCCGCCGATTATCAGGAAGTGCATATTACGGATCTTGCGGTCGGGCTGGATATTCTTTTTCTCGTGGATGCCTCCAACGCAGCCGACAAAACTAAACTTCTCGATTTTGCACGTCAGCAAACGCTACGGCTCACGCTCAAAACAAAGCAGGATTTACAGGTGCTGTACGAATCCGGAGCTGTAAAAACGAATTTCGGGGGGATGGAAGTAGAGTTGCCGCCAGGTGCGTTTTTACAAGCGAGTGCGGATGCCGAAACCTATATGCGTCATATAATTTTACAGCATCTGGATGGCTGTAAAAGCATTGTGGATTTATACTGTGGCGCCGGAACTTACACCTTGCCACTCGCCGCAACAGGGGCGCGATTGCAGGCTTATGAGGGTGATAATGAGATGATCGCGGCACTTTATAATGCCGCGCGGCGTCATGGCATAGAGGGGCGCGTGACGACGGCTGTGCGGGATTTGTATCGCGCGCCGGTAACCGCACGGGAACTCGAGCGAAATGATGGAGCTGTTATAAATCCGCCGCGTAATGGTGCTGAACCGCAAACCAAAGAGCTGGCGAAAAGTGGCATAAAAAAAATAGTGATGGTTTCGTGCAACCCAGCTACGTTTACCCGCGATGCAAAGCACTTGCAAACCGCAGGCTATATGCTGAAAGAAGCAAGACCTGTTGACCAATTTTATTGGACACCGCATCTGGAATTGGTTGCCTGTTTTATAAAAAATTAGGCTGCTTTCTGATCGCGCTTGTCTTTCGGCGGAAGCCATTTTAGCAAAATCTGTTTCAGCTCTTTTTTACGTACTGGTTTAGAAACATAATCATTCATACCAGCTTCCAAACAACGCTCACGGTCGCCTTTCATGGCGTTCGCCGTTAGCGCGATAATGGGGATATCGGGTATTTCTCCGCGTTGTTTCATGGCTGACAAATGTGTACTAGCCTCAAAGCCATCCATTTCCGGCATCTGGCAATCCATGAAGATAAGATTGAACGGATATGCTTTTACCGCTTTCAAGGCATCTATGCCATTATCCGCCGTAGTCACAATACACCCAAATTTACTTAGAACTTCAGCAGCGAATTGCTGATTCACACGGCTATCTTCTACCAGCAAGATACGCGCACCGACGGCAAAACGAATTTCATCTTCGGGCGTTTTCTTGTTGCTATCAATCGTAAGCAGGTGCGGCGTCAACATGCCACGGTTTTGACCTTTTTGCTTATTACTCCAGACTGCCGCCAGTAAATCAAGCAACTGACGAGGGCGGACGGGTTTGGTGTAAGAAGCATCGCAGCCTGAATGAGAAAACTTATCGTTGGAGTCATTTTCCATCAGCGACGTCGCCATGATAACGGGCACGCCCGCAAATTTAGGATTAGATTTTAAACTACGGGTAAACGCATCGCCACTCATGCCCGGTAAAACATAATCAACAATCACCATGTCAAAAGGCATATTTTTCTTAGCAGCTTCTTCTATTACACGCATTGCGCTTTCTGCATCTGCTGCAGAATGAACATTCATACCTGCCAACGAAAGCTGTTCTTTCAGCAATTCCCGAGCGACAGGTATATCATCTATCACCAATAGACGCAGGCCCTTCAGCACACTGTGTTCAGATGTTGCATAAGAGGATGGGGCGGCATGATTGCGCTTTACCTTGAGGGTAAACCAAAAACAAGAACCCTGGCCGATACGGCTTTCCGCGCCAACCTCACCATCCATTAAAGCGGCTAATTGCTTACAAATAGCAAGGCCTAGGCCTGTGCCGCCATATTTGCGCGTGGTTGAAGCATCAGCTTGTGAAAACTTTTCAAATACATGCTTCAGCTTATCCTGCGGGATACCAATCCCCGTATCTTCCACAGAAATTTTTAAGAATGCCTCATCCGGCGCTGCGCTTCGTGTATCATCATTTTCTACACGTACCATGATATAGCCTTTGGGCGTAAATTTAATGGCGTTATTGAGCAGGTTGCCAATAATTTGTTTGATACGCACCACATCGGCTAAAACGGTGCGCGGCGCACCTGGCATATATTTCACTAATAACTCCAGCTTTTCTTCCTTCTCGCGCGCTTTAGCGGCAAAAAGCTCTGCAACTTCCTCAACGGCCTGTTCTAGGTCAAAAGGAATAGGCTCAAGTGTTAAATTGCCGGATTCTATTTTCGAAAAATCAAGAATATCATTGATGATTTGCAAGAGCGTTTCTGCCGATTGAATAACGGTCGAGAGGTAATTGCGCTGCTGGGTGGTAAGGCTGCTTTCCAGCGCAAGCTCGGTCATGCCAATCATGCTGTTGAGTGGTGTGCGAATTTCATGGCTCATATTGGCAAGAAAATCACTTTTGGCTTCGTTGGCAGATTCAGCTGTATCTTTGGCATCCAGAAGATCTTTTGTCTGAAGCTTGAGTAACGAAGTTGTTTTTTCAAGCTCATGCGTTCGCTCTTCTACCTGCTTGGCAATGTGCGTATTGCGGCTGATGAGGTGAAAGAGAAAAATGCCCAGTATGCTGGTAAGTAGAATGCCGAGCACCAGCACAAGCCAAGGCCCAGCACCATAACTCTGATGCATTAGTTTTTGCGAAGGAAGAAAAATAATATTCCAAGTTTTATTTAATAAGGTAATTCTGCCGTGATAATAAAAGTTGTAATCGTTGGATAGATATTGGGTGAAGAGCTGAGAATCAGGCTCCTTGTGATTCATTTTCCAATTCGGTTGCGCTTCGAATAAATGGCCTTCGATCTTCCAGGATTGCTCTCCCCAATCAAATGCTTTTTGCTTGAGGAATTCTATATTTAATATTCCAACTACAACACCTTGGATTTTTCCCTTGTGCGTAACTGGCAGCAGTAATCCTATTTGTTCGCCCGGGTTTTCTGCGCGCATTGCCTCGGTAGATGCTGGCTCTTGGGTGAGCTTGACGCGCTGATAAACTTTCATAACCTCCGCAGGTAAATCACTCTCTGCATGTAATTTTAAGGTTACTTCATCACGCGCGGCATCAATCCAATATACAGACGTAAAATTGTTACGCTCCACCATGGGAGAAGCAATAATATTAAACTCATCCTGCGTGACTTCCTCTGATGCAAGAAAAAGTTTTTGAACTGCCTCCAGTTCCTGCAAAAGCATGAGCGACCAATCCTGAAGTAGAGATGTGTGCAACTTGGCATTCGAAATAAAGCGCTGCTCGACACGCTGCGTATTGATGTTAAGCATAAGAACAAAAGCGGCCACAGAAAGAAATAGACCCACGCAAATTGCAATAGTGGGCAACATGAAGCGGCCAAGCATATCGTGTATATATACATGAGTTGAGGAGGCGCTAACGGTACTGGGTGAGTCTTTCCTCGCGGAGATTGAATGCCGTGCTTGCATAAGCGCCCCCTTCAAAAGATGATACCAACTTAAAGACACGACACAACCTAAAAGTGTTGTTATGCCATTCTTCGGTAACAGCCTGAAATGCAACCGGAAGTAGTTTAGGTGCGTTTTTTTATCATATAAAAATTGAAGTAATTACTTTTTAACTCCGATCTAACATGCTGTAAAAAATAAGTATTTCTCTATTTTGTTAACCATTTATTAACTTTTGTATTATACTATCCAAAGTCAGCACCAATCACAACTTTTAGGGGAAAGTTATGAAAAGCGCAATAATGACGGCTGCGAACAAAATTATCGCAAATCAACCAGTGAGTGAGCTGGTAAGCACGCAATTAGTTTCCATTCATGAAGAGATGCGACAGCGTCTCGATGCCGATTTATTTTCTGCCGATGACCAAGATGCGGCGCTCGAAAATCTTTCAGGCACAGGGAATTTGAATCTCGCCATGCTGGTGCAAGCCATGGAGGGCGATGGCAGCGATGATACAAAATTGGATGATGGATTCTTTGCAGATGCGGCGGGTAATGCAGAAGATCATGGAATAGGTGGCTCACCTACTAATTTTAACTTTAGTGAAGCCGGTACTGCGCGCGAAGTATCCGATCGAATTCAATTTGGTCTAGGTGATGTGTTAGATGAGCGCGATAGCTCCGCAACGTCTATTTTCTCACCGCTGGATTCTAGCGCTGGGAATGATAACCAAGAAGATGTGGCGGCAGCACTGCCTAATGAACTTACCCAGGCATTTAGCGGCGGCAGTGGTGGTGGATCTTCCCTACAAACCACACAGACAACCGAAACGACAACAACTACGAGCACGAGCACTACAACGACCGTTACAAATGGAGGTGATACAACGACCATTACGAATAACACCACCAATAACACGACGAATATTACCAATGAAACAACTCACGAAGGAAATGATTTTGATCTGCTGCAGGAAATTGTCGATGCGGTAGATAACGCCATTGAGATTGTCCAAAACGTCGTGAGCGATGTTGTTGATCATGTTCAGGATGTTGTGCAGAACGTCGTTGATACGCTGACCGACCCGCTGCCCGATCCATTGGAGCAAGTGGTAGACGGCGCGCTAGAAGATACGCAGGATCTGGCTGGCAACGCGATAGATAATGTGTTGAATATTTTGCCTGATAATCCTGTAGAAATTATAACCAACCCGGTAGAAACTTTGCAGGATCTTACGGATAACACACTTGATACCGTTACCGATCTGCTGGATGACGCGCAGGATGTTGTTGAGGGGACGCTTGATTCGGTGGCGGATGCGTTGCCGGAACCACTAGGTGAAGTAGTGGATAATGTTAATGATTTGTTGGCAGATGTTACCGATAGCGTTAGCGGAATTGCGGACGACCCTATGGGTGCGGTAACGGATATTTTAGAAACGGCAACGGGTATAGTGGAGGACGTTACTGACGAAGTGACCGATCTGCTTGAAGATCCGCTAGGCGAAGTTGCGGATGTTGTGGATGGGTTGCTAGGCGGCGGGGATGACAGCGGCCTGCATTTAGAATTGGATGTAGATACAGGAGTTGCCGACGGCGGTGTAGGTGTCACGCTGGATGGAGACGGGCTGGACATCGATGCAGATGTAGAAGCCCTTGGTGGCTTGGTGGATGTTGATGCTGATGATATTCCGGGCACGTTAGAGAACATTGGCGATATTCTAGAAAATCCGGCTGAAGAAATTACCGCAGGTATAGAGGGAACGATAGAGGATGCTGGGACTCTTGTCGGCGGCGCATTAGAGGATGGTTTGGATCTTCTTGGCGGTGATGACGGTATGGATATCGAAATCGATATTGATACCGGCATTTTGGATTTAGATGCAGGGATTGACCTGGATGATCCTCTGAATCCCGATCTTAGTCTCGATCTCATGGATGGTGATAGCGGCCTTGATTTGGGTATCGGTATCGGCGACGAAGATTTAGGTCTTGGCTTAGGAGGCGGCGCAGATGGTGGCCTTGATCTGGGTGATATCCCGGTTATTGAGGATATTCTTCCTGAGTTACCTCCTATTATACCGCCGGTTATACCTGCGGTTGTCCCGCCCGTACTTGGCGGCGGTGGCGGTGGCGGAGGTGGTTTGCTGGGAGGAGGTGGCGGCGGCGGACTGTTTGGTGGCGGCGGTCATCACGGCGGGCTGTTTGGCTAATACATAATAGAACGATTGTCACTCTGCCATCAAATCAACTGGTGGTAGAGTGACGATTATGATAAGTTGATGTCTAGCCATCTGTATCTAGGGGGAGAAAGATGAGCTTTAAAAAAACGCTGCCTTTATTGGCAGGCGTAGGGTTAGGTAAGCCCAGCGTCCGGCAAAATAATAGCTTCACGCTGATTACTTCTTCGCTCGCGATTAATATTCTTTCGCTCGCGCTTCCTATCATGACATTGCAAGTGTACGACCGCATTTTGGCGCGTCATGGTTTCGGCACGCTGGCAGTGCTGGTGATTGCTGTCACGGCCATTATCATAATGGAAATGGTGATGCGTATCGCACGTAGTTACATCATTAGTTGGTCAGGTGCTGTTTATGAACATACGCGTGGTTGTGAGGCGGTCGATCATGTGCTGCATGCTGATATTTTAGCGGCCGCAGAAAAGGACGCAGGGGAGCATGTACAAGATCTAGCAGCTATCAGCCGCCTTAAAGATTGTTATAGCGGCGAAGTGATCACCGCATTGATGGATATTCCATTTGTACTCATTTTCTTAGGACTTATTGCCTATTTAGGCGGGGCGGTGGTGATTGCGCCATTGATGCTGATGGTGTTGTTTACCGCGTTTGCCTGGGCAGAAGGTGCCAAGTTACGCGAAGCGCTTTTCATTCGTGAAAAGAATGATGACCGCCGTTTCAATTTTATTATCGAAGCCCTGCAAGGTATCCACACGATTAAATCACTCGGGCTCGAGGCGCTGTTCCAGCGCCGTTATGAACATCTCCAGTATCGCGGCAGTTATGTAAACTATCGCGTGGCTGAATCCAGCGGTGCTGCGGCCAACATGGGCAGTATATTTTCGCAGATTATGGTGATTGTAGTGATGGCAGCCGGTGCACCGCTTGTCGTCTATGGTGGATTATCCACCGGCGCACTGATTGCCTGCGTGCTGCTTTCAGGCCGCATCATGCAGCCCATGCAACGTGCGCTTGGTATGTGGACACAGTTTCAAGATTACCGTTTGGCCAAACAGCGTATGAACAGTCTGTTCGCTTTGCCTCGCATGAAAGAATCGACAACGGAATTCACCGAAAAGCGGGGGCGTGTTCATTGTAAAGATGTGGTGTTTGGCTTTCACCCAGAAATTTCCGTGTTAAAAGGTGTGAGTCTTGTGCTTGAGCCAGGTGAGTGTATCGCGATCACGGGTTCGCGTAGCTCAGGCAAAAGTACATTGATGCAACTTATTGCAGGCATGTATGCCCCGAAAAAGGGGCAGGTGCAGATTGATGGTATAGAGCCTTATCTTTTCCGGTCAGAGGAATTAGTGCGCCATGTGGGTTATATGCCGACCTATGGCATGATCTTCCAAGGTACGATTTTAGAAAACTTGACGGGTTTTCGGCCTGAGAAGCGCAAGCGCGCAATCGAAGTGGCGGAGCTGCTTGGGATAGATGTTGCAGTTGCGCGTATGCCGAAAGGTTATGAAACCTATCTTGAAGCGGCAACGGCCGATATTATTTCGCCGGGCCTGAAGCAGCGTATCGCTATGGCGCGCGTATTGCTGGATAAGCCGCGTGTGTTGCTGTTCGATAACGCAGACCGCACGCTGGATAAAGATGCCTATAACCATGTGTTCCGTCTGCTAGGACGTTTGAAAGGTAAAGTAACTATTATCCTGGTTTCCGATGATCGTAATTTGCTCCGCCTTGCTGACAAAGAATTTACCTTACGCCGCGGCAAATTATTGGAAAATATGCGCTGGCAAGATAGCAAACATTACACGCCGAAAGAACCGCGGGAGATTCGCGTATGAGCCAGGTTGCTATCATGCCGGGCCGTCCAACGGTAGTAGCTCAAACGCCTTCCGACATGATGGAGGCGCTTAGAAATCATGGCTGGCTACAGGATAAAAAAGAAAATACATCCCCACTGATGGGATGTATTGGCCCTATGCTTGAGGCGATAGAGTGGGGTGGCGATTTACGCCAGCTATGTGATGCGTTGCCTTATGCCTATGAACGATTTGGCCTTCTGGATTTTCTTAACGTGATGGCCGCACTTGGTTATAAAAACGCCGCGATAAAAAGCAATATACGCGAAGTGGATGGCGCCCTTGTACCCGCCCTTTTTATTCCACAGGATGATGGAGCTCCACTGGTGCTAAGCGAAATTACGCGTGAAGGCATCGTGGTGATAAATGGCGATGGCGGCAAACGTGAAAACTGGCAGGCGAAAAATCTCAAAGGCACGCTCTATATTTTCACGCCGATTCAAAAAGAAAGCCAAGCCGAGATGCAAGCACGCACGCGTGTGGGGCGCACATGGTTTCGTGAGCGCATTGAGCGTTTTCTACCCATGCTATGGCCAGTTTTGATTTTAGGCGTTGTTATCAGTTTTGTTACGCTTTCCGTGCCTCTCTTTGTAATGATGGTGTACGATAAGGTAATCAACGCCCAATCCCTGCCGACATTGAAATATTTTGTGATAGGGGCGGCAATCGCCATCGGTGCCGAAATTATGCTGCGCTATCTGCGTGTGCATGCGCTGGCATGGTTTGGTGCGCGGCTGAATAACATTATTAGCGTCGGGATTTTTGAACGGCTGCTTTATCTGCCGCCTTCGGTGACAGAAGGTGTTTCTATCGCATCGCAACTCGCGCGGATCAAAGCGTTTGAGCAGGTGCGTGACTTTTTCACCGGAACGATGTTTGCGCTGATTCTGGAAACACCGTTCGTGTTCGTAATGATGCTTGGAATCTGGTGGGTAGCAGGCCCGCTGGTGTGTATTTCCGTGTTTATCACGGGCTGCTATATCGCGTTGCTTTTTGCGATGCATCGCAAATTTAAAATGCTGAGTTTTCGCCATGCAAAAGCGGGGTCTGATAAACAAAAAATCGTGGTAGAGATGTTCTCCAAACTACCGGTAATAAAATACAATGGCATGGTAGAGAGCTGGCGCGATCGCTACCGCCAGATTTCGGTTGATTATTCGCTGAGTGGATTTCGTTCTACCTTTACCGCTGCGGTGGTGGAGCATGTAGCCTACGCACTCATGCTGATTGCCGTAGTGGCAACTATAACGCTAGGGATCGAGCGGATATGGGCGGTGCGATGACCGCTGGAGCTTTAGTAGCTACCATGATCTTGACCTGGCGTGTGCTAAGTCCGCTGCAAAGTCTTTGTGCGGTATTGCCACGCATGGAGCAAGTGCGCCAAAGTATCGCACAGCTCAATGAGCTGATGCGCTTACAGCCGGAACGCGAACCTTACGGAACGGTGCATGCGCTGCGCCCCTTCCGCGGCCATATCGCATTTCTCAATGTAAGCCTTCGTTACGGCAGAAAATTTGACCCCGTATTTATGAATCTGAATTTGGAAGCAAAGCCCGGCGACCTTATCACCATTATGGGCCTTAATGGCGTAGGCAAAACCAGCATCATTAAAATTGCTGCCGGGCTTTACGGTGTGACAACCGGCACCATTCGCTTAGATGGCATTGATATTCGCCAGCTGGATCCCGTGCAGTTGCGCCGTCACGTAACGTATATAGGACAATCACCGGATGTTTTTTCCGGCACGGTAATGGATAATCTGCGCCTTACGGCACCGCTTGCAACTGAAACCGAAATCAAGGCAGCTCTTGAAAAAGCAGGCGCATGGGAAGAGGTTCAGGCAATGGTGGATGGTATTCGGACTGAGATTCATCTCAATGACATCAATCTTTCCAGCAGCCTGATTTACAAATTGAACCTCGCCCGCGCGTATCTAAGCACAGCTTCCATTATTCTTTGCGATGAGTTGCCGTATGCAATTCTTAATAGCAAAACCGGAGAGGAATTTAAAAAATTTCTCGAATCGCAAAAAGGCAAACGCACGGTCATGCTTGTCACGCACCGTGAAGACTATGTGGCGCTGGCGGATAAAGTGGTGGTGTTGAAACAAGACAAGCGACCCATCGTCACTACGCCAGCGCAATTATTTAAGAAAACGAATTTACTCAAAGGAGTAACCCATGGGACGCAAGCAAAACTCTAAACGGGATGAAATGCTACACCTCTCGCAGTCGGCGCTTTTAGAGGAAGGCCATGCACCTCGCATTTTGCAACGCGCGATGGCGATGATTAGCATTGCGACTATTTTGTTGATTATCTGGGCGGCAATCACACGCGTGAATGAAGTGGCGCGTGCGGAGGGTGAGTTTGTGCCAAGCGGTTATGTGCAAGTGGTGCAGCATCTTGAAGGTGGCATTGTAGAAGAAATTATGGTGGAGGAGGGCGAACTGGTTATGAAAGACCAGGTGTTGCTTAAGATTAACGGTGCCGGTTCAGATAAGGATCTTTCTAAACTTCAAACCCGCCAGCTTTCCCTAAAACTTCAGGCGGAAAGGTTGCGTGCGTTTGTAGAAAGCCGTGTACCCGATTTTAACCAAATAACCAGCGATCATCCAGGTCTTGTGCAGGACCAGGAGCGAATTTATATCAATATGGTAGAGGCGCATAATAAAGAGCGCGAAGTAATTAAAAGCCAGGTTCAGCAGCGCCATGATACAAACTCAGCGCTGAATGCACGTAAAAAGACGATAGAGGAAAATATCCTGCTTGTACGCGAAGGTCGGAACATGCAGAAAAAGATGTTCGAAAAAGGCCTGGCCAGCAAAACGCGCTATCTCGAAAAGCAAGAAGAGCTAAACACGCTGCAAGGTGAACATGCCGCTATCATCACGCAGATCGCAAAATCAGATAAAGAGATTTCCGAATTCGAGAGCCGTTTAGGTTCGGTGGATGCGGTGGCGCGTGACCAAGCCAATCAGCAACTTGAACAGGTGGAAAGCGAGATCGCCGAAAACAAACAGGCGCTGGAAAAATATCAGGACCGCGTAAACCGGCTGGAAGTACGCGCTCCGGTGGAAGGCCTGGTTAAAGGTTTGGCGGTAAACACTATTGGCGAGGTTATTGCGCCGGGTCAGCGCGTGATGGAAATTGTGCCTCTGGGTGAACAACTTGTTTTGGAGGCGCGCATACGCCCGAGCGATATAGGCCATGTGACGGTAGGCCAGCCCGTGCAAGTCAAAGTCGATTCGTTTGATTACACACGTTACGGAGTGATTGACGGCACGCTGGAGTTTATCTCGGCAACGACTTTCCTGGATAATAGCAATCAAAGTTATTACCGCGGCCGTGTGCGGATTGGTAAAAATTATGCCGGGCAGAATCCAGAGCAGAATATTGTGCTGCCGGGCATGACGGCAGACGCTGTGATTGTAACAGGAAGAAAAACCGTACTCGATTATCTGCTCAAGCCCGTGCATGTGGCGGCGAGCACAGCGTTTACAGAACGGTGAGGTAACTATGAACTTGGCACTTAAAAAGCCTCAGTTTTACGCTCTTGAACAGGCAAGTATCCTCGTCGTTGAGGATGATCGCGCTACGCTGATGTTGCTGGAGCAGCGGCTCAAAACAATGGGGCATGAAGTTTATACCGCGCGCAATGGAGTGGAAGCTTTTGAAATCGTGCAGCATAAAAAGGACGGCATTGATGTCATTCTGCTGGATCGCCATATGCCCATCATGAACGGTATGCAGCTAATATTGAAGCTGAAGGCGGATAATCGCTACAAACATATTCCGGTCATTATGCAGACCGGCGCAGACAGCCCCGAGGAAATCAAGGAAGGTATTGAGGCCGGTGTATTTTATTATCTGACGAAGCCGGTCAACGAAGATGTATTATATTCGGTATTGAGTGGCGCGATTCGTGAGGCGACCCAACAGAAAAATCTAAAAGCCGAATTACGGCAGCATCAGCGTGGCTTTAAGCTGATTGAAACATGCAGGTTTTATATACGCACGCTGACCGATGCGGAGGACCTTGCCGTTTTCATGGCGAATTGGTACCCCGAGCCGGTGTCAACATTACGTGGCCTTTCCGAATTGCTGGTGAATGCGGTAGAGCACGGCAATCTAGCAGTTGGTTATGAGGAGAAGACGCGGCTAGTAGCTACGGCAAGCTGGCGCCAGGAAATTGAACGCCGTCTGGAGTTGCCAGAAAATCAGAACAAGCGTGTGGAAGTCGTTTTTCAGCAAAAAGAAGACGGTCTTTACGTGCAAATTAACGACGAAGGCGAAGGTTTTAACTGGCGCCGTTTTATGGATATTGATCCCGCACGCGCGATGGATAACCACGGCCGCGGCATCGCCCAGGCGAACAAGCTCAGCTTTGATAAGATGCGTTACAACGATAAGGGAAACCAGGTTGTCGCCGTGGTGTATAGCCACGATAAAAATCCAAAAAAGATCGATTGGGATTAATTGCGTAGGGGGGATGTATGTTCGATAAAGAATTATTAGAGGAAGCGCGCGAAACCATGGGGACGCGTTTTTCCCAAGTTATAGGATATTATTTGGAGGATGTGCAGATGATGCTGAGTGATATCGATACGGGCATCATTAAGCACGATATGAAACTGGTTTCTGACAAGGCGCATACTATCAAATCTTCAAGTCGGCAATTTGGTATTATGGATATTTCAGAAGCCGCCGCTAAACTGGAGGAGGTAGCCCGCTCCATAGATTTACAAGGCGGCATTTTTTCTGACTTACGCCATTTGCGTGATGCGCTGCGTAATAAGTTTGAAGCCTCACGCGGTGAATTAGAAAAATTGAGGGACGCCGCATGATGCCCGGGCCCAATCATCTGAAAATTCTTCTCGTAGAAGACGATCGTGGGTATAGCCGGCTCGCGCTAAGTGTGCTTGAAGGTTATCAGCGCGTGCATGCGACGACAGCGGAGCAGGGGCTTGATGTATTCCGCACCGAAAAGCCCGATATTGTTTTTTTGGATATTGGCCTTCCAGATAAAAATGGACTGATTGTTTTGAGTGAAATGAAGGCCGAACGCCCAGACGCATTTATTGTGATGATGACCACCAGCCGGGTGTCGGAAGACGTGAAAAATGCCAGCGAACGTGGTGCCATAGGCTATATTGTAAAGCCTTTTACCCGCGGTAAAATGCTGGATTACCTTAAGATATACGAAAATTATAAGGAGAAAATGGCGGCGCTTTCCGCTGAAGCTTTCAGCAAGATGCAGCAGGAATTTTTTGCCAAGGCAAAAGAAGTGCAACTGGCGCATGAGCCAAAAGCTAAAGCGGCGCATCTGCCGGCTTCGCGCGAAAAAAATCCAAAAAGTTTTGCGGTTTTATACGTGGAGCCGAACAAAACAACAGCCAACACCATGAAAACAAAAATCACCGAGCTGGGCTGCCAGATAGCGATTGCAGAAAATGCGGAACAGGCGCTCGCTCTTGCAAAAGAGCAAAGTTTTCAACTGGCGATTTTGCACCATGATGAACCACGACTGAACGCGCAAGAAATAGCTGCGCGTCTGCGCACAGAGACAGCCTGGATGCCGCTGGCTGTGTTGCTGGAAGATAAAGGCCACAAACTGCCTCCGAAATGGCGCAGGCTGAATATTTCTCACTACTTACGTAAGCCGGTGAAAGCAACGGAGGTGCTTACCATGGTGGAAACTGAACTTACCCGTTACCTGGCGGAAAATGATGAAATCTATATCGCCTAAAATCATAAGCGATCTATTACCTGAGGCGGCACCCGATTTGCGGGAAGATATGGCCCAGATTACCAGCGCCTGTTCGCATGAGATAAAAGACCCCGTGCGCGAAGCACTAGTGATTCTGGATGAGATAGGCTCAAGTTTGCCTGAATATGGTGAGCGTTTGACGACACTTAAAAACTGGCTGAAGCTCGATATTGCACGTGTAAATGTGTTGCACGAATATGCGTATCTATCGCAAAACCCGGGCGGCTTGATGGATTTCGATACAGAGCAGGCATTGCACGCTGCAGCGAAAGAACATAAAGCTCTGATTCAGAGCACAGGGGCAAAAATTACGCATGAGAAACTGCCGACACTGCATTGCAGACCCCAGCAAATGCAAAAACTTTTCTCCGAGTTAGTGAAGAATGCGTTGGTTTATAATGACTCTATTCCACCCATGCTGCATATTCGCGCATTGCAGGACGGTGCACATTGGCGCTTTTGTTTTGAAGATAACGGCCTAGGCGTAGAAGAGGAATATCAGCATATTATATTTGCGCTGTTTCGCCGCGCAGACGCTTTGCCGGATAGTGAGCATCATGGTGCCGGTTTAGCGTTTTGCAAACGTATAATTGAAAATCACAACGGCCATATATGGGCCGAATCCATACCCGGCGAAGGCACAAAAATCTGGTTCACGATTTAGCTGACGGTTTCAGCAATCCCAAGCAGATCGCCATCAATCACTAAACTTGCGTTTCGCGCATGTGTTGTATTGATGCGCAGGGTCACACGATTGGATTTGATGATAAACTCCACCATGCCACCTTTATCCGCAAAGCTCGGAATGCTGCTAACGGTAAGGACGGGCTTATCTTTGATTTTGCTTAAGACACTAGCGACCTGAGCGGTTTCTGACGTACTGATGTACAACACATGGCAGCCGGCGAAATCAGATTGCGCCGTCACCTCCCGCACCACAACGGGCGATGATTCCTGACGTTTTATTTCAAGCAAAAACGCATGCACTTTATCGCGACCAAGCGTACAGATATTGGCATCGCGTGGATGTTTTCCGTCCCATTTCACGTAAGGAATGAGCGCATAAACCCAACCCGCTTTAACTTTAAAGTCCACTTCTTGGGCGATGGTAAAATGCGGCATAAGCAAACCCGCAAGCAGGGTGATGAGGCCGCAAACGCGCATGGACATGGTGCTTATCCGCATGGCACTGTGATAACAACTCGCAAAATGCTTGTCAGTAACTTCCCCATTTTACCACGAATTATCCGCAAAATAATGCACGAAGTGCATCAAAATTACACGCTTACGTTGCAGGCTTAAAACCGCTGGCAGTAACCAATAACGAGAAACTTAGCGAATCTTCTCTATCGAAGTATGCGAGGATTTTTTCCACCAGCGCATCAATATCAATACCGATATTGGCTTGTTTTAGAGGTACGCTAATTGCCGCAAATTCCTGAAGTTTTATCTCGCGATCCTTCGGGCTAATTTTACCCGCAAAGACATTATATCCTTCAATGTTGAGCGCAGGGTTCTTTAAGCCAGCTTCCCCAAAAAAGCGAAAAAGCTTTCTGCCGACATGCCTGTCAAAGCCAAAATGCGTACGCAGGAAGCTATAGACCGCTTCAACCTCTTTCTGCGGCCAGCCTGTGAGAGGCTCGTTGAAATCGTAAAGCGAATCGACATCCTGCACGATAACCGGTGCGCCTGGCGCCGCAACACGCGCCATTTCGCGTATAGCGGGCAGGGGATCAGCGAAATATTCCACCATGAAACGGGAAAAAACGAGGTCAAAATGCCCTTCTGCGAAGCGTAATTTCGTGGCATCGCCGGTTTCAAACTGGCAGTTAGTAAGTTTATGATTGGCTTCTTTCGCAAAGCCAATGCGTTCCGCACTTAAATCCACGCCAATAACTTCCGCTTGGGGATAGAATTCCGCAAGTTTGCCAGTGATGTTGCCTGGCCCGCAGCCGAGATCGAGAATGCGGCGCGGGGATGAGCAGAGCGGCGCGATGTAACGCCCCACGACATCCGTAGGGTTTACCTTGAAGGCAAGCCGCTGCGCTTCGCTGCTATTTTCGGGAAAGTAGGCTTTGTTTGAAGCTGTCATACTGCGTAGAGTAGCAGAAATAGAAACCGCAAAAAACGTATATTTGCCGCATATCTTCATCGACAAACACCAACATGTTTTTCTAAGAAATCCTTAAGCAGTTAAAAGCACGGAATCTGCATTCTGTAATTCGGAGCCATAAGGAAATTTTTTATTTTCGGAGGCACGCGCCACAAATTCCTGGCTCATATCTCCTACAGAAGCATACATAGGCACATTTTCATATTTCTCAAAATCAGGCACAACATATTTTGAATTAATAATGAAATTTGTATGTGGAAAAATCTTGCATACACTTCTGTATACGCGCTGGCGTGCAAGAGTTGCTGTGCCAAGAAGATAATGAACACCTAATTCCATACATTTATCAAAGATCTGCTTATAAATATCCTGGATAAGGTAAGTATATTTAGGCATGAGAACGAGCCGAGAAAGCTCAGCAGTTCGTGAGGCATTTAAGGGTAAATTAGGAAACGCGTGATTGAATAAAAAATGTTCAGATTCAGAAGGTAGCATGTAACTCTCGCCTGGGTCGCGTGTGATAATACGCAAACCGCCGACGCATTCGCCGTTTGAATTCAACATAACCATGATATGGCTGTAAGGATTGGAAGGGTCGTCGAGTTCGTCAATGCCGCCCCGCCCTAAAGTACCTAAGAATTTTGGCCCGCCATTTGTGTATAAATCCAACCGCAGGTTTTGATAAAGCTTGATGAGATCTTTAGAATGCGTCCAAAGATAATGTACAGGAGTAGATTCTAAAACTACACCGGCCGGTAAGGAGCGCCGCACAAGCTCAAGCATATAAAGATTAACTAGCTAAAACAGGGACGGGGAGGCCATTTTGGCCATAAATAAAACTTTTGGATTTTTGCACCGCCGTCTGACGGACTGCTTTTTCCTTTGTAAAATCAATGTAAAATCCATGTTTAGAAACTTTGTCTGTATATTCATCGTGGTAAGTAACAGTTTTGTTAATTACCAAGGGGCATAAACTATAAGGACGACTGTGCATCTTGAAAATACGCGCACGCGTCATACTAGTAACGCCCACTAAATAATCCACCCCTAGAGCCACCCCTTTTTTGTAAAAATAATCAGCAAAGTCTTTCATGATGAAAGGGTGGTTGGGGTGAATCGCCAACCGGGAAATCTCTGCTACAACAGGCTTGGCGGGAGCATCCGCAGGAAGAATTTTATCAAAGCTAAATTCTTGATTTTCTGAAGGAAGAAGAAAAGTTTCATCTGCCTTACGCATAATAAGGCGTGTACCGCCCAGACATTCTCCATTCTCAGCAATCGCTAGATAGAGATGCATATGAGGGTTGGACAAGTCGTCATAAATATCTGTTTCACCGCGAGAGAGAAAACCATAATACTTCTCGGTAAGCGCCTCACAGAGAAACTTGCGTAGTTTGATATACTCGCTCAGATGTTCTGAGTTTCGTTCTTCCGTATATATAACATGCATTAAAAACGGCTCCGACCTAAAGAGCAGTTTATACTAAAATTTTAATAAAATCAAGTGGATAAGGTTGATAATTAAAACCTTACAGTCAACTTCCCGTAGAAAACCCGGCCCACTTGTTCAGGAGGTGCAGCCAAAAACCCTCCAAATTCAGGATGTAAGTCGTCGAACAAATTTTGGCCAACCAAACTGACCTCTATATTCTCGGTTGTTTTCCAACCTATGCGTGTATCAAATCTGGTGTAGTTTTCGACACCATAACCTGCCACATTATCCACAAAGTAGAGATAATTATCTAATTCAAGATTGTAGGGCAGGTTTACGTTCGACCGGAGGCTAAACTGATTTTGCGGTGAACGAATTTGGTCTTGTTCAAGTTCGGTATCTGTACTCTGTGCGGAGGCGTCTAGGTCTAGCTGAAGAAGTGTATATTGAGCGGTGACACTCCATTCTGGTAAAATATCCCACTTGCCCACGACTTCGAAACCATAAGTTTTGCCCTTACCTAAGTTAGCTGCAGTAAGCGGTATAAAGGGTATCCCATTTTCCAAGACAAACGGTTGAATTTCCAAGCTGCGCAGATTGTCATAGTCGTTAAAGAAAACTGTTGCATCCACGGAGGTCGTTTCTGAAGGACGAATACGGTAACCCAACTCATAAGCGATAAGATTTTCAGAGTCAAAGCTGCGAAGACCATCCTGACGAATAAAAGCCTGGTTGTTAAAGGTGCCTACCACGAGACGGATATCATCTTCCGCGCGGCTAGGTGTACGCACGGCCCGAGAAACAGACGCCCATACCGTTTGGTTTTCCGCCGGATACCAACCAAGTCGCGCGCTAGGCTGCACTTCAAAGCCAGTGAAATCGTTATGCTCAAATTTAGAACCAACAGTGAAATCTAAAGTATCATCAATGAGGTTAATTTTATCCTGAACGAAAGCGCTATAAAGGCTACGCTCTCTTTCCTGCTCATTAAAGTTCAAAAGAAAGCTTCCCGCCAAGTCATCAGCTATATAACGATAACCTAATCCCCATACGACATCGTGATTCTCGCTAAGTGCTTTTGCATGCTGAAAATCCAGATCAAAGGTATATGTTTGTTGATCTAGTAATGAATAATCAAATCGCTGATAATCAAGATACGCTTGTAATTGCGCTTCCGAACCATCTTCCAGATCTTTTGTCCAGCGAGATAAAAGGTTAGCTCCGCGAGCATCTAATGTTTCTTGTGAACGTGTAAAAGAAGGAATGCCAGGCACATTAAGATCAAGTCCCTGATCTCCCTGATAAACATCCCCTTGTACTGTTACAAAATCTTGCGTCGTGGCGTTATAATCCACACGGAAACCACCGCGGCCTTCATTCCAATCGTCATTTGCAGGAGTATCCTGCAATGTGCGTAAATCAGCGCGATCAAAATATTTGGCATAACCACGATAGAATAGGTCGTCACCAACTTTACCGCCATGACGCGCAGAAACGTAAGGCTGCTCTTCATTACCATAAATCAGGTTAACCTGATTTTCCTGCGTATTAGTGGCTTCCTCCGTAATAATATTAATAATACCGTTTACGGCATTGGCGCCCCAGAGCGTTGCGCCCGGGCCGCGAATCACCTCAATCTGCTTGATATCGTCAATAAACGTATCTTGTACGCCCCAATAAACCCCCGAGAAAAGTGGGGTGTAAACAGTGCGGCCATCAATCTGGACTAACAATTTGTTCGCAAACGCGCCATTAAATCCTCGCGAGGAAATGGCCCATTGGTTGGCACCCGCGCGAGCAACCTGCAGGCCGGGAACGAGGCGCAAAAGCTCAGGAATGCTGGTAGCGCCGGAACGGCGAATATCTTCGCGCGTAATCACATAAACAGCGGCGGCGGATTTAAAGGGATCCTCGGGCTGGCGCGAAACGGTGGTGACTTTTGTGTTCAGTAATTGCTGAATCGACATTTTTGACCATTGCTGCGCATTATCCTGCGCGAGCGATAGCGTTGGAGCCGTCAGCGCAGTGATGCTGAGCGTTGCGACACCAACTAGTAGTGATAGACTTCTTGTCATTCTCCCCACAATCGTTTCGCTCAGCTTGTGATAGGTTTTTGGCAATGGCAACTGCAATTTTTGATTTTTTTAGATTGCTGAGCAAAAAAACATCTTGTTGTTACATGATGAACACATACTATAGATTGGGTCCAGCGAGGTCAGGATGATGCATGCTGAATAAACCCGTTCGTCACAAGCTGATGGTCATGTTGATCTTTATGGCCATTGTTACAGCTGTCATTACGGGCGGCGGTTATGTTGCTTACGATATATATACCGTGCGGCAATCGTTGCTGGCGGAGTTAAACCTACTCGCCAATATTATTGGTAAACGTTCCGCACCTGCGCTGCAATTCTTCGGGGATCAAGAAAAAGCGAAAGAGAACCTTTTGGTTCTTGCCGAAAAACCCTCAGTAGTGTTGGGATGTTTATATAATAACGAAGGTGTGGTGCTGGCTAATTATATTCAGCCCGGCACGAAATTTACATGCCCTGATGCGCGCCCCGCTCTTGGTTATATGTATGCTGATGGTGACGTGGCTGTTCATCAGCAGATTTATTCGGTGGGCGAAAAATTAGTTGGCACGATTTATCTGCGATCGGACATGCGCGAGATTAAAGAGCACGTAACGCAGATACTTATTGTTACGGCGGCGCTATCAGCCGGTATTCTTTTCTTTGCGTATATTCTTGCGTACCGCATTCAGGATATTATTTCAGAGCCGGTAACAGAGCTTACAAAAACCGCGCAGCGCATTCAGGAAAAGCGCGATTATACGACGCGCGCGCAGAAATATTACAACGATGAAATTGGTTCGTTGGCAGAAAGTTTCAATGCTATGCTGGATGAGATTCAAAAGCAGGATCGTGCGCTTAAATTCGCCAAGGATCACTTGGAAGAAGAGGTGCAAAAGCGCACTTCGGATTTGGCGAAAGCGCTTAAAGTAAAATCAGACTTTCTTTCCAACATGAGCCATGAAATCCGCACGCCGATTCACGGCGTTATTAATTATGCGGATTTCCTGATCAAAGATTGGAAGGAAATGGGAGATGAGGAACGTTTGCAAACCGCGCATAAACTGAAGCGCGCGTCGGGCAGGCTTAATGAGCTGATTAATAATCTGCTCGATCTATCGAAGCTGGAAGTGGCCGATATCGCTTATGATAAACGCGAACATATGCTTTCTGATATCGTGCGTATGATTATTGATGAGACGGAAGGTCTGCGCAGAACGAAGCATATCGGTATTGAGTTTGAAGTGGTGGGGCATGAGCAATCGGTGATTTGCGACCGCGCGCGCATCGCGCAAGTGATCACAAATTTGATTGGTAATGCCATAAAATATAGCCACGGCGGAACCTTACGCGCTAAAGTTTGGCATGGCGAGATTCGTACGCCCGTAGGCCTGAATGCGCTGGCCGTTAGTTTCAGCATCAGCGACGAAGGCGTGGGTATTCCCGAAGATGAAATCGAAATGATTTTTGAAAAATTTGTGGAAAGCAGCCGCACGCGAAGCAATGCGGGGGGCACAGGTATTGGCCTGGCGATTTCACGCGAGATTATTCAGGCGCATGGCGGCCGCATCTGGGCGCAGAATAATGCCGAAAAAGGCTCTACCTTTACCTTTATTCTGCCGTGCCAGCCATTTGAAAAGCCGGATGAGCCCGTGAAGAAAAATGAAGTGATCGCAACTACCGAACAGGGAATTTTTTAGCGCATGGAAAAAATCGACGATATTAAAATTCTAGTGGTGGATGATAACGAAGATAATCGTTTTATTGCGATGCGTAATTTAAAGCGGGGATTAGGATTTACCAATGCTACAGAGGCTGATGATGGGCGCGCGGCGATGGATTATTTGGCAAAATTTCCTGATGTGGATATTGTGTTTTTGGATCGCATGATGCCCGATGTAACCGGCATTGATTTTTGCAAGGAGCTTAAGGAAAAAAATATTCCCTTTCACGGTATTATTATTTTCCAAACCGGTAAAGTTGCGCCCGATGAACTGCAAGAAATTCTTGATGTAAATGTGATTCATTTGATGCGCAAACCTTATACCGAGGAAGACATGGCGGCGTTCTTTTTTCCGCTTGCAGAAGAGGCGCGGCGTAAAAAAGAATTTTACGCCAAACTCTCTAATTTGAAACAGCCCACGCCACTAACCGAAGAAAAGAAATTCACCCTTCGCACGCCTGAAGAAGCCCGCAAGCTGGCCATTGAAATTGCCGCACATTTTCCACGCCCTGTGGATACTGCGCTGGCAATTTATGAGTTGCTTGAGAATGCCATTGAACATGGCCATTTGAAATTGACGGATAAAGAAGGGCTGTGGCGCAAGCGTGAATTCAAACAGGAAATCGCACGCCGTCTTGCTTCACCGGAAAATGATAAAAAACAGGTGGAAATTTCGGTGATACCTTCTTCCGCTGGTATTACGATTAACATTCGCGATCAGGGCGATGGGTTTGAGCCCACACGTTATATTTCCATGAGCGCAGAGCGTCTTTTAAGGCCCCACGGCAAGGGCATATCCAAGGCATCACGTTTGTTTGATAAACTGACTTACTCAACAAAGGGCAATGAAGTGACCGCTGTGATGTTGCATAGCTCCCCGCCACGCCATTTATTCGCATGATTCCGCTTTCCGATTTTAATCCACGCCACCAATTTCCCTTTGTCTCAGTGGGGATCATTGCCACATGCGTATTGGTATTTCTGCATCAGATAAGCTTGGGCGAGATGGCGGAGCCTTTTATCGTAAAGTATGGGCTTGTACCTTACGAGCTTTGGAGCGATGGGCTTGATAATAATATCTATAGCGGCACTACGAAAGCGGGCCCGGAATGGGTAACGCTTTTTACCTCGATGTTTTTGCATGGCGGTTTTATGCACTTGGCGGGGAATATGCTCTATCTGTGGGTTTTCGGCGATAACATCGAAAACGCGATGGGCCGGGTGAAGTTCGTAGCGTTTTATCTGCTGTGCGGACTGGCGGCCGCTTTTGCACAGATTGCCACTGATCCCGCTTCGACCATTCCTATGATTGGTGCAAGTGGTGCGATTTCAGGGGTGCTTGGCGCTTATTTGCGGCTTTATCCCACGGCGCGCGTACATGTATTGGTGCCAAATTTTGGTGTAACCGCAATGCCGGCGATGGCGGTGCTCGGGCTTTGGTTCGGTATTCAGTTTCTGCAAGGTTTGATGGCCGATAGCAGCCAGGGCGGGGTTGCGTTCTGGGCGCATATAGGCGGTTTTGTGGCCGGATTTTTGCTCGTGCATTTTTTTCGCACGCACGAAACGCCGCCAGGCATCATTACCCGGAAATTACCCTGGGATAGATAGGATTATTTTACCAGGAGTTCGGTTTCGAGATCGAGCACAAGGCTTATGCCGCAGCGAATAAAGGTGATCTTGCTGAATCCGCCCATTGTAGAAGATTCATAGGGTTCGCCCTGCGTTTCCACCACTACGCGCTCTTTTTCTTCAATGAAAAGCGTAGTGCTGCCGGTTTCTTCTGCAATACCTACGCAATCCGCGAAAGTGAGGTTAAGGATTTTGGGTTTGGTATCCTGCTCAGGTTCTTCCATTTGTACTTCCTGCGGTGCCGGGGTAAAGCCACTTTCGGCAAAAAAAGCACGTGCTTCCTGCTTTGTGGCAAGCGTTTCTTCGATGCCTACTCCACCCAGCGATTCGTTTATATCTACCACTTCGTTGCCGGTAATAACGTAATCAGGCCCTGCTTTCTTAGGCTGAGACGTTTGGCCAGAAATCATGGAATCAAAAATAGACTCTTCCGAAGTAAAAAACGGGTGCGTCATACTATCCCCCCTGCGGCTAGTATTGCTGTACTTAGATACTAGCATAGGCAGGTTAAGAGAACGTTAACAAAGCTTTGTATTTGAAGGAAATTTAGTGCAAACCCTTAGAGCAAAACCCGCAAAATCAGGGGGTTATTGCGGTGTGGAACGATCATCCGAACGCTGGCGCGTTAATTTTCCGTTTTTCCAGATAACATATTCTTCCAGCGGCTTAGTGCTTGTGATGCCTTGATTAGGCTGCTGCAATAATACACCCACACCACCAATGTAATATATAACGCCGGGCTGGATGATGACTTTCTCGATTTTACCGGGGGTATGAACAAGGAGTTGTTGCGGCACATCGCTTAAGTTTTTTACCGTAAGCGCATGCGCTGAAATAGGTGTTGCCGCCAAGACAAGGAAAAGTAGGGAAAATAGTCGTTTCATGGTTTTATAAGATACTGAAATGATGGAAATTTGCAACAGGTGTGAATTTTTTTTTAAAGGCTTCGTACGCCCCTTGCGCGAAGTTTTAAGTTTCGTTAATGCCGATCTGCCAATTCATACTTAACATTTAGGAGGTTTATATGAAAACTTGGCTTTTCGCACTCGCTGCTCTCGTTCTGGCTCTGCAACTCAACGTTGCTAACGCTAGCGAATCCAAAAAAGAAGTGAAGAAAGAAACGAAAGTTGAAGAAACTTCGGTTCAGACCGACGCTTCTAAAGAAGAAGGCAAAGCTGAAGAGCACAAAGCTCACTAATTGCTGATTCTTTAGCGTTCTTCACGCTAGAAAAGGGCTCTGGGGATTCTCAGAGCCCTTTTTCTTTGTATGGGTTTGTATCGCGATAATTGCTGAGAGCAAAGATTACGCCTATACTGGCCTGCTTATGACAAATGAAAATCTTACGATTGCCGTGCCAAAAGGCCGTATTCTTGAAGAGCTGATGCCGCTTTTCAAAAAGGTGGGTCTTACGCCGGATAAAGATTTTTTTGACGAAAACAGTCGCGCGCTGCGGTTTGATACGAATAAGCCGGGCGTACAGCTGATTCGTGTGCGCAGTTTTGATGTGGCGACATTTGTTGCATTCGGCGCGGCGGAGATAGGTATAGTCGGCAGTGATGTGCTGATGGAATTTGATTACCCCGATATTTATGCGCCGATTGATTTGGGTATTGGCAAATGCCGGCTGTCGATAGCTGCGCCGGAAATGAGTGCAATCGAAGATTTTCGCCGCTTGAGCCATGTGCGCGTAGCCACAAAATACCCCAATCTGACACGCAAGCACTTTGCGAAATACGGTGTGCAGGCGGAATGCGTGAAGCTTAATGGTGCGATGGAGTTGGCGCCGACGCTCGGCCTGAGCGAATTGATAGTGGATTTGGTAAGCAGCGGCAAAACGCTGAAAGCAAATCGCCTGAAAGAGGTGGATACGATTCTCGATATTTCATCGCGGCTGATTGTGAACCGGCTGGCATTCAAAACGCGGCAGGAGATTCTGGAGCCGTGGCTTGCGCGTTTTCGCCGTGCGGTTTAGGTAAAATATATGGTTAAAAAACTTATCAGTAGTTCTTCTAATTTTAACCGCGCGCTCGGCGCCTATCTTTCAGCAACGGAAGAGAGCGATGCGGCGATCGCGGAAAAAGTAAGGGGCGTTATCAAGGATACACGCGTCCGGGGCGATACTGCAATATTGGAATATACGCGCCGTTTTGATAATTGGTCGCCAAAAAAAGGTGCGGATTTATGCGTGACGGAGAAGGAGCGGAAGCAGGCGCTACGTGCCGTAAGTAAAGAGGTGCGTGTGGCGATTGCAAAAGCAGCTGCGCGCATTGGAGCCTATCACAAAAAACAAATGCCGCGCGATCTGGCTTATAAAGATACGCAGGGCACGATGCTTGGTTGGCGCTGGATACCCATAGACCGCGCGGGACTTTACGTGCCGGGTGGAAAAGCGGCGTACCCAAGTTCTGTATTGATGAATGCGATGCCCGCGCTGGTGGCGGGTGTGAAAGATATTAGCATCGTGGTGCCTGCTCCGGGCGGCGTATTGAATCCAGGAGTAATTGCCGCGGCGGATGAGGTGGGTATTACACAGCTTTATAAAATCGGCGGCGCACAGGCGGTGGCGGCGCTGGCGTATGGCACTGCGACGATTCCGGCGGTGGATAAAATCGTAGGCCCTGGCAATGCGTATGTGGCGGAAGCAAAACGTCAGGTTTTCGGCAAAGTGGGCATAGATATGATCGCCGGACCTTCTGAAATTCTGGTGATTGCGGATACGTCGGCGAACCCGGAATGGGTGGCAGCAGATTTGCTTTCTCAGGCCGAGCACGACGAAAGAGCGCAAAGCATTTTAATTACCGATAACGATGGTTTTGCCAATGCGGTGGAAGAGCAGATCGCCGCGCTGCTTGAAATTTTACCGCGCCAAAAAATTGCGGCGACGTCCTGGCGAACGCGCGGGCTGATTGTACTCACTAAAAATCTTTCAGAAGCGGCGGAAATAGCCAACCGTATCGCGCCTGAGCATTTGGAATTGATGGTAAAGAATCCGGAACAGCTTGCAAAAAAGATTCGCCATGCGGGCGCGATTTTCTTCGGCCATTATACGCCGGAAGCATTCGGCGATTATATGGCCGGGCCAAGCCACGTTCTGCCAACTTCCGGCAGCGCGCGGTTTTCCTCTGGCCTCGGTGTATTTGATTTCCTTAAACGCACTTCGCTGATTGGCGCATCGCCCAAGGCAGCGCGCACGCTTGCAAAACACACCATTGATCTGGCTGAGTCGGAAGGCCTTGGCGCACACGCACTTTCGATGCGTCTGCGCGCGCAAAAAGACTAGAAACACATAGAAAAAATCAGTATGACATACGGCTTCACTCGGGAGCACGTATTATGCAGGGTTTGCGCACAGGTATTACAGGATTCATCGCCAAAGGGCTGATGGTATTGATTATCATTAGTTTTGCGGTGTGGGGCGTGGGTGACGTTATCACCAATTCACATAGCGACACGGTGGCTAAAATCGGAGACGAGCGCGTGACGCGGCAGGAGCTTGAACTGGCTTTGCGTGAACAGGTGCAGCGCATGCAGCAAACGTTCGGCGGGCAAATTTCACCAGAGCAATTACAGGGCCTGAATCTGGAGCCGATGGTGCTGCAACAACTGGCGCAGGAAAAACTCATCACGCAATGGCTGAAGGATAAAAATATTCGTCTTGGCGATGAGCAAATTATTAGCATCATCGCTAAAAATCACAATTTCCAGGATGAACAAGGGCGTTTCAGCAAAGAGCGTTTTATGCAGCTTCTGCAGTATAATCAGATGAGTGAAACACAGTATTTTAATGAGATCGAAAAGGAAATCACCGGCAGTTTCGCCTTTGATATGCTGACTTCGACCCCCATCGTACCAAGTAATCTGGTACATGCTTTTATCGCGCAGCGTGAAGAAACGCGCACAGCGGAGTATGTCGTGGTGCCGGAAAATAAGTATGCTGTAACAAGCCAGCCTAGCGAAGCGGCGCTGACGGCATTTTATGAAAAGCAGGAAAACCAAGTGCGCGCACCGGAATCCCGGGATGTAACGTATCTGGTGTTTACCGAAGAGCAGGTGGCAGGTGAGGTGAAAATCTCTGAAGAGCAATTACGTAGTGCTTATGAAGAGCACATCGCACAAGCAGCCAGCGCCCCACAAAAAGAATTGCAGCAAATGTTTTTTGAGGATGAAGCAAAGGCAGAACAAGCGATGGCTGAACTAAAATCAGGTAAGGATTTTGCCGCCGTCGCGAAAGAAGTGGCGGGTCAGGATGCGAAGGAAGTTTCCCTTGGCGTTGTGCATCAGGATGAATTGCTGGAAGATATTGCCCCGCAGGTGTTCGCGCTGAAAGATGGGGAAACGTCGCCGGTGCTGAAAAGCGATCTCGGCTGGCATATTTATAAAGTGATGGCGTCGCGTAAAGCCGATGTTCCTTCCTTTGAAAAGTTGAAGCCTGAACTTTTGAGTGAACTTAAGCCTGCCGCGGCGGCAGATGCGCTTTACCAGCTTTCTGCGCAGGTAGAAGATGCGCTGGGAGCAGGTGAGAGCGTGAATGACGTGGCAAATAAATTCAAATTGCAAAGCGGAAAAATTTCAGACCTCAGAGCGGAAGAAAAAAAGCGCGGTGAGGCAAAACTTTCGGATGCTGCATGGGAATCGCTGGCACAACTGGCATACGCTACGGAAGCCAACCGGGTTTCACCCGTCACTTTAAGCGGGGATGAAAAAACCTATCTCGCTGTACGTGTGGATTCCATATCGCCTAGCCGCACCAAAGCGTTGGATGAGGTGCGCGCGAACGTGGTTCGTGCGTGGCAGAAAGAAGAAGGTGCCGCTCGTGCACGCGCTGCGGCTGATAAAATCGCGGAGGCAGTAGGGCAGGGCAAATCACTGAAAGAAGCCGCCTCGGCTGCAGGTTTTAACGTGCAACAATCGGGAACGCTAAAACGCTATGAAGAAAAAACATGGCAGGATTTTTCGCCAGAAATAATTGACGCCATCTTTTCGGATGCGAATGCCGCTACGCGTGTGTTTGCAGATGAAAAGCGCGGCGGCTTTGTAATTGCTGCTGCCCGCGATATTAAACATGGCAAAGAGCCTGGCGCAGAGGCCATAACCAAGCTGGAGCCGCAAATTAAAAGTGCGGTAGCCAATGCCACGGGCGAGGCGTTTTTGTCTAAATTACGCGAAGATTATCCGATCAAATCTTATTTGAAAGCGGCGCAATAATTTATGGGTTCCCAGGCGACCATTCAGCCGGATTTTAAGAGCTTCGCCGAGGCCTATAAAAAAGGTGCGTCGCAGCTTGTGTGGTGCGTGTTGCCGGCGGATATGGAAACGCCGGTTTCGGCCTACCGTGCGCTCGAAGAGGAAGGATATTCCGCGCTGTTTGAGTCGGTGATTGGCGGTGATACGCGCGGGCGTTATTCGATTATCTGCCTGAAGCCAGATATTATTTGGCGCTGCAAAGGCAACCATGCGGAAATTAATCGTCAGGCGCATCTGCACCCGAAAGCGTTCGAGGTGGAAGAGATGCACCCGTTTGAATCGCTGCGCCTGCTGCTGAAAGAATCCGAATGCGAAATTCCCGCCGCGTTGCCGCCGATGGCCGCGGGGGTTTACGGCTTCATGGGCTACGACATGGTGCGGCTGATGGAAAAACTTCCTGATAAAAAC
>CAYPXJ010000016.1:0-17886 GCA_964414595.1 uncultured Rickettsiales bacterium
TCAACCGTGATAGCACGGTGAATGTATCCTTCGGTACACCGCAAGCCTTGCTTGCCACTATCGCCGCGGGGGAGCCGGGCGATATTTTTATCGCCGAAGATCCGCGCGCCTTTGAAGAGCTGAAACGCCAGGGTCAGGCAGATGTATATAGTCTGACGAACCTTGCTGAAAACAGGTTGGTGCTAGCCGTACCAAATTCCAGTAATTGGGCGAGTAAAATTCCGGTGGAAGCGGATCTCAAAACGCAGATTCAAAGCATCACAACCCGCACCTTCCTCGTTATTAGTAAAGCGGGCACCGCGCCTCTTTCCGATTATACGCAAGATGCACTGGCGCATCTTGGCGATATGCCCGCAACACGCACCATGACCATGCAAGAAGATGATCCGGAGCGTATTAATTTCCTGATTGCAGAAGGCAATGTGGGCGGCATTACCTACGCCACCGCACTCGCAAACCAACCCGCACTACGAAAAGTTGCGGATATTCCTGGCGATTGGCATGCACCCATCGTTTACCAAGGCATTGTTGTCGCCGGCGAAAATATGCAGCTCGCGCGTGATTTTTTGGAATTCCTAAAATCCAAACCGGCGCAGGTTGTCTTTGAGAAATATGGATTTTTATTGAGCTAGCTGCGCAATTTCTTTTTCGATGCCGCCAAAAAAATCCTGTTCATAAAATGCCACCATATGCGGCATAATTTTAGCGGCATATTTTTTACCCGCGGCGCGCATAATAATGGGTATCGCGGCGAAACTTTCCGCCATGCGCTCCGCCGGCGGGTAATGATCAAAGGCGAGTGTGGCTTCATAGGCAGCAATGCGTTTTTGAATACGCGCCGCAACAAATCGAGGCACTTTATGCAACGTCAACGCCTGGCCCCATTCTTTTGGGCCAAGTTCACCGCTACGCTCCCATGTTATATTTGCCGCTCGATCCTGATAATAAGCCTGCTGAAACGCCGCCGTGCCGGAATAACGATGATGCCCGCGCAAGCGTGCGCGATCAACCGGCCCATCTGCCAAATGCATCACCTCCTCGCATAACGTATGCCAAAAACGCTCTGGAGAGCGCCCACCGCGTGTTACAATCACACCGCTTAACTGGTGCGGCTGATACATGCACATGCCATACACCGTATATTCCTGTAGCTCCTCACTCTCCTTCGTCACCGCCAGCGGAATAGAACTAAAAAAACCGCGATAGAAATTCGCATTAGAGTCCGTTGCTATAAAAATCGGCGTATCCAATGCTCCGAGCAGTTCAAGCAACGGTTTTTCCATCTCCGTCAGCGTTTTTAGGGTATCGCGGCGCGCACGTGCGATCTGCGGATTTTTATGTATTTTCATATCACGCAGCATTTTCGGTAACGCAGCAAATGCCTGAGTTAAAAATTCTGGCTGCGCCATTTTTTCACACGCGACTTGATGCCATCGATGCAACGTTTTGGTGAATGTTGGCGCAAAGAAAAGAGACGAAGCTTCATCGCCGGAATGTTCAAGCGTAATGCGTCCTTTATTCGCTTTATAAATAACATCAAAAAGTGCCATGCCCTCGGTGTGTCCGAAATTTTCACTAAAAATTCGCTTCAGCACATCTTCGGCATGTCGCTCCATAAAATGACGCTGCGACGCAATGACACGATCCATATTTTCTTTCGTCGCGGCGCGAATGCGTTCCCGCGTGAGCTTCAACAAATCTTCTGGCAAAACGCCGTAACGGCCACCCAGACATTCTGCAACAAAGGCACGAAAATCCGTATATTTACGAAACGCGGGCAAACCTGCTCGCGCGTATTCAAACATCACGCGGCAGGTTTCATAATCCCACTCATAACGGCTTGTATGGTAAAGTTTCTGGGTAAAGTTCGGCACAAAAACTTCCGTGAGCACGCCGCTTTTAACCAGCCAATCGATATGGTGTTGCAACCGTTTACGCAAACGCGCTTTTGCTCCCGGCCCACGCACATCGGCCAGATTAATATAAGCAATATCCAGCCCCCATCCTTTCGGTACAGCATAAAATCCGCCGTAACCAAATACGATAAAATCATTCTGAATATGAATATTAGGCTTGAGTGGTGTAAGCGCGCGTGAAAAGCGATGCAGCACTTCAGGCCCTTACTCGGGCAGTTTTTTGAGTAGCGGACGCAATTCGCCCGGCGGCCTTCCACCTAGATATTGTATAACCTCTCCGGCGCATAAACTCGCTAGCTTCGCACAATGCGCGAGCGACAGGTCATTCACGTAACCATATAAAAATCCGCTGGCGAAAAGATCACCCGCACCCGTCACATCAAAAACTTCATTCACCGGTTCAGCTTGTGCGCGCAAAATTTCATCCTTGGTAATCACTACGCAACCTTTAGCGCTACGTGTAATCACGACAATCTCGCACATACCCTGCACTTTTTTGATATTCGCTTCCAAATCGTCCGATTGCAGCAACGAAGCCATCTCGCGCTCATTAGAGAACAAAATATCAACGCCATTTTTTGCTAGCTCCATAAATTCAGCGCGATGGCGATCGACGCAAAATACATCCGAAAGCGTGAAGGAAACTTTTCGTTTTGCTTCCTTGGCGAGCTCAATCGCACGGCGAATCGCTTCCTTTGCTTCCGGCTCATCCCACAAATAACCCTCAAGATACGTCACCTTGGAAGCGCGAATCACCTCCGGGTCGATATCGTATTTTGTAATATGTTTGCACGCACCGAGATAGGTCGCCATCGTGCGCTCCGGTGATTGGCCCTGCCCGCCTGGCGTTACAAAAACCAGGCAACTGGCCGTATGCAAATTGCGCGTTTCCGCCTCGGTATCAAAATCCACGCCGATATTTTCCATATCATGGCGGAAAATTTTGCCAAATCCATCATTGGCCACTTTGCCGATAAACGCCACTTTCGCACCCAAAGAAGCAAGGCCTGCGAGCGTATTGGCGGCTGAACCACCCGAACACTCCGTCGCTGTGCTCATATTGGCATAAAGTGACTTGGAACGTTCTCTATCCACGAGCGTCATCGCGCCCAGCGGCAGATTTTCTTTGTGCAAAAATTCTGTATCCGTATACGCAAGAATATCGACAATCGCATTGCCGACCCCCACCACATCATAGGCAATTTTCATGGAGTCCTTTCATTTACAAGCAGGTTGGAGATAGTTATGATGACTCACTTTTACCAGTCTTAGCACAAGAAATAAAGGCACGAAGTGAACGAAAAGAACATTAAAATTGTAGGTGGCGAGGCGCTTTTCAAATCGCTGACACAGCACCCACTGGCGGAAATTAAACCACTCTATCAGCCCGAGTTGGAAGCGATAGATACCTTGATTCTCGAACTTATGAAAAGCAAGGCGCCTCTGATTCCGCAGCTCGCCGGCCACATTATTTCCAGCGGTGGCAAACGCATTCGGCCAGCGCTCACGCTGCTTTGCGCCAAGCTTTGTAATTACCAAGGTCAGCGTCATATCCATTTAGCCACGGCCGTAGAGTTTATTCATACCGCCACACTTCTGCATGATGACGTGGTGGATGCGAGCGAGCTGCGCCGCGGTAAGGAAACCGCCAACGCGCTTTGGGGTAACGAAGTCAGCGTCCTAGTTGGCGATTTTCTTTTGAGCCGCGCCTTTCAGTTGATGGTTAGTGACGGTTCGCTCAAGGTGCTAAAACTACTTTCTGATACTTCCGCGATCATCTCTGAAGGAGAAGTGCTCCAAATCGGCCACATCCGCGATATCAATTTAAGCGAAGGCCGTTACATTGAAATTATCAGCGCAAAAACGGCGGCTTTATTTGCGGCGGCAACCGCCACCGGCGGCATGGTATCGGACCAAAGCGAGGAAAAAGAACAAGCGCTGTATCAGTTTGGCTTTAACCTTGGCATTGCTTTTCAAATTGTGGACGATGCGCTGGATTATGCTGCCAGCCGCGAAAAACTTGGCAAAACCATCGGGGACGATTTCCGTGAAGGCAAAGTTACATTGCCCATTATCTTGCTCTACAAGAAAAAGGATCCGGAAACCCGTATGTTTTTGGAAAAAACCTTTGGCGATAATTATACTTATAATGAAAAAGATTTACAAAAGCTCATCGCGCTGCTGGAAGCAAACGGTATCATTGAGCAATCGCTTTCCGTGGCAGAACTTTACGAAGCAAAAGCGCGTGAAGCCCTCAATATTTTTCCCGATTCCACCATTAAACACGCGCTGCTTAAGCTTCTTGCCTTCAGTATAAACCGGGATTACTAGGCGTTATCCTTCCAAGCTTTCACTGGAAAACGCCCCTAAAATGCGATAGAGAAACCTTATGCAAAAATTCGATAAAAAGAAACTTCCCAGCCGCCACGTCACCGAAGGGCCGGAGCGCGCACCGCACCGTTCCTATTTTTATGCGATGGGGCTTTCGCGCGAGCAAGTCCACGCACCACTCATCGGCGTTGCGACGACGTGGAACGAAGCCGCACCTTGCAATATCGCGCTGATGCGCCAGGCGCAGGTAGCAAAAAAAGGCGTACACGCCGCGGGCGGAACGCCGCGCGAATTCACCACCATCACCGTCACCGACGGCATCGCAATGGGCCACCAGGGCATGAAATCCTCGCTCGTTTCGCGCGAAGTCATCGCCGATTCGGTTGAGCTCACCATGCGCGGCCATTCCTACGATGCACTCGTCGGCCTTGCCGGTTGCGATAAATCCCTACCCGGTCTGATGATGGCGATGGTGCGCTTGAACGTGCCCTCCGTTTTCATGTATGGCGGCTCGATTCTGCCGGGCAATTACCGCGGCCGCACCGTCACCGTGCAGGATGTGTTCGAAGCGGTCGGCCTGCATAGCGCAAAGAAAATGTCAGACGAAGAACTGAGCGAACTCGAAGGCGTTGCCTGCCCTTCCGAAGGTTCGTGCGGCGGCCAGTTCACCGCCAACACCATGGCCTGCGTTTCTGAAGCAATCGGCCTCGCGCTGCCCGGTTCGGCCGGTGCACCGGCGGCCTATCAAAGCCGTGATCAATTCGCCTTTGCTTCCGGCGAAGCGGTGATGAATTTGCTCGCGAAAAAAATTCGTCCGCGCGATATCGTCACGCGCAAAGCGCTGGAAAACGCAGCGGCAATCGTTGCGGCCACCGGCGGCTCGACCAACGGCGCGCTGCATCTTCCAGCGATCGCGCATGAAGCGGGCATCGATTTCGATTTGCACGATGTCGGCAAAATTTTCCACAAAACACCCTACATCGCCGACTTAAAACCCGGCGGTAAATATGTCGCGAAAGATTTGCATGAAATCGGCGGCGTGTCGGTGGTGATGAAAGCACTGCTTGAAGGCGGCTATCTACATGGCGATTGTCTCACCGTCACCGGCAAAACCATCGCGCAGAATTTGAAAAACATCACGCTGCCCGCAGGTCAGGATGTCGTGTATTCCACCAAACGTCCGCTTTCCAAAACCGGCGGTGTGGTGACGCTGAAAGGCAATCTCGCCCCCGAAGGCGCTATCGTCAAAGTCGCAGGCATGCAGCATCTGCACCATCGCGGCCCGGCGCGCGTATTCGACCGCGAAGAAGACGCATTCGCCGCCGTCGAAAAACAAAAATACAAAGATGGCGACGTGCTCGTCATTCGCTACGAAGGCCCGAAAGGCGGCCCCGGCATGCGCGAAATGCTTGCGACGACCGCCGCACTGTATGGCCAAGGCCGCGGCGATAAAGTCGCGCTGATTACCGACGGGCGTTTCAGCGGCGCAACACGCGGCTTATGTATCGGCCATGTCGGCCCGGAAGCAGCAGTCGGCGGCCCGATCGGCCTCATCAAAGACGGCGATATCATCACCATCGATTGCGAAAAAGGTACGCTGGATGTGGAGCTTTCCGTCGGCGAACTCGAGAAGCGTAAAAAGAATTGGAAGCCGCGTAAAACCGATTACCAATCCGGCAGTTTGTGGAAATACGCGCAGACGGTCGGCCCGGCGGTAAACGGCGCGGTCACCCATCCCGGCGCGGATGCGGAAACCCACGTATACGCCGATATTTAGGAGGACAACATGCGTTATCTTTGTTTCGTTTTACTCGTATGCTTTGCAAGCACTGCTTTGGCGCAGGAAAACATGACGAAGGCGCCGGAATCTTCTTTCAAAAAAGCCCAGCGCGAAGCGGCGGCAATGACGGCGCAAGAACGCCTCGCACGCGCAAAAAAAGAACATGAACGTTGGAAAAATCTCTCTGAAAAAGAAAAGCAGGCAGAAATCGAGCGCGGACGAAAGCGGCTGCAAAATCTCTCTGAACAGGAAAAAGAAGAAATACGCGCTTATCTTCGCGAGAATACCAGAAAGCTGACAGATGCGGAAAAAGCGGCCTATCGCCAATCTCTTAAAACGCAATTTCCCACCCTCTCGGATAAGGAATTGGATAAAAAAGTGAAAGAATGGCAAGCGCAATATGAGCCGCCCGTTATCCCGTAAGATTCTGATCACGCGTATTTAGTCGTTTTTCGCATCTGCAATATTGCATTTTATACGAATATTTTCGCAGATTTCTGCGGCATTGCAGCACATCATTTGTTAGGTTGACACCCCCATTTTTGCTATAATCAAAATGAAAGGGGGAGTTATGCAGATCCTTAAATATGTTGCGATTATTCTGGTAATAGTTGTCGTAGTATTCGCTGCAACGCGCGTATTGGCCGCTGAGCCGGTTTCCGGCACATCGTTCCAGGTTGCTTCGAATGACACTATGTCACGTGAAGAAATTCGTAACAAATGGCGCAAGGCCCGTATGGAAGCCGCGCGCAAACACAAATCGGAATAGCTTCCGAACACTCGCAGGTAACGAGTGATTCTTGAAACGCTTGTAGGGCGCGCCAATTAGGCAATAATTTCTCAGGGGCGCGCCTACCGCAGTTACCTATTTTTTTGCGCTTCTTTCGCTAACTCTTCAAACGCATGTATTAAAGCGTGTCCAAAAGCATCTGTGTTCTTATGCCCTTCATGCGTACATAAACGCAAATCGATGCCATCTAGTTCCTGCTGATATTTTTGACTAATCTCCTGCTCTTTCAATTTTCGAATTTTGGGTCGGATCTCTTTTTTAGAAATCGTGGAAATTTCATCCGCCATTTTTTCAACAATGGCTTTCGCGCGTTTTTTCTTAGCCGCATCCTCAGAAAGAACGGCTTCTACATCGATACCTTTTTCGCGCATATTCTGAACGTAGATACGCCATGCTTTGCTTTCAATTTCCTCGGATGCAACAATAGGTGTAGGGTTGGCGATTGCTTTCCCACTTTCCGCACAACCACGTACAAAACCAAGTGCAGAAAGTGCGCCCAGCGTATACGCCGCAACATGACTAAGCCAGTTTGCTTGCTTTTTTTCTGCCTTTACTTGAAGAGCTTTTTCCGGCTTTTTCTTAGCCGGCATCTTCCCTTTTTCCGGAGAAGGAATAATAGATTCAAACAACGCATCCTCTTCCGTTTGCGTATCCGCCATACCAAAAAATTGCTTAAAAGTAGTATAATGCGGGTTTAATTTTTCCAGTTGCGTATTTCCGATATGTCCTTTGCCGTCCAAATAGCGCATGAGTTTTTCGCATATCGCTTTTTCCTGCGCGAGCGCAACACCATAATATTTTTTACCGGATTTCTGATCCGTCCATTTTGAAATTTCCCGTCCGTCCTTAGATTCAGAATGCACGGCAAAACCATAGTTTTTTATCAGCTGAGGCGTAATCTTTTCGATGACAGAGAGTTGATTGGAAACCAAACGGATTTTGCCATCATCTAATTTACAATAGAATAATTTCGAACGGGCATTCATACCCGCCATCTATATCAATAATGTTATAACATTACAATAAGACGGTTACCAGCATCGCCAACATAAGCGCCAACCCATATCTCACGCGCATGCTGCTCTGCCGTCTGTAGAGCCATAAAAGCGCGCCAATACAGCCGGCCAGCGCCAGCATTACGAGCATTTCACTTATATTAAGCCACACCGCCGCAACGCAAATAAGTTTGAGATACTCGTAACGCTTCAGTTTACGTTTATTGCGTTCATACCACAGTTTGAAACCATAACACGCATACACGGACAACATAAAACTCATCACCAGCCCGTAAATCTCTTTGTCGGCTAACGTACGATACATAAGCCCCGCCATTATCATCACGATAAATACGGCATCCGGCATTTTCTTATGCAACCAGTCTGTACTGGTCAGAATCACCAAACAAACCTGCAAAATCATAAGTAGTAAATATTCCTGCCCGAAACCAAAACGCACATAAAGCAGCGCTGAAAGCACCGTAATCGTAAATTCGATAAAAAAATAATTGGGGCTGATGCGCACCCCGCAATGCTGACATTTGCCGCGCGTCAGTAACCAGTTAAACACCGGCACAAGATCCCGCGTGCGTAACTTGGTTTTACAGGAAGGACAGCGCGAACGCGGGCCTAGCCATTTTCCTGCCGCCGGTTCCCCCCGGGGCAGACGGTAGGCAGGCATAGTCGCGTAACTACCTGATCCTAAGCCAAAAGCAATCGCCAAAATCAGCCCAAGCCAGTGAAAATCCGGGTGAATCATGCGCTTACCATACACAAAATGTGCCAGATTTGCTATGATGGAGCTGTGTATAAAGGAAAATATATTGTCAGTGTTTCGTCCCTAAGTAAGCCGGACGATCAAGATTTGCGATTGGCGCATTCCGAAACGGTACATGCGCTGCAAGCGGCAGAATTTGAAGTCGGTAACGCGCGCGGCATCAAACAAACCGGCCTCACCCACGCTAAAAAAGATTTCTACAAAGCCGATGGTTTTCTCTTTGCACCAAAGCCGACTATTGGGTGCTTATTTCGTTTTATTTCAATTCTTACGGGTGCCGGCACGAATGATGCTTTCCTTCAGGATAAGCATATCGCCATTGATAATCATGATGGCTCTTGGAATAAAATGCTTGCCTTTCTGGAAGAAAAAATTGTGCAAGGCACCGTAAAACCGCTGCCAAAACAACTTCGCATTTTCACCGAGCAGGACGCTTCACTCCGCAACCGCGCTATCATTGATTTCTTCACCCAAGGTAAAGGTAAAAGTGCAGAAAAAATTCCTTATACCGATTACCGCGCTTCCATAAAAGATACGGTTATTCGTAACCCCGAACACGGCCTGGAATCGGTCGGCAAAAAACGCATGCCCTATTACGTTGCGGTTTATTGCTCAGCCTATGCAAAAGATCCCGCGCTGCTCAACAGCACCTACCGCATGTGCCAACAATTCGCACCACACGAATGGGGGTTGGTTTCCGGTGTGGCAAGCGTCGGCTGTATGTATGCTGCGCATATCGGCGCGAAACATCCACACCTGCAAAAAAATTACCAGGACATCCTTTTAAGCGATCTCACTTTTGCTCACGGCTCCTCCGTCGGCGCTACGCTGGAGCGCATCTTTTCTCAGGAACAGGGCACGCCACAGGGCATGGATGAATTCTGGCTGGTGATGGATATTTATTTGCGCCAGCGCATTATGATCGATTATTCCGATGCGTCGCTCATTGCGCCGGGCGGTGTGGGTACGGTGCAAGAATTGCTCGGTATTTTGAATGCGCTTGAACTTGGTGATACGCATGAAGAATATAAAATCGCCACGCAAAAACCCATCGTGATTATTAATCCGGAATTTGGCGCCTATAACATGCCGTATTGGGGTAGTTTTTTACAAATGATTGATGGTATGTTGCATGATCGCGCCGAAGAATATTGGCACGATAAACGTATTGTAACGCGTTTCGACGAGGCTATCCCCGCGCTATGCGAAATGGATCCGCGCGCGGCAGACCCTCATGCCTTCGCCCCGCGAGAACGACTTATCACGGCACAAAATAATCGTATTCGCTAGCGAAGATTTCTTTCTCCTGCATCGTATCATTATTGAAACGGCCTGATTCCCTCGCCGCCTAACCACTTGATAAGGAGAACGAAATGAAAAAATTACTTGCCGCTACTGCAATTTTGCTGGCCATTGCTAGCAATGGTTACGCGGCCGATAATGCTCAAGGTAAATTGGAAGGTTATAGAGCGCATAAAAAAGAGCAGTTGGCGAAACTGCCTGCTGAGAAACGCACGTTGGTAGAAAAGGCGTTAGAAGAAGGCCGCGAAGCACGCAAAGCATCGCGCGAAGATTTCAAAAAACTTCACGAAGAAGTGCGTACCATTCTCACCGCGCCAACCTTTGATAAAAGCGCGTATCTTGCGAAAACCAAACAACTTCAAGAGTTGATGGAAAAGAATCACACAGCGATGACAGAGCGCTTTGCAGAAATCGCCACCAAACTCAATCAGGAAGAGCGTAAAATCCTCGCCGATATTCTCCCCGGCAAACACAAAGGTAACTGGGGCAAAAAACCGGTAACGGAAAACGCGCCTGAAGCCGATGAGAAGGACGAATAGTCTTACCCCTAAACTGGCGTGGGCGGGCAACTCCCTAACACCTTTCGATAGAAACGCTCGCCCACGCCAGCCTTTCCGTGTAAACAACACGGAAAGAAAGCGTATATGGCCAACTGGCTCAAAGAAAACGACGAAGCACTACTTGCCGCGATTAAAGAAGGCAGCCATGCCGCCTTTGCCCTATTGGTGGAGCGTCATAGCAGCCGTTTTTATGCCGTGGCTTATCGCTTTGTGCATCAGCGTGAATCAGCGGAGGATATCGTGCAGGAAGCCTTCTTAAAACTTTGGCAAAGCCCTGATATTTGGCAGTCGGAAAAAGGCGCAAAATTCACGACGTGGTTTTACCGCATCGTGACAAATTTATGTTTGGATATGCGAAAGCGCAAATCGCCGCTGTCGATAGAAGATGATATGGAATTTGCCGATACACGCGCACTGCAAGATGAAGCTTTGGTGCAAGCGCGTGAGCAAGCACAACTTGAAAAAGCGATCGCCGCATTGCCGGAACGTCAGCGTACCGCGCTTAACCTATGCTTCACGCAAGGCGTGAGTAATCAGGAAGCCGCCGATATCATGCACATCAATTTGAAGGCGCTGCAATCGCTCGTGATGCGCGCGAAAACCACTTTGAAGGAAACACTGAAGGAAAAAACGCCATGGTTACAAAAAAAGACCGGCTAGATCAGCTCTTAGAAAATCGCCGTTTTGAAGCGCATGCGCCCGATTTCGCATCTCGCATCATTCAGGCTGCCGCACGCACAGAGCAAAAAATTCCGCTGCGTTTCAGTACATGGCTAAAACAAATTTTTGCGGAATTCGAATTGCCGCGTCCTGCTTTCGCGCTAAGCTGCGCGCTCGTGCTAGGTCTTGCCATTGGTATCAGTGATACGCTATCGCTAAGCACCGATCAGGAAGCGCCGCTTACCACCTTGCTTTACGATTCGGAGATAGCTTTATGAACAAGAAATTCAAAATTGCTTTTTTGATTTCACTACTACTCAACTTAGTATTGATTGGCGTCCTTATGGGTGAAGGCTGGCATAAAGCTTCGCGCATGCGCGCTTCCATAGAAGAGGAGCAAGCGTTGCTTGCTCTGCCCGAAAATCGTCAGCAGGAATTTTCATCGCTGCGCGAAGAATTACGCAAGGATGGCGAAGCAACGCGTGAAGCTATACGCGAGGTACGACGCGACACGGTGCGCATTTTAACTGCGGATGTTTTTGATGAAAACGCCTACCAAGCAAATTTGGAAAAAATTCGTGAGCTTCGCGCCCAGCAAATGCAGCGTATGTCCGAATCGGTGAAAAAACTCGCTTCCACCTGGTCTGCTACAGAGCGCGCAGCCTTAGCCAAACTCATGCGCCGCCCGCCGCATTGGCGCACGCCGGAATCGTGTAATACATCCGAACCTGCGTCAGCTCCGCAACCGTAAGCGAGTAGTTTGCCTATCTCGTGCGTATAATGAATGAGGAGCAACCTCTAAGGAGTATTATGAAAAAATTTCTTCTCGCTGCACTGATTTCCATCTTGCCCGGATTTGCATTGGCACAGGACTATTGCCGCGAATATACCAGCGATGTCGCCGTAGGTGGCCGTCTGCAAAAAAGTTACGGCACCGCCTGCTTACAGCCGGACGGCACCTGGGCCATTCAATCCGCCTCCGTTGTGCCGCAGCAGACAGCGCCTATTGTTATTGAAAAGCCTGTTTATGTTGCTACGCCGGTTTATTACCCTGTGCCGCATTTTCGTCCCCGCTACCGGGATTATTACAGCAGCCCGCGTATCGTGATTCAAACCGGCTTTGGTTTTGGCGACCGGCATCATCACCGTCACCGCAATCACTGGCACCACCGCGATCGTTTCTGGGATTAATTCAACTTGAGCCTCCGGCTTCCGCCGTCTATAGAGACGGCGGGGCTGGTAGCTCAATGGTTAGAGCAGGGCGCTCATAACGCCTTGGTTGGGGGTTCGAGTCCCTCCCGGCCCACATAAAAAATATCCTTTTGGATGTTTTTTATGTGCCATGAGGGCGAGAGCCGCCAATGGGTTCGACAATTTTGTAGCAGACAAAATTGGACGCCAGCACGATACGCAAAGCGTGTGTGCATTTTTAGGGCGTATACGCTTTGCGTATTGCGCAGCGCCCGCAGGGCGAGGGGTTAGTAAACCCCGAGTCAGTCCCTCCCGGCCCACATAGAAAATACTTACTGATACTATACGAAATTACTGTTTACCGCCGGCTCCGAAGAAGCCCGGGCTTGCCGTACCATTACCCCAAAAACCTGTGCCACTTGAAGTTTCCGCCGCGTTCCAGCCGAAGAGCGTATCGGCTGCACCACCTGGCCCGAAGGGGTTGGATTCTTTGCCCATACCAGGAAAATTATTATCCACGAATTTTACGCCGTTCCAGCCTGGCACTTCAAAACTATAGCCTTCAAACGGGTTTTTATCACGCAAGCTGTCACCGTCATCAAAATAACCCCAACGTACCCACTGACCAGACCAGTGACGGCAATAGTTGAAAGCATCGTTCCAGCCGCTGTTGTAACGTTGGTCGGTGATGAGACGCATATCCTTTTTGTATTTATGGAATGTTTTATACCACGTGTTCGAGTATTGGCTCGCCAGACCTGTTTCACATCCATCTTCCCAACCTTTAACATATTCCGGCGGCGCGTCTTTCGGAATTTGGCGTTTTGCAAAACGGCCAGGTTCCACCACGCCCCCTGCACAACCGGAAAGTGCGATAATTAAAAGCAGACATAAAGTAAAAATTATGGCGTTTCGCATTAGAATACACTCCCGGGAAAACCGCTCGGCTCTTCTCCAATAGGCGTCAACCACGTGGAAGTGTACCAACGGCATGTTGTATAAGCGGCGTTCCATGCGGCGGTGTATTCCGCATTCTCTGAAAGCGCGTAATCCTTCTTGAATGTATAAAGCATTTTGTAAGTCAAATTACCAAACGCTGCCATCCCCGAATCGCAACCATCTTGCCAGCCCTTATTAAATTCCGGCGAGCCATTTTGCGGGATACCGCCCGTCGCGGTGATTGAATAGGGCTGATATTTATAGCCGCTGCAAGCGCTCACGCTTATAAGAACCAAAAGTGCAAAAACCATACGCATATTTATAAAAACTTCCTCGCGTAATAAGTTTTGGTGTAACGCTGGCAATAGTCGAAGGCGTCTTTCCAGCCACGGTAATAGACATCATCCATGATCAGCTTGCTGTCCTGCTCGTATTTGTAAAAGAATTTATTGAAGTGCGTGGTGTTGGATGAAATGCCTGTCTGACAACCTTGTTTCCAACCCACCACGTAAAGCTCTGGATAAACGACACCTTCTTGCGGCGGAGGTCCCTCTTCCATCCACGCCATCCATGGCGGGCCGGAACGTGGCGAACACGCCGTGAGCGCCGCCACTAAACCTATCACCGCAATGTATTTCATCGTTTTCATAAACCTATCTCAAATTGGGTAAAGCAAGGTTGTATCCGTAAAGAACCAGCAATAGTTATACGCATCCGTCCATACACGGCGATAAACCGGGTTCTTAATTAACTCCGGGTCCATTTTGATTTTGTTGAAGAACTTGTAAAAATCGGTGGTGTTTGCCGCGATGCCGGTTTCACAGCCATCTTTCCATCCTTGCTGATATTCCGGCGGACCTTCTGGCGGGCGCATATCCAGTGAATAGGCCGCCTTGCCTTGATAACGTTCGCCGCAACCACTCGCCATCAGCGCAATAAGAAGCATCGCGCATATCAACATGAAGCGCGCATACGGCACTCGGAAATATTTACGTGTGAGAATAAGTGTTGGCATATTAGTTCGGCCTCGTATTCGTGTAGAATGTGCATAAGCTTGCGCCTTCGCGGTAACCGGCGGCGTAAAGCGGGTCTTTAAGCGAGCGATTCACATCAAAGGTAAAGGGACGCATACGCATCACACCCTCTCCCACAAATCCGAGATAGGTATTGCAGCCATCGCGCCAGCCCGTGCTAAAACTATCATTACCTTCCGGAATGGCGCGAAGCAGCGGCGGCGTTGGCGAATAGGAGCCAAAGCCCGTCGGTTCATAGGTCGGAATGTAACTACAGCCCGTGATTCCTGTTAAAAGCGCAAACATGTAAATCCCCTTTTTCATACTCTTATCGTACCGGGGAATTGTTACAGTTTTGTGAAACTTTACGGGATTTTTATAAAATTGTAGGCATTACGTAAGGCACTGAGATAAAAAGAAAACCCCGGCTTCAGCCAGGGTTTTCCTTTTCTCGGAAGGGATTAATCCCCACCTTCGTAGATTTCTGCAGAAACTACCGGTTCTGAGTCAAAAAGACCTAGCTTCCGGAGTTTTTCATTTGTGAAACCAGCTACCAGGCATAGTCTGCCGCGAGCCATCTGAGAGACACTGCTATCCGTGACTCTTTCAAGAATAGCCCTGCCCCTGAATTCTTTGCGAAGAAGCCGATCGGCATCTTTCTCAGAACTCGCAAACGCGCGCCTAAGGAGCGCTTCTCGGGTTTCCAAACCCTCGCGAGGTACGTCAAAACGTATCTCACCGAAGGTAAATGCAAGGAAGTGCTCTTCCTTGCCCACGATTGTATATCGAAGACGCGGTCCCTTGGCCATTTTTGGCCTCCTTACCAAACTTGCATTCCCTTTCCTGCAACACACAGAAAAAAGAACGCAAAACGAATTATCCTTACTCTACCGATAAAATGTGAAAATTTGATGACAAAATCAAATTTACGCTAGGCGATAAAAGCAACATCCCCTATAACGGCACCGTCAGGGGTCAAGTGAGGAATCATGTCTGCTTTACGGCGTTTCGCCAATCATGTTCATTTCCCTAAAGAGCGTGCTCCGAGGCTACTTTTCGCGAGCTACATGCTCTATGTGTTAATCCAGTATCCTATTTCCGCAGCCTTCGGCACTACCTTCGCTTTTTATGGCTTAATGGCGCCCGCTTTTTTCTATTTCGCTTATACGCAGCGGGCGCAAACCGCTCGCATCTTCGAACTTCCCATCGTGAAGTTATTTTTCATTTTATTTGGTTATATAATTTTCCACGCGCTCGTGCTTACACCTGGCCATGTTGGTGTGCCAAAAACCATTGAGAACACCATTTCCAATAGCGTCTTTCTCTTAACCACCATCTTATTTTTCACCTACGCCGATACCCGGCTTATCCAACGTTTTTTATCTGCCGTCGCAGTTCTCGCCGGCATATGCGCCTGTATTTCCATCCTCCTTTTCTTAATGGAGCCTCACAGCCACGATCCTCGCCTCGTGCCCATTGGCCGCGCGGATCACCCTATTGGCGGTGCGCTTGTCTATGGTGTGGCGGGCATTATCGCGCTGTATGTCGCCAACCTGCAAACCAGTTGGAAAGCGCGCCTCTTCTATCTCGCCATGCTTGCCTGCATTGGCATTATGATTTTGCTGACGCATAGCCGCACACCGTTATTCGCATTCGCGTTGTGCACCGTTCTCGGCGCATTGCTTTATAGTAAATCTCCCGCGCGTTTGCTCGCCCTGGGTTCTGCCTTTCTCTTTCTATTTGCGTTGATTGTAAGTTTAGTGCCCAGCTTGCAGGATCTTTTGCATGGCTACGTTACCTCCCTGCTAGAGCGAAAAGATTCCTTCCGCTTTGCATTATGGCAGGCAACGATTGAAAAAATTCAGCTACGCCCTTGGCTTGGCCATGGCATGCGCACCACGCTGGAAAGAGTGCCGGGCGCGCCTGTCGCTTTTGGACCGCACAACATTTATTTGGCCACTTTGCTGCATCTTGGCATTCCGGGTGCGCTGATGTTTTTAATTTTGATGCTGAAATGTTTGTTTGATGCACTTCGGCGTGCGGTATCCAAAAATACCATCGCCATTTTGCCCGCGATGTTATTGCTTCATGGCTTGATTTCCGGCCTGACCGATCACGGTCAGATTGTGAAAGCACCCGGGCCATTATGGCTTATTTTATGGCTTTCGATCGGCATCATCATCGCCAATCAACTAAAAGAGCGCAAAGAAAAACCAGCGAAAAAATCACGCCGCAGGCGTTAAGAAAAATGTTCGTAGCCTTTTTTGCCTAAACGTAAAACATGACCACGGGCATCCATCAGTTTTACTGCTTTACCTTTCACACACGTGCCGATTTTTATCACCTTCTTCGGCAATTTTTTTTCGTATTTTTTTGGCACCGTAAACACGAGTTCGTAATCATCACCGCCAGTAATTATTTCTAATTTCGATAGAGAGGTTTGCGGCGTAGGAATGCGCTCGGCTTCAATCACCATGCCCACTTTCGAAGCCTTGGCTAGGTGCTCCAAATCGGCCACAAGACCATCGGAAATATCCATACATGCGCTGGCCACGCCGCGCAATTTTTTTGCCAGTGTGAGGCGCGGCTCTGGCTTCCAATAAAAATTTTCAAACGCACGAAAATCCGCATCACCCATCACATTTTTTAAACCCAAATACGCGCCACCAATCGCACCGGAAACATAGACCGCATCGCCCGGTTTCGCGCCATTCCGACGCAGCGCTTTTCCCTTGGGCACAGTGCCCCATAGGGTGACAGAAAAGCACATACCTCCCGGCGCGCGCGTCGTATCACCCCCAATTAACTTCACGCGATAAACGCGGTTCAGTTCCGAAAGCGCGCTGGTAAATTTTTTCAACCATGCCGCACTGGGCGGTTTTGAAAAACCCGCCGTCAGTGTGTAATAGTGCGGTGTGGCCCCCATCGCCGCCATATCGGAAAGATTTGTTCGCAATATTTTATGCGCCAATAATTCCGGCGGCGCGTTTTTGGGGAAATGCACCGTTTCGATAAGCGCATCCGCACTCACCACATATTCTTCGCCGCGCGCTCCAGGAATAATCGCAGCATCGTCGGCAAGCCCAAGCGCTTCGGGCGCATTTTTTACCAAAGGTTTGAGATAGGTTGCAATCAGGTCAAATTCCTTCATGCACGCACCATTTCATGAAACGTAAAAAAAGAAAAGTGCGTTAATGGCTAATTAATTCGCAATCGCGGGCAGCGGCAAGGCTTGGAATTTTGCTTGTTCAATACGCTGCAACGTAACTTGCTCAATCGAATTCGCAACCATAGCATCCCATGTTTCGAGATCCATGCTTTCGCGAGCTTCTTCCGGTAATTTCGTCAGCGTTGCAATCACGGTGCGACGTGCTGCCTGATACGCACGTGCATCACCCTCCACATCAAGGTCAAGATCCAGCACCATCAACACCAAATCTTCGAGCGGCACCGTCAGTTCCATAACGTCGCCCTGCAGTGTGCTTAAAATAGGTTTGCGCATAACGCCGCCGACCAGCCGCATAAACGCATAATAACTGGAAAGCGTACCAAAATGCAGCAGCGCCGAAACCTCATCGCCGCGCTGACGTACATCAAAAGTTACACCCGAGAGCGAGGCGCCCAGGCGAAT